>JBOHZJ010000001.1:0-3554 GCA_050738395.1 Steroidobacter sp.
GTCGCGGCCCTGCCGCGACCGCCGCGACGCTGCGCCTGATACGCCGTTACCGGCTGGGCTTTCGCGTAGCCGCCATGCGATAGCGTCACGACGACGTCCTGCTGTTCGATCAGATCTTCGATCGTGAGATCGGAGTGATCCTGCACGATCTCGGTGCGTCGCTTGTCAGCATACTTCGCGCGTACGTCTTCGAGCTCAGCGCGAATGACGGTAAGCAATCGCTCGGGACGCGCCAGGATGTCGCCGAGATCCTGGATCTGCACGAGCAGCTCCTGGAATTCGGTCCAGATCTTGTCCTGCTCGAGACCTGTCAGACGATTGAGCCGGAGGTCGAGAATGGCCTGCGCCTGCGCATCGGAGAGCCGGTAGCCCTCCGCCTTCATCCCGAATTCGCTCGCAAGACCATCCGGGCGCGTCGCGACCTGCCCGGCCCGCTCGAGCATCTGCGGAACCGCGCCTGATGGCCAGGGCCGGCTCATCAACGCGACTTTGGCTTCAGCGGGCGACGGCGACGCCTTGATGACCGCGATGACGTCGTCGATATTGGCCAACGCCACGGCCTGACCTTCAAGGATATGTGCGCGTTCACGCGCCTTGCGCAAATCGTAAATCGTGCGCCGGGTGACGACTTCACGACGATGGCGCAGGAACGCTTCCAGGATCTCCTTGAGATTGAGAACTTTTGGCTGGCCGTCCTGCAACGCCACCATATTGATGCCGAACACCTGCTCCATCGGTGTGTGCTTGTACAGGTTGTTCAGCACGATGTCGGCGACTTCGCCGCGCTTCAGCTCGATGACGACTCGCATGCCGTCCTTGTCCGATTCATCGCGCAGGCCGTCGCCGGCGATGCCTTCGATGATCTTTTCGCGCACCAGATCGGCGATGCGCTCGAGCAGCCGCGCCTTGTTCACCTGATAAGGCAGCTCGGTGATGATGATCGCCTGCCGACCTTTTTCATCTTCTTCGATTTCGGTGCGCGCACGTACGTACAGACGACCGCGCCCCGTCAGATACGCCGTCGCGATTTCCTGCGAACCATTGATGATGCCGGCGGTGGGAAAATCCGGGCCGGGAATGTGTTGCATCAGCCCGCCGATCGACAGATCCGGATCATCGATGAGTGCAATGCAGGCGCTGATCACTTCGCCGAGATTGTGCGGCGGGATGTTGGTCGCCATGCCGACGGCGATGCCCGAGGAGCCGTTGATCAGCAGATTGGGCGCCCGCGTCGGCAATACGACCGGCTCCTGCTCCTTGCCGTCGTAGTTATCGACGAAGTCGACCGTTTCCTTGTCGATATCCGCGAGCAGCTCGGCCGCGAGCGCAGTCATGCGGCATTCGGTATATCGATACGCGGCCGGCGGATCGCCGTCGATCGAGCCGAAATTGCCCTGCCCGTCGATCAGCAGGTAGCGCATCGAGAAGGTCTGAGCCATGCGCACGAGCGCGTCGTAGGCGGAATTATCGCCATGCGGGTGAAACTTGCCGAGCACCTCACCGACGACGCGCGCGCACTTCACATACGGGCGCGTGTAGACGTTGTTGCTCTCGTGCATCGCGAACAGGATGCGTCGGTGGACCGGTTTCAGGCCGTCGCGCACGTCGGGAAGCGCGCGCCCGACGATGACGCTCATCGCATAATCGAGATACGACTGGCGCATCTCGTCTTCGAGATTGACGTGCAGAATTTCGCGCGCGATTTCAGCCATGCAGGGTTCTGTCGGTGCTCAGTTTCGTGTGGGACCGCTGCGGTTGATATCGCTTTTCGGGCTTATCGGCAGCTCGTCCATTCCCGGGCGAAGTACGCGACGAAGCGCATGCAAACCCGGGGCGATGAAGGGCCGAATCTTAGCACAGCAAGGCGCGTCGCCGAACCGTTCAGAGCTCCTCAAGTTATACTTTGAGCCCGCCTTCGCACGACCATTTCCATGGAACACATCGACGCGCTGATCACAGCTCGCTGGGTCATCCCGATCGAGCCCGCGAACTGCGTGCTGGAGCGCCATACGGTCGCCGTTCACCAGGGCCGGATCGTCGCAATACTGCCTGCGAATGAAGCCTCGCAGCGCTTCGCCGCGCGCGAAATCATCGAGCGTGAGTCGCATGTCCTGCTGCCGGGATTCGTAAACGCGCATACGCACGCGGCGATGGCGCTGCTCCGGGGCGCGGCTGAAAGCGCATCGCTCGATCGATGGTTGAAGCGGGAAATCTGGCCGATCGAGCGCCGCTGGATCGATGCGGATTACGTGCGCGACGGAACCGAACTCGCGATCGCGGACATGCTGACCAGCGGCACGACGTGTTTTGCCGACATGCACCTCTTTCCGGAAACAGTCGCGCAAACCGCGTCCGAGGCGCGGATGCGCGCGTGCATCGGATTACCCGTGACCGACGCCCCGACCGTCTGGGCGGGATCGGCGGATGAGTATCTGAGCAAAGGGCTGAAGCTACACGATGATTACCGCGACGATCCGCTGATCACGACCGCTCTCGCGCCTTATGCACCGTCGGCTTTGACGGATGAAGCGCTGGCGCGCGTGCGTCGCAACGCTGATGAGCTCGATCTGCCGATGACCATGCACGTCAACGAAACGCGCGCCGAAGTGCAGGCCGCCGGTGAACGTACGATCGCCAGACTCGAACGCCTCGGGCTCCTCTCTCCCCTCCTGAACGCCATCCATATGGTGCATCTGAACGACGATGACATGGAGCGTGTCGTGCGTGGCGGCGTGAGCGTCGTGCACTGCCCGCAGTCGAATCTGAAGCTCGGCGCGGGCGTATGTCGCGCGGCTTCTCTGCGGTCGCAGGGGGTCAATGTCGCGCTTGGAACGGATGGCGCCGCGAGTAACAACGATCTGAGCATCCTCGATGAGATGCGCAGCGCGGCCCTGCTGGCGCGTGGAATTTATCCGGACGACCCGGAAGTCACTGCCCATGACTGGCTGCAGTCCGCCACACTGAACGGGGCGCGGGCGCTGGGTCTGAGCGAAGTCATCGGTTCGCTGGTCACGGGTAAATGGGCGGATCTGTGTTGCATCGATCTTGCCCGACCGCAAACGCAACCCGTTTACGACGTCGCCGCACACATCGTCTTTGCCGCCGCGCGCGATCAGGTGACTGATGTCTGGGTGGCAGGCCGCGCGCTGGTTCGCGAGAGTCAGCTCACACGCCTCAATTGCGATGATGTGCTGCGCCGCGCGGCCGGTTGGCAGGAGCGCATCTCCGGAAGTCTCAAACATTCATGACGAATACTGTTGCTTCCAATCACGACCCCGCCGAGATCGCACGCTTCGACGCGACCGCCCAGCGCTGGTGGGACAGCGAGGGTGAATTCAAGCCGCTTCATACGCTGAATCCGGTTCGTCTCGAGTACGTCGACGCTCATGCCCCCCTGAGAGGTCGACAGGTGCTCGACGTGGGCTGCGGCGGCGGTTTGCTGAGCGAGGCGATGGTGAAGCACGGCGCACAGGTGACTGGCATCGATCTGGCGCCGCTCACGATCGAGATCGCCGAACTGCACGCGCTCGAAGGCAACGTGTCCGTTCGCTACC
>JBOHZJ010000002.1:0-3938 GCA_050738395.1 Steroidobacter sp.
GACCGATCCAGAGTGATCCGTTATCTCAATCCGCAAGCGGCGCGCTTGCTCGGGGTGTCCGCGGAGGAGGCGATCGGCCGCTTCTGCGGCGATGTGCTCAAGCCGTGTCTGGAGAATGGCGAGCGTCCCTGCGAAACACGTTGTCCGATCGTCCGCGCCCGCACTGAAGGCAGCGCGCGGGCGACCGAGCAGTTGAATCTTGAAAGCGGCGGATCCCGCACGACCATCATCACCAGCGCGGCGCCGGTCGATGAGATGCAGGTCCAGGTCATTCGCGATGAGACTGAACTCGAGGGCGTACGTCGTGCGCGCGATTCGGTGCTTGCGAATATTTCGCACGAGTTCCGCACGCCGCTTGCGGCGCAGCTCGCCTCGATCGAGTTGCTGCGCGAGGGTCTCGATACGATGCCGTCGGAGCAGCAGAAAGAGCTGGTGCTGTCCCTCGAACGCGGCACGCTGCGGCTCACACGGCTCATCGATAATCTGCTCGAGAGCGTGCGCATCGAGTCCGGGCAACTCGCCATCCGTCATCAGAGCGTCGCCATCGCCGAGATCGTCGAAGACGCCGAGACCCTCATCGGCGCGCTGTTGATGCAACGACGTCAGCGGCTCGAGCTGAATCTGCCGGACGACCTGCCGCAGGTCGACGGCGACGGACCGCGACTCACCCAGGTTGTCGTGAATCTGCTCGCCAACGCCAGCAAGTTCGCTCCCGAGGGCAGCGCAGTTTGCGTCGGCGCCGTGCACGCCGATCAGCGACTAGCGTTGTGGGTGGAAGATGAGGGCCCCGGTGTGCCGGAAATCGAGAGCAATTCGATCTTCGATCGTTTCTATCGCGGCCTCGAGCACGAGCCGGAGCCCGGCGGCCTTGGCCTCGGGCTCTGGATCGTCAAGTCTATCGTCGATCGGCACGGCGGCTCCGTGAGCGCGCGCCGCACACCCGAGGGCAAGACGCGATTCGAAGTGACGCTGCCGGTGAGCCGTGAGGCGTGAGTCGCCTTCACGGTTGTCCGTTGTGAGTTGCGCGTTGTGCGTTCGGACCAGAACACGCCGTCTCTTGCCGGACAACCGACAACTGACAACGGACAACGCGCCATGAAGCTGCTGTGTGCTGACGATGACCAGGATCTGCTTGCCCTGATTGCATTCTCGCTCTCGCAGGCCGGCTATCTGGTCGTGAAAGCGAGCGATGGCCTGAGTGCAATCCGCGCCTTCGAAGCCGAAGCGCCGGATCTGGTAATTCTCGACATCAACATGCCCGGCGCGAGCGGGTTCCAGGTGTGTGAGGCGATTCGTGCGAAGTCGCGCGTGCCCGTGATGATGCTCACGGTGCGCGGCGAGGAAGAAGATCTGGTGCGCGCGCTCGAACTGGGCGCCGATGATTACCTGACGAAGCCGTTCAGTCCGCGCACCTTGCTGGCGAGAGTCAAGGCGCTGCTGCGTCGCGCCGGGATGGAAAACTCCGCGCCGCTCGCCGCAGGACGCATTAGCCTCGACGTGGAAGAGCACACGGTGCGCGTCGGGGCGAACTCGCCCGTGCGTCTTACGAAGCTGGAACTGCGCCTGCTGCAGATGCTCATCGCCAACGCCGGCCACACCGTCAGTTCCGATCGCCTGCTCATGCAGGTATGGGGGCACAAGGGGTCCGGCGATCGTCAGCTGCTCAAGCAGCTCGTGCATCGACTGCGTCAAAAGATCGAACTCGACCCCGCATCGCCGCAGATGCTGCAGACCGCGCCAGGCGCGGGATACAAGCTAGTCGTTGATTGAGCGGGCTAATTGGCTAACTGGTCAACCGGCCAGACTGAAAGCGCTCCGTTGCCAATCCAGTCCTTTCCGACCAGTCGCCCGGTAGACCAGGCCAGCCAGTCAGCCAGTCCAACAGCTCGCTGAAATTTAACGGAACCGAAGCAGCCGTCACGCGTTGATCGCGCGCAACGGAGCGCCGCAACAATAAACGGCGCGTGTGAGCATGACTATGTCAAGTGCAGCTTCGAAAGTAACAGCGGCGGATTCCTGGATCGACTGGCGGCGCGGCGTTGTCGCAGCGATTCGCGACGATTTCAGCGGCCTGCTCGATCAGGTCAACGATAGCGACATCGACTGGGATGCCTGGCGGCCGTTGTATGAAGAGGGCCGTTCTCCTCGAGCCGCAGTCGCTCGTGCGTTCCTGCGCGATCTGTGAGCCCTGGCGCGTGAGTTTCACAGGGGAATCGAGTAGCCGCGAAAGACCACATAAAGAATGAATAAAGGTCAGAGGCGCACAGGCTGAGGCGCTCTCGCAGTCCTCTGAGCGACGCGGCCGGCAACGCCAGATAGGCTCGGCTTTCCGTACGTACTTGAATTCTGGAGCATGCTCCAGGCAGTCGGCGACTCACAACGGACTTAAGGTCCATTCAGTGCTGCACCGCGCCTGTCAGATTGTCCCTGCGGATTTCGATAAGGGGAATGCCGCCCCACGATGGACGGCAGTGAGGGGTTCACAAAAATCAGGGAGACATCACTATGTCCACCACGACATATCGTGCGTGCGCGCTGCTCATTGTCGCGCCGCTATTCGCTTCGACCGCGCACGCGCAGCTCACAGACCAGACTCAGACGCCCAACATCGAGGGCGCGGGCATCTTCAAGTCACTCGACCAGCAAATAGGCGCCGGCGTTGGGGATCTCATGACGCCGAATTCATCCGCCTACATTATCGCGCGCGATCCGGCGCGCTCGATTCGGCGCGGCCGGCAACTGTTCCAGCGCAAGTTCACGACCGGCCAGGGATTCGGTCCGCGAACCCAGGACGGCATTGGCGATATCGATCAGGTCGGCGCGATCGGCGCTGGCCTGATCGAGAGCTGCGCCGGCTGTCATGGCCGTCCGCGGGGCGCCGCCGGCTTTGGCGGCGACGTTGTCACCCGACCCGATAGCCGTGATGCGCCGCACTTGTTCGGTCTCGGTCTGCAGGAAATGCTGGCCGATGAGATGACTCAGGAGCTGCGCGCTACGCGTGATCGCGCCGTCGCTGACGCACAAGGCGCAGGGAAGGCTGTCGTTCGGCCGCTCGTAGCGAAGGGGGTGCGCTTTGGCGTCATACGTGCGAACACCAACGGCACGGTGGATTCTTCAGGCGTCGACGGCGTCAATCCGGATCTGAGGGTGCGGCCGTTCTTCGCGCAAGGCGGGACGACATCTATTCGCGAGTTCGTGGTCGGCGCTTTCAACGATGAAATGGGGCTGCAGGCCGTCGATCCGCTCTTGACCGCTGCAGCAAGCGGTCAGCGCAGGGTGACGCCGGCCGGGATGGTGCTCGACGGCTCGAAGGACTTCGTGCAGGCGCCGATCTCGCAGCATGCCTCCGACGATAAGGATAACGACGGCGTACGCAACGAGATCCCCGCCTCGCTGGTCGATCACATGGAGTTCTACCTCGTCAACTACTTCAAACCCGGCACGTATCGGCAGACGCCGGTAACGCAGCTTGGCGTGGGGCTCATGAAGCAGATCGGCTGCACCGGCTGTCATGTGCAAAATCTGCGCATCGAGCGTGATCGGCGCATCGCCGACGTGGAAACGAAATACGATACCAGGTACGCGGTCTTGAACAGCCTCTATTCGACCGCAACGCTGCTCGTCGCCGAAGAAGACGATGGCGCGGGCCACGCCACGATCAAGCATCCGCTGCAGCAGCCGTTCGTCGTGCGCAATTTTTTTTCCGATCTGAAACGTCACGACCTCGGAGCCGCGTTTCACGAGCGCAACTACAACGGCGAGATGACGACTGAGTTCGTGACCGAGCCGCTGTGGGGCGTCGGGTCAACCTCGCCGTATGGACACGACGGACGCAGCATCAATCTTCGCGAAGTGATTCTCCGTCATGGCGGCGAGGCGATTCAGTCGCGCAACAGGTTCGCTGCCTTGCCCGACGCGGCGAAGTTCGCGATTCTCGA
>JBOHZJ010000003.1:0-9635 GCA_050738395.1 Steroidobacter sp.
CATCTCATGCATGCTCTGCGGCGGCGAGGACATTCTCGCGCACGTGGAAAAGCGGCTGGGCGTGAAGGTCGGCGAAAGCACCGCGGATGGGCGCTTCTTCCTCAAACGCGAAGAGGAATGTCTCGCCGCCTGTAATAACGCGCCGATGATGATGGTCGATCACGTGTACTACGAGAATCTGACGCCCGAGCAAGTCGATGAAATTCTGGATCGTCACAAATGACTTGCGCGGTGCGCCGTTGTCCGTTGTCCGTTGTCCGCTGTCAGCCAGACGGCTGCCGCCGGCCTACGCACGGCTTCTCTGAGTTCTTGCGGTCAACGGCCAACTGTCAACGGACAACGTCTCCATGACAACCAGGTACCCGCAGAATCTCGTGTGCTTCGAGCCGCTCGGAATGGAGCGCTCGTGGGAGCTTGCGACCTATCGCACGATCGGCGGTTACGAAGTGTGGGAGCGCATCCTGCGCGAGAAGACGCCGCGCGAGCAGATCATCGAGGAAGTGAAAGCGTCAGGTCTGCGCGGCCGCGGCGGCGCGGGCTTTCCGACTGGCCTCAAGTGGAGCTTCATGCCGCGCAACGCACCCATACAGAAGTATGTGGTGTGCAACTCCGATGAGAGCGAACCCGGGACCTGTCACGATCGCGACATCCTGCGCTACAACCCGCATGCGCTGATTGAAGGGATGGCGATCGGCGGCTACGCGATGGGCGCGACGGTCGGCTACAACTACATCCGCGGCGAGTTTCTTGCAGAGCCCGTGCCGCGCTTCGAAGAAGCGTTGAAGGAAGCGTATGCGGCGGGTCTGCTCGGCAAGAACCTGCTGGGCTCGGGCGTTGATTTCGATCTGTATTCGTTCATCGGCGCCGGTGCATATATCTGCGGCGAAGAAACCGCGTTGCTCGAATCGCTCGAGGGCAAACAGGGCCGCCCGCGCTTCAAGCCGCCGTTTCCCGCGAATTTCGGTCTGTACGGCAAGCCGACGACGATCAACAACACGCAGAGCTACGCGTCCGTGCCGACGATCCTGCGCAAAGGTCCGAAATGGTTCACGGACCTCGGCGTTGCGAACTCCGGCGGTACGTTGATCTTCTCGGTCTCCGGGCACGTGAACAAGCCGGCGAATCTCGAGTTGCCGCTCGGCATTCCCTTCAAGGATCTGCTGGAACTGTGCGGCGGCATGCGCGGCGGCCGGAAGCTGAAAGCCGTCATTCCCGGCGGCTCATCCGTGCCGGTCGTTCCCGGTGAAATGATGATGGACGTCACGATGGACTATGACGGTCTGCGAAAGGTGGGCTCCGCGCTCGGCACCGGCGCAATGATCGTCATGGATGAGACGACCTGTATGGTGCGCGTGCTCGAGCGTATCTCGCGCTTTTACTACGCCGAGTCGTGCGGCCAGTGCACGCCGTGCCGCGAGGGCACCGGCTGGATGAACCGCGTGCTCAAGCGAATTCTTGCGGGTCAGGGCGCGAGGGAAGACCTCGACATGCTGGTGGATGTGGCGAACAAGATCGAAGGACATACGATCTGTGCATTCGGCGATGCATCCGCGTGGCCCATTCAGAGCTTCATGAAGCATTTCCGGCACGAGTTCGAGTACATGATCGAACACGGTCACAGCGTCGTGGAGCGCGACGCACGTCGCGCCGCCTGAGCAAGCGATTTCAGCAGCCATGTCAGACGATCAGGTCAATATCGAAGTCAACGGCGTGCCGATAAAGGCGCGCAAGGGTCAGATGGTGATCCAGGCGACAGACGCGCACGAAATCTATGTGCCGCGCTTCTGTTATCACGAGAAGCTCGCCGTCGCGGCGAACTGCCGCATGTGTCTGGTCGAAATCGAGAAGGCGCCGAAGCCGATGCCCGCGTGTGCGACGCCGGTCGCTGAAGGCATGAAGGTGTTCACCCGATCGCCGAAGGCGATCGCCGCGCAGAAAGCGGTGATGGAGTTCCTGCTGATCAATCATCCGCTCGACTGTCCGATCTGCGATCAGGGCGGCGAATGCGAACTGCAGGATCTTGCAATGGGCTTCGGTCGCGACATCTCGCGTTATGCCGAGCGCAAACGCGTAGTGAAGGACAAGAATCTGGGGCCGCTGGTGTCGACCGATATGACACGCTGCATTCACTGCACGCGCTGCGTGCGTTTCACGCAGGAGATACAGGGCTTTCAGGAGTTGGGCACGGTTGGCCGTGGTGAAATGACGGAGATCGGCACGTACATCGAGAAGAGCGTCGAGCATGAGTTGTCGGCGAACATCATCGATCTGTGCCCAGTCGGCGCACTCAACAACAAGCCTTATCGCTATCGCGCCCGCGCATGGGAGATGACCCAGCATCCGCTCATTTCGCCGCATGACAGCGTCGGCGCCAATCTGTACGCGCATGTGCTGCGCGGACGCATCATGCGCATCGTTCCCAGGCCGAACGAGGCCGTGAATGAAACCTGGATCGCCGATCGCGACCGTTTCAGTTATCAGGGCGTCTACAGCGAGGATCGTCTGCTCAAGCCAATGCTCCGCGAGAACGGCATGTGGCGGGAGACCGACTGGGAGACCGCACTCGCGCGCGTCGCCGAGCGTCTTGGCCGCATCGCCAAGCAGCACGGCGGAACGCAGATCGGCGCGATCGCATCTCCGAATTCAACGCTGGAAGAGCTGCATCTGCTGGCGCGCATCGCTCGCGGACTGGGCAGTGCGAATCTCGACCACCGCCTGCGTCGCACCGACTTTCGCGACGAAGCCGGCGATCCGCTCTATCCGGCCCTGGGTTGCTCGATTGCAGAATTGGAGCAGGCGAATTCGGTTCTCGTGGTCGGGGGAAATCTTCGCAAGGAGGCGCCGCTCATTGCTCACCGTCTTCGCAAGGCGGCGCTGCGCGGCGCGAAAATTTCCTTCGTGAACCCACAGCGATATGAGTATCTGTTCCCGATCGCGGGGTACTTATCCGCCAATGGGCTTCACATGTTCGAGCATCTGACTGCGATCGCGGCGGCGGCGGTCAGCGCTTCCGGCCGGAACGCGCCCGGTTCAATCGATGCGCTGACTGCGAACGCTCAACCCTCTGAGATGCATCGCGCTGTCGCGCAGCAACTGCTTGAAGGTGAACGTCGTCTGATTCTTCTTGGCGCGATCGCGCAGCGCGACGCTGCCTTCGCCGATCTGCGTCTGGTCGCCGCGGCGCTTGCCGAACTCACGGGCGCTACCCTCGGTTATGTGCCGGAAGGCGGCAACGCCGTGGGCGCAGCGCTTGCGGGCGTTCTTCCACACCGCGCAGTCGGCGGTCGACCCGCGCAGCCTGCTGGTCTCAACCTTGCGGACATGTTTGCGGCGCGGCTCAAGAGTTATGTCGTCTTCGGCGCAATTGAGCCGGCGCACGATATTGCTGTTTCGGCTGCGCTGGATGCGCTGAAGGCGGCGGAATGCGTCGTCGCATTGTCGCCGTACGCGTCAGCGAAGGAATTTGCGGATGTCATTCTTCCGATTGGCACGTTCGCGGAGACCTCCGGAACGTACGTCAATCTCGAAGGACGCTGGCAGAGCGTGCCGGGAGCCGCCTCGCCGGTAGGCGAAGCACGGCCCGGCTGGAAGGTGTTGCGTGTGCTCGCGAATCTCCTGAACCTGCCCGGGTTCGACTACACGAGTTCGGATCAGATTACCGAAGAGGTGCGCAGGGCGATCAGCGAAGCGCCTGAGTTTGCACTCAAGGCTGCAGCGCGCACCTTGCAATCGAAACTCTCATTGAGCGCGTCGACTGCGGAACGCGATGTGGCCATTTATCAGGTCGACGCCATTGTGCGCCGGTCCAGCGCGCTGCAGAGCACACGTGAAGCGCGCGATCTGCTGCGAGGGCGGGGCGCGTGAGCATCATTCCTGCCTGGGCCGCGGACCTGATGTCGTTCCTGCCGCAATGGATTCAGGCGGTGGTGTGGTACGGCGTGGTCGCCGTCATCCTGTTCATCAGCGTGATTCTGATGATGGCGTTCCTGACGCTCGCCGAACGCCGCGTCATCGGCTCCATTCAGGTGCGCATTGGTCCGAACCGCGTTGGGCCGTTCGGCATCCTGCAGCCCTTCGCCGACGTGCTCAAGCTGCTCGTCAAAGAAATCATCATTCCAACGAAGTCGAACAAGTTTCTGTTCCTCCTCGCACCGTTGCTCGCCCTGATTCCAGCCCTGGGCACGTGGGCTGTGATGCCGCTCTGGCCCGGGTTCACTGTCGCCGATATCAACGCCGGCCTGCTCTATATTCTCGCGCTCACTTCGGCAGGTGTGTACGGGATCATCCTCGCGGGCTGGGCGACCAATTCGAAATACGCCTTTCTGGGCGCCATGCGCGCCGCAGCGCAGATGGTCGCGTATGAAATCCCGATGGGCTTCGCGCTCGTCGGCGTGGTGATGGCGGCGGGTTCGCTCAATCTCGGCGAGATCATCGACGCGCAGCGCGGCGGATTCTTCAGCTACTTCTTCTGGTGGCTACTGCCGCTATTCGTCGTCTACTTCATCTCCGGCATCGCCGAAACCAACCGCGCGCCATTCGACGTCGTGGAGGGCGAATCGGAGATCGTCGCCGGTCATCACGTGGAGTACTCAGGCATGGCGTTCGCCGTGTTCTTCGTCGCCGAGTACGTCAACATGATCCTGATCTCTGCGCTGGCGTCGGTGTTCTTCTTCGGCGGCTGGTTGTCGCCTTTCGAGGGCTATCCGGTTCCCGGCTGGCTCGCGGCGCCGAGCTTCTTCTGGTTCTTCGCGAAGATCTCGTTTTTCCTGTTCTGTTTTCTGTGGTTCCGGGCCACCTTTCCTCGTTATCGCTATGACCAGATCATGCGCCTCGGCTGGAAGATCTTCATACCCGTGACGCTCGTCTGGATCATGGTGGAAGGCATCTTCTGGATCTACAAGATCGGCCCGTGGGCTCGAGTGATGTGACGCCATGAATACGCCTGCGAGTTTCTTCAAGACTTTCTTCCTGACCGAACTGTTCCTTGGGTTGTGGGTGACGTTGCGCCAGTTTCTGTTCCGGCCGAACATCACCGTTCAATATCCGGAAGAAAAGACACCGCAGTCGCCGCGCTTTCGCGGACTGCATGCGCAGCGTCGCTATGCCAATGGCCAGGAGCGGTGCATCGCCTGCAAGCTGTGCGAAGCGGTATGTCCGGCGCTCGCGATCACGATCGAGTCCGACGTCGCCGCCGACGGCACGCGGCGCACGACGCGTTACGACATTGATCTGTTCAAGTGCATTTACTGCGGATTCTGCGAGGAAGCCTGCCCGGTGGATGCGATCGTGGAGACGCGAATTCACGAGTACCACATGGAGAATCGCGGCGAGAACATCATGACGAAGGACAAATTGCTCGCCATTGGCGAGCGCTACGAAGCCATGATCGCGGCCGACAAGGCCGCGGATGCGAGATACAAATAGGAAGCGGTTGGCGGTTAGCGGTTGGCGGTTAGTCAAAAAGAGTATGCACATGAAACTGCGAGCATTCGATGCGCCGATGAAGCTCAACGAGCGAATCCGGTTCCGTTTTCCGGACCAACCGCTAACCGCTAACCGCTAACCGCTTCTTCCGCCATGACCATTACCGAAATCCTGTTCTACGCCTTCGCAGCCGTGCTTGTCGTGGCGGCGCTAGGCGTGATTACCGCGCGCAACCCGGTGCATGCGGCCTTGTTCCTGGTGTTTGCATTCTTCAATAGCGCGATTCTGTGGCTGCTGATGGAAGCGGAGTTCCTCGCGATCGTGCTGGTGCTCGTCTATGTCGGCGCCGTGATGGTGCTGTTCCTGTTCGTCGTCATGATGCTCGACGTCAACGTTGCGCAGATGCGTGAAGGATTCACGCGCTACGCACCGCTCGGGATTCTGATCGCGATCATCGTCGTGTTCGAGATCGCAAGCGTCGTGTGGGTCAGGAGTCTGGGCGGCGCCGGCGCTGAAGCATCGCCCAGCGTCGCTGTCGCGGGATACAGCAATACGCAGGCGTTGGGAGAGCTGCTCTATACGAAATATCTGTACCCGTTCGAGTTGGCGGCGATGATTCTGCTGATCGCCATCGTGGCGGCGATCACGCTCACCATGCGGCAGCGCCCCGGATTGAAGGCGCAGGATGTCGCAGCACAGGTATCCGTTCGCGCGAAGGACCGGGTTCGCATCGTGAAGATGCCGGCCGAGAAACAGTCATGATTCCGTTGGAAAGCACACTGCTGCTCGCGGGACTGTTGTTCGCGCTCAGCGTCGCGGGAATCTTCCTGAATCGCAAGAACGTCATCCTGTTGTTGATGTGCATCGAGTTGATGCTGCTCGCCGTGAATTTCAATTTCGTGGCGTTCGCGCGCCATCTCGGCGACCTCGACGGACAGATTTTCGTGTTCTTCATCCTGACGGTCGCGGCCGCTGAATCGGCGATCGGACTTGCGATCCTCGTGGTGTTGTTCCGTCAGCGCAAGAGCATCAACGTTGAGCAGCTCGACACGATGAAGGGCTGATCCGCCAATCGCACCAAGAACACCAACAGAAAGTTACCGCGATCCGACTCATGATTCCCCATTCTGCATTGCTGACGATTGTGCTCGCGCCGCTCATTGCGGCGATCGTCGCGGGTCTGGCCGGCCGGGTGATTGGCCGTGTCGGCGCTCATTGCATAACGATCGCCGGCGTCGCGCTGTCGTTCGGCCTGTCTGCGTGGATGCTCAAGCTGCTGCTGCTGGATGGCGCGCCAACGCTGAACGAGAGCGTCTACACCTGGCTCGTCAGCGACGGCATGCACATGGAAATCGGCTTCCTGGTGGATCGCCTGAGCGCCATGATGATGGTCGTGGTGACGTTCGTGTCCCTGTGCGTGCACGTCTACACGATCGGCTATATGCACGAGGATCCCGGCTACCAGCGATTCTTTTCCTACATCTCGCTGTTCACGTTCTCGATGCTGATGCTGGTGATGTCGAACAACTTCCTGCAGTTGTTCTTTGGCTGGGAAGCGGTCGGACTCGTTTCCTATCTGCTGATCGGGTTCTGGTACACGCGGCCGTCGGCGATCTTCGCCAACCTCAAGGCGTTCCTGGTCAATCGCGTCGGCGATTTCGGTTTTGTGCTCGGCATCGCCGGCGTCGCCTATTACACCGGCTCTCTCGATTACGCGACGGTATTCGGCCAGCGAGAGGCAATTGCTGTGAACACGATGCAGATCATTCCAGATCTCGAGTGGCAGGCGATGACCGTGATCTGCATCTGCCTGTTCATCGGCGCCATGGGCAAATCCGCGCAGGTCCCGTTGCACGTATGGCTGCCCGATTCGATGGAGGGTCCGACGCCGATCTCCGCCCTGATTCACGCGGCGACCATGGTGACCGCCGGCATTTTCATGGTGGCGCGCATGTCGCCGCTGTTCGAATTGTCCGAGACGGCGCTGTCGACTGTTCTGATCATCGGCGCCACGACTGCATTCTTCATGGGGCTGCTTGGCCTGGTGAACAACGACATCAAGCGCGTCATTGCGTACTCGACCCTGTCGCAGCTCGGGTACATGACTGTGGCGCTGGGCGCGTCCGCGTACGGCGCGGCGATGTTCCATTTGATGACGCATGCGTTCTTCAAGGCGCTGCTGTTTCTGGCGGCTGGGTCAGTGATCATCGCGATGCATCACGAACAGGACATGCGCAAGATGGGCGGTCTGAAAAAATACCTGCCAATCACCTACTGGACGTCGCTGGCCGGGACGCTTGCGCTGATCGGATTTCCGGGTACGTCGGGGTTCTTTTCGAAGGACGCGCTGATCGAGGCGGTGCATGCATCGCATATTCCAGGCGCAACCTATGCCTACTGGTGCGTATTCCTCGGCGTTTTCGTAACTGCGCTGTATAGCTTCCGACTGCTATTCATGACCTTCCACGGGCCCGAGCGCTTCGTCAGCGCGGGGCGCCATGCCGAGAGCGAAAGCACACACCTGCATACGGACGCCGACGCTGGCCACGAGCCTGATCGCGCGCATGATTCACGCGACAGTCCTGCACATGGCGCTCACGGACATCACGGCCAGCCGCATGAAAGTCCCTGGGTTGTAACGGCGCCTTTGATCCTGCTCGCCATTCCTTCGCTCATCATCGGATGGTTCACGATCGGTCCGGTGCTGTTCGGCGATTATTTTGGCGAGGCGTTGTTCGTGTCTCCGCAGCACGACGTGCTCGCGCGCATCGGCGAGGAATTTCACGGCTCCGGCGCATTCGCGCTGCACGCGTTGTCGCAGCCGGTTGTTTACCTCGCGCTGCTCGGCCTGCTCGTTGCGTGGTTTCTGTATATCAAGCGTCCGGATCTGCCCGCCAGAATCGCCGGCAGATTTTCACCGCTCTACAGTCTGCTGGCGAACAAATACTATTTCGATGAAATCAATCAAGCTGTTTTCGCACGCGGCAGTCGCGGACTCGGCTCGGCGCTGTGGCGTGTGGGCGATGTGGCGCTGATCGACGGCGCCGCAGTCAACGGCACGGCGCGCATGGTCGGCTGGTTGGCGGGCGTGATGCGCCGCATGCAGTCCGGCTTCCTGTATCACTATGCCTTCGTAATGATCATCGGACTGTCCGCGCTGCTCGGGTGGTACGTGCTGCGCTGATCCCTGAAGACAAGCAACCATGCAATTTGACTGGCCCATTCTCAGCGTACTCATCTGGCTGCCGATTCTCGGCGGCGTCCTCATGCTCGCCCTCGGTGAACGCGCCGTAGGCCTCGGACGGTGGATAACGCTGCTTACAACGGCGGCGACGTTCGGGATCTCAACGCTGCTCTATACCAACTTCGACCTCACGACGGCGCAGATGCAGTTTGTCGAGGAACGCGAGTGGATCACGGCGTTCAACGCCTGGTACTCGCTTGGCGTCGATGGCATCGCGATGCCGTTGATTCTGCTGACGACCTTCATCACACCGCTCGTGGTGATCGCCAGCTGGACGGTGATCGACCGGAAGCCCGCGCAGTACTACGCGTCGTTTCTCATCCTGGAAGGATTGATGATCGGCGTGTTCGCGGCGCTCGACGCCTTGCTGTTCTATGTGTTCTGGGAAGCGATGCTGATCCCGATGTTCATCATCATCGGGGTCTGGGGCGGGCCGCGCCGTGTATACGCGACCATCAAGTTCTTTCTATATACGTTCCTGGGCTCGGTGCTCATGCTGGTTTCGCTGATCTACATGTATCTGCAGAGCTGCGACGCCGGGCAGTGCAGCTACGCAATCGCGGACTTCCAGAGTCTGCCGCTCAACATGAACGAGCAGTTGTTGATCTTCGTCGCCTTCATGCTCGCGTTTGCAGTGAAGGTGCCGATGTGGCCGGTGCACACCTGGCTGCCGGATGCGCACGTGGAGGCGCCGACCGGCGGCTCCGTCATTCTGGCGGCGATCATGCTGAAGATGGGCGGGTATGGCTTCCTGCGGTTCTCGCTGCCGGTCACGCCGGATGCGAGCAACACACTCGACTGGCTGGTCATCTCGTTGTCCCTGATCGCAGTCGTGTACATCGGCTTTGTCGCGCTCGTGCAGCAGGACATGAAGAAGCTGATCGCATATTCCTCGATCGCGCACATGGGCTTCGTGACGCTGGGCTCGTTCCTGACCTTCGAGCTGCTGAGCGTCAACGGCGACGTG
>JBOHZJ010000004.1:0-4963 GCA_050738395.1 Steroidobacter sp.
GTCTACATTCGCGTCGTGAATTCGACCGACGCACAGACCGGGGAGGCGGCGCCATGAAGTTCGTACCGCCTGTGCTGACGCTCACCGTGGCGGCGATCTGGCTGCTCCTGAACAACACGCTGGCCATCCGGCATATCCTGTTCAGTGCGATCCTCGCGGTGCTGCTCATGCTCGCCGCCGCACAGATGCGGCCGGTACAACCGCGGCTGCGCCGGCTGTATGAAATCGCGCCGCTCATCGCGAGGGTGCTGGTCGACGTGGTGCGCTCGAACATCGGCGTGGCGCGCATCGTGCTCGGACTGGTTCGCGAACGCGAAGTACACTCCGGCTTTCTCGAGGTCCCGCTCGACCTGCGCGATCCGCATGGACTCGCGATCCTCGCAACCATCGTGACCTCGACGCCGGGTACGGCGTGGGCGGATCTGTCAGCCGACGGGCGCACGCTCACGCTGCACGTGCTGGATCTCAGGGACGAAGCCGAATGGATACGCACGATCAAGCAGCGCTACGAGCGGCCGCTGATGAGGATCTTCGAATGAACACGCTATTTTATTACGCGGTGTGGTTTGCGCAGATGTGCTTCGTACTCGCGATGGTGTGTGCGGCGATCCGGCTGATCCGCGGGCCGGCGGCGCAGGACCGTGTGCTTGCGCTCGATACGCTCTATATCAACGGCATGCTGACGTTGCTGATGCTCGGCATCCGCTCCGGTTCGCCGGCGTATTTCGACATGGCGTTGCTGATTTCGCTGTTCGGCTTCGTCAGTTCAGTGGCGCTTGCAAAGTTCCTGTTGCGCGGCGAGGTAATCGAACCATGACCGCCGGTGAACTACCTCTCTGGGCGACTGCACCGGCCGCCGTGCTGCTGGTTATCGGCGGGCTGATTACATTGATTGGGTCACTCGGTTTGCTGCGGTTGCACGACTTCTTCGCGCGCATGCATAGCCCATCGATGGGCAACACGCTGGGTGCAGCGTGCGTGGTGGTCGCCTCGATGCTGACGTCCTCGGCGATAGCTGGACGTCCGGTGATTCACGAATTGCTGATCACTCTGTTCCTCGTGATGAGTTCACCGGTGACCTCGATAATGCTGATGCGCGCCGCGTTCTATCGGAACAAGGCGAGGGGACGCTAGGCCCCACCCGCGACGCGCGCGACCTCTCTGCTGCAAGAAGACAGCGCGCTGCTAGTACCGATCGTGCCTGCGCACCCAATCCATGATCGTCGTCTCGTTGCGGACCTTCGGCGTGAGATCGAGGTAGTTGTGCGCGCCGATCAGGATATCGCCGCCGCGCTCATAGGATGAATAGGTATGGAAGATCTGGCCTGCTTTGTCCTTGTAGAAGACGCTGACGCCAGGCGCTTCTCCCTCGGTTTGTGACTCGCGAAGCCGATAGTTGTAATAGGTCGGACCTTTTGCGAGATCTTCCTTCGTGAAGGAAACCTGGTGGTCGCTGTTGAAGTCCCCGCCATGCGACGACACCCATTTGTAATTCCAACCCATACGCCGCCGGTACGGTTCGAATTCCCGATACGGCGCTCGCGATACCACGACGAGCGACACGTCGTGATGGGCGAGGTGCAGGTTTGCGCCGTCGATGTGGTCGGCCAGAAATGAACAGCCAGGACAGCCTTCCTTCCATCCCGGCCCGAACATGAAGTGATAGATGAGTAATTGGCTGCGCCCGGCGAACAGCTCGGCGAGCGTCTGCCTGCCCTCCGGTCCATCGAACACATACTCTTTGTCCACCCGGACCCAGGGAAGCTCGCGCCGCTCGGCGTTCACCTGATCCCGCAGCCGGGTGAGTTCCTTTTCTCTGATCAAATGCTGCTTGCGCGCGGCAAGCCATTCATCTGCGGATACGACCTTGTGGTCCGGTGAGGACGCCAGGACTGCGTTCATAGCTGCATCTCCTAATCGCGGTGTGACCGGGTTGACCGTCCGAAGGACGAATCAGGCCCGGACGGGCCGACAAATCGCCGAGCGCGGAAATGGGGACAGTCCCCATTTCTCCCGGACACGTTTGCGGGCCCTACGATTCCCGTTGATTCCGCACATGGCCGAAGAATTGGGGACAGTCCCCATTTCCCATTTCACTCGC
This sequence comes from Steroidobacter sp., assembly GCA_050738395.1. Classification (GTDB taxonomy): domain Bacteria; phylum Pseudomonadota; class Gammaproteobacteria; order Steroidobacterales; family Steroidobacteraceae; genus Steroidobacter. Next base: position 2,102 of record JBOHZJ010000004.1, read on the forward strand.
CGTGACTAACCGCCAACCACGTCAGGCGCAATTTCACCGCCGGGGAAATAGAGCGCTACCGGGCGAACTTCAAAAACGGTCGACAGGACGGGCAAAGAGCGCGCGATATCGACCGCATCATCGATCGTTGGGCAATCGACGACATACAGACCGAGCAACTGTTCCTTGGTCTCGGCAAATGGCCCGTCGGTAACCGCGGCGCGACGCGGTCTGTACGTCTTCGCTGTGCCCGACGCGCTGAGTCGCACCACGGGTCCGAGCCTGCCTGCAGCTGCCAGTTTCTCCTGCACCGCGAGATGTCTCGCGACGAGCGCATCGTCATCCTCCTTGCTCAGGGCGGCTACTGCTTCATCAGCATCGTAAAGAAGGATCGTAAAAAGCATGGGTCGCTCCTCTGTCGCCAACCGAAAGACGAAGGAGTATGCCGCGGGCCGACAAGAAGCGGTTGGCGGTTAGCGGTTGGCAGTTAGCCAGAAGGGCTTACGCCCTTTTTCACTGCAAGGAGTTGCTCTTGCTAACCGCTCACCGCTTCCATGAGGAATTCGTTGACGATCTGGTAGTACTCCGTATGCAGCTCGATATCGTTGTGACCGACGCCTTCTAGAATGTGGATCTGTTTCTCCGCCGTCCACGCATCGTGCAATCGCTGCGCGTGCACGGGAGGAATGATCGTGTCGCGCTCTGCAGCGACGATGAGCGCCGGCGCCTTCGCCTGCCTCGCCCAATCGATCGACGGAAACGGATGCCTGAGGAGCACGCGCACCGGAAGAAATGAATAGTGATGCGCCGCCACCGCAGCCATACTGTCGAAGGGTGTAATAAGGATGGCTCCGGCGACGTGGCGCTCGCTCGCGAGCATCGCGGCCACGCCCGCTCCGAGGCTTCGTCCCATGACGACGATGTGTTCGGGCTTCACAGCAGCGCTTCGCGTCGCATAGTCGTAGACCGCGAGCGCGTCTTCGTACAGCGCCTTTTGCCCCGGCTTGCCATGGCTGCGGCCATAACCGCGATAGTTCACGACCAGCATGCGCTGCGCATTGAAGATGGGCGCAGTCATTGCGGTGTACAGCACATCCTCTGCGTTGCCGCCGAAATACAGAATCACGGCAGGATGCGTCGCGCGCTCATTCGCGATCCACCAGCCTTCCAGCAGCCCGGCGGGCCCGGGTATCTGCACGCGATTCGCTTGCTGCCGCAGCGACAGCATCGGGTCGTTCGGCGCAGGAAAGAACATCAAGCTGTCCTGTCGCCAGTAGACAATGGCGCAGAGCACGCCGAAGACGACCGCCAGGAGGGCCAACACATTCAGCAAGCTGGTCAGCATGGTGCGCATTTTCCTCAGGAGAGCGATCTCTCATCCTGCAAGCGAGTGAACAGTCCGGATTCACAACTCAGGTCAAGCATGCTCGAATCCGGGTCGAATCCGAATAGCGAGATACCTGCATCCTACCGATGAGGTGAATGATGAGGCGCAACGCTGACGCCCTCTCACGATGGCCCGACTTGCCGTATGAAGCCTGGCGAGAAACCTGCGCAACGTTGCATCTGTGGCTGCAGATTGTGGGCAAGATTCGCCTTGCACAGTGTCCCTGGGTCAATCACTCCTGGCATGTCGCGCTGCAAGTGACCGCAACAGGTCTGTCCACCCGCCTCATGCCCTATGGCGCCGCGTCGTTTCAGATTGATCTTGATTTCGTAGAGCACCGCCTGCTCGTCCGCGTCACGGATGGCCGCGTCCTGAGCTTGCCGCTCGAGGCGCAATCGACGGCAACCTTTTACCGCAGAGTCATGGAAGCGCTGCAGACTCTTGGCATAACCGTCGCAATCCACACGATTCCTAATGAACTGCCTGATCCGACGCCCTTCGATCAGGATGAGATTCACGGCTCGTACGACCGCGAGTACGTTAACCGCTATTGGCGCGTGCTGGTGCAGACCGAGCGTGTGTTCGAGGACTTCAGGGCGCGTTTTATCGGAAAGTGCAGCCCGGTACATTTTTTCTGGGGCAGCGCCGATCTCGCGGTGACACGGTTCTCCGGCAGAACCGCGCCGGAACACCCGGGTGGAGTTCCACATCTGCCTGACTGGGTCGCCCGCGAAGCCTATTCGCATGAAGTCAGCAGCGCCGGATTCTGGGCTGGCGGCGAACAGTATCCGCACGCGACTTTCTACTCCTACGCCTATCCCGAACCGCCAGGATTTGCGATAGCCGATGTTCGTCCCAACGCGGCGCGTTACGACGAAGCGCTGAAGGAGTTTGTCCTGCCGTATGAAGAGATGCGCAACTCAGCATCGCCCGATGCGGCGCTCATGGAATTTCTGCAGACCACCTATGAGGCGGCGGCGACGTTGAGCGCCTGGAATCGCGATGCGCTGGAACGAAGCGACAATCGAGCGTCCCCGGCGTGAAGTCAGACGCGGTGCGCGACAGCGTTCCGACATCGCGGCGTCCGCCGTTCCTCTACTCGCTGAGAGTAATAGACGCATCGCTCCAGCCGTGAGTTATCTCGGATCTTGTCCAGCGGCCCGGCCGTTTAATAGAAGCGGAATAATCCGCGCTCAGCTTTCGCAAAGGCGGAGATACTCATGAACAAAGATGTCGCAAAGGGCAACTTCAGTCAGATCAAGGGCAAGCTCAAACAGCAGTGGGGCAAGCTCACCGATGACGAAATCGATCAGATGGAAGGCAATGTGGAAATTCTCGCCGGCAAACTGCAGGAGCGTTATGGCTGGGAACGCGCAGAAGCCGAACGTCAGGCGAAGGAATTCCGGACCAGCAACAATTGGAACTGATAACGTCGCTTGATGGGCGAAGCATGACGCGCAGGAGACGGAAGCTCCGGCGCGTCGCGCTCTGGCGGG
>JBOHZJ010000005.1:0-12549 GCA_050738395.1 Steroidobacter sp.
AGCCTGCGCTATATCCAGCGCAAGCTGGCCGCGCGCTATCTGCCCCCGGAGATACTGAACCGGCCGAAGCAGGGTTTCTCATCGGCCCTGCCTTATCTGCTGCAATCGCAGTACGCGCACCTTTACAGCGCGTGCCTGCGCGAATCGCGTCTGGTGCGGGATCGGATTCTCGACGGCGCGTTCATCATGCGGCTGGTCGATGAACACGCCGCGCGCCGCGCCGACCATGGCAATCGCCTGTGGCTGCTGATCAACGCGGAGGCGTGGTATCGGATGATGATCCTCGGCCAGTCGCGCGAGGATCTGCGTGACGAGCTTGCGCCGCCGCGCTCCGCCGCGCGTCGCGCCGGTTGACGCGGTTGAAAACCTGGCTGCGCATTGCGATCACGCTGCTGTTGTCGGCGCTGCTGCTGATCTACGTTGTCGATATACGAGTGGTTCTGCAGACCCTCGCCAGATGTGATCCGCTATGGGCGATCGTCGCGCTCGCCGCGCTGACGATCGATCGCGTGCTGATGAGCTATAAATGGGGCCTGTTGCTCGCGATTCGCGGCTATCGAGTCACGCTCGCGCAGCGCCTTATGGTGTATTGCAGCGCCATGATGTGGGGCCTCGCATTGCCCAGCACCGTGGGCGCGGACGGCATCCGGGTGATGCTCATACGGCGCTTCGACGTACGCGTCGACGATACGCTCGCGACGATTCTGGTCGAACGCGGCGTTGGTTTCATTTCCGCCTTGCTCACCGCGATCATCGGCCTGGTGATCCTGCGTTCAGTGCTGCCCGATGCGGCGGTCTATGACGTCGCGCTCATCTCCGGCGTGCTCGCACTGGCCGCGGCGATCGGCATTCTCGTCTTTTCTTTCAGCAGCTCGGCGCTGACGTCGGTTATCGGGCTTCTGCCGCACCGTTTCGCAGCGAGCAAGGTTGTATTGCTCCTCAAGCGATTGCACGAGGCCTATCGCTCGCTCGCGTTCGATCGACGCCGGCTGGCGGCCTTCTCCGTGCTGACGCTCGCCGAACAGGTGTTGATGATCGCGTGCTATGGGCTGGTGGCCGTTGCGCTCGGCGTCGAATTCGACGCGACCTTTCTGTTCGCCGCCGTGCCTCTCGCGATTCTGATTTCCCGTCTGCCTGTTTCCATCGACGGCATTGGCGTCTACGAGGGCATCTTCATGGCGGTGATGACGCTCGGCGGCGTCCGTCCCGAAGACTCCCTTGCCATTTCGCTCGCTGCGCGAGCGTTGCAGATCATCGTCTGGCTTCCCTGGTGGCTGGCATTGATGGGCCGAACCGGCGCAATCCGCCCACCGACGGCGCCCGCTTCGCCCACGTCCTGATTTCAGCTCGCGATGGCGCGGACTTCCTCTATAGGTTCAGAAGATGAACGTCCCGCTGTATTCCTGAGCGAATCCGAGAAGCCAATCATCTCATCAGAGGTCATGGGCTTCGCGAACAGATATCCCTGGATCACGTCGCACCCCAGCGTACGCAGTAATTCGAGTTGCTCCACCGTCTCCACGCCTTCCGCCACCGTCAGCTTACCGAGCGCGTGCGCCATGGAGATGATTGCTTCGACAATCGAGGCTGCGTCGACATGCGTTGCGCATCCTGTGATAAAGGATCGATCGATTTTCAGCACGTCCGCGGGCAGCTGACCGAGCGCCGCCATGGACGAGTAGCCGACGCCGAAGTCATCGATCGCGATCCGTACGCCGATCGCGCGGAGTTGATCGAGGAGCCGCATCACCTGCTCCGGCCGCTCTGCGAGCGTGGATTCCGTAACTTCAAGTTCCAGCGCATGTGCGGGCGTCTGCGTCTGGTCGAGGATTCTCTGCACCCGCTGGAGGAACCGATCGTTGCGCAGTTGCCGTAGCGAGACGTTGACGCCGATGTGACCGACATCGATTCCCGCTCGGCGCCAGGACTGGAAGGTTTCGCAGGCTTCCAGCATCGCCCATTCTCCGAGGTCGTCGATCAGGCCGCATTCTTCGGCGACCGGAATGAACTCCGCCGGCGAAACCGGGCCGAGCTCGGCGTCCGTCCAGCGAGCCAGCGCCTCGACGCCGAAAATCGACCCGTCGCTCGTCCGGATCTTCGGTTGATACGCCAGCGACAAGCTGCGCTGCTTCAACGCGATACGCAGCCGTTGCTCGAGATCGAGCCGCCGGATAGCGTCGCGATTCATGTCTTCCTCGAAATAGACGGCGCGTCCGCCGCCGGCGGATTTGGCGCGATACATCGCCGTGTCGGCATTGCGCAGCAGAATTTCGGCGGTGCCGCCGTCCTGCGGGTACACCGCGATTCCCATCGAAGCTTCGATGAAGCAGGTCACATCACCGATCGCCGCGACGCTGCTCAGCGCGGTCTGCAGCCGTTCGGCGAGGACATGCGCCGGGGATTCGCGCACGCCGGACGCAATGATGACGAATTCATCGCCGCCGAGGCGCGCCAGCGTGTCGACATCGCGGACGACAGCCCCGAAACGCGCGCCCACCTGCCGCAAGAGCTCATCGCCCGCGGTGTGTCCAAGCGAATCATTGATGTTCTTGAAGCGATCGAGGTCGATGTAGATCAGCGCAACGCTTTCGCCGGCGCGACGGGCGTGGGCAAGCTCCTGGCGCAATCGATCCTTGAAGAGCTGCCGATTCGGCAGCCCGGTGAGGTCGTCGTAGTAGGCCTGACGCAGCAACGCCTGCCGGCGCTCCTCTGCGCCGAGCGCAACGGCGAAGCGGCGCGCGAACGCCCGTGCGTAGCGGCGTTGCTCTGCGCGCGCCGTCTCGTGAGTGCGACCCAGCAGCAATACGCCCCGCAGCTCGCGATCGACGCGAATCGGGGCCGCGTCCATCGCCGTGCAACCAGTGACGGCGCGCAGTTCGTCGCGAAGCTCCGCAAGGCGCTCGCCGCCGCCGGCGTGCTCGTTCAGCAGAGCACGAAGCTCCTCCCCATTGATCGCCATGCGCCGCTGGCGCACACGCTGCGGATCATCGCGCCGTGCAACATAGAGCAATGCATCGCCCCGATCGTCCGAGTACACGAGGACTGCGGCCGCACGTGCACACACCAGCCGCGGCAATGCGGGAAGCGTTCGTTCCAGCACTCTGCCGATCGAGGGGCTGGCGAGAATCATGCGATCGATGCGCGCGAGCGCGCCGAACGTGGCGAACTGACGCGCGAGACCTGCAGTCATCTGGTTGAAGGCGAGCGCCAGGCTGCCGAATTCATCGCGCGCATCGACCACGATCGGTTGCGTGAAGCGCCGCTCTGCGATGCGCATTGCAGCGTCGGTGAGCGTGGCGAGCGGGCGATGACTGCGCCGGATCTGGACAACGCTCAGGAGCAGCGCGACTGCCATGGCGATCATCGTGACCAGGGGCAACGTTCGCCGGAATGCGGTCAGCGTGGCGAGTGCAATCTGGGGCGATTGGCGCGTTTGCACCGACCAGGCCGCGACGCCGTACGTAGGACGCAGAAACAACGGCCAATCGGCGACGAGCGGCGGACCCTGTTGCGTGATATCGGGGACGTCGTCTGTGCAGTGCAGGAGCAAACCGGCGTCATCGTGCACACATAGCTGCGCGCCTGGAATCTCGAGGGCGTCGGCGTTCCACAAATGACCGGAGGCGATCACACCCGTCACAGTCAGGCGGCGCTCTTCGTTCGCCAGCGAGGCGGTCAGTGCAACCTGAGGTTCGCCGTTCTGCTCGCGCAGGATGAACAGACCAAAGGCCGATCGAGGATCGGCGCTGTCGTTCATCGCTTCTGTTCGCACATCGATAATGCGGACGCGCTCCGACTCGAACTCGCGCAGCTCGGCGGCGGACAGGTTTCCTTCAAGGTGAATCCGGGCGAGCCTCGTCAACAGCTCTTCGTTCTGCCGCAATCGCTCGTACACGAGCAGGCCATACGCCTTGCTCGCCTGCATCAATCGCGCAGCAGCAAGGCCCCGCAGCTCGTCACTGACGACCCGATGAGAAATGAGCGCTGACAGCGCAATCGGGATCAGGGCGCACAGACCAAATGTGAGGAACGTGCGGGTCGCTACGCGTGTGCCGAGGCCGGTGAACGCTGAGCGCAGGTCGCGCATCAGAAATCCGTGGCGATGCCGACGAAGCCGCCATCGCGCGCCCAGACTACATCGTCGAGACTCTGTCTGGCGGTGAGCGGCGGCATGGAAACGCCATCCGCGCCGACGCTGTACAGATCGAACTCGGTGTTGATTGGGGTCAGGTTGCGATCCTTGCGGATCTTGGCCTGAGTGCCCGGAACGCCCACCCCAAAATTCAGATATCGATAGTTGAATCCCCACGGATCCCGCATTGGGATGGCGCCGAGATCCGCGAGCGACATCGGCGGTTTGAATCCGTGCATCGTGCGGTACTGCTCGATCTTGATCGAGATCGTCATGAGGTCGCGCACGCACTGACCCACTTTCTGACGCTCGACGATGCTTTGATAACTCGGCAGAGCGACCGCGACCAGCAGCGCACAGACAGCGCCCGCCAGCATCAGCTCCAGCAGCGTGAAGCCGTACGCAGGGCGTCGGAAGGCTGCAGCCTGTGCTCGGTTGGACGGAATGTGGAGGGCGACGACGGACATGAACGGGTTTCCGGACATTTATAGCCGGATGCTAGGAATTTCCGGCGGCAAGGACCGGTCATCCCTCACGAAAGGCGCTGCGCTTTACGGGCGGAGTAACGATCTGTGACGAAGGTCTGCGAGCATCAGACTTTCCCTGACCTGCCCCCGATCAGAGGTTATGGGCTTCCCGAGCGTCGGCCGCCTTATGCGACGGCGAGCACTGCGTAGTTCCGTTTGCCCTTGCGCAACAGGATGTAGCGGCCGAAGAGCAGATCGTCGGTAGTCAGCGCGCGCGACGCCTCCGCGACACGAGCATTGTTCACATAGGCGCCGCCGCCTTCGATGTCCTTGCGCGCCTGCCCCCTGGATGCAATGAGTCCGGAGTGTACGAAGGCTTCGGTTACGGGAAATCCGGCGCCTTCCAGCTGCGTCTTCGCGATTTCTTTCGTTGGCGCTTCACCGACAACGTCCCTGAACACCGCCTCGCTCACGCCGTCGAGCCCGCCGCCGAACATGATCTCGCTGGCGCGCATCGCGTCTTCACAAGCGCTCGCGCCGTGCACCAGCGTGGTCACCTCGCGAGCGAGCGCTTTCTGCGCGGCGCGCGCACCAGGATTTGACTGCACCTCATCGGCCAGGCTTGCGATCTGAGCGTGCGGCAGGAAGGTCAGGACCCTCAGCAGCTTCACGACGTCGGCGTCCTCCGCCTGTATGAAGAACTGATAGAAGCGGTAGGGACTGGTGCGCTTCGGATCGAGGTACACGGCGCCGCTTGCCGACTTGCCGTACTTCATACCGTCGGACTTTGTGAGCAATGGGAACGTGAGGCCCCACACGGTCGCGCTCAGTTTCCGCCGGCACAGTTCCGTTCCGGCGGTGATGTTGCCCCACTGATCGGTCGCGCCCACCTGCAGTTCGCAGCCGAGCGTCTTGCGCAGGTGATAGAAGTCATAGCCCTGCAGCAGCATGTAGCTGAATTCCGTGTAGCTGATGCCGCTGTCGCGATCCTCCATGCGTGCGCGCACCGACTCTTTTGCGACCATCCAGTTGACGGTGAAGTGCTTGCCGACGTCGCGCAGAAAATCGAGAAACGTAATCGCCGCAAACCAGTCGGCGTTGTTCACCAGGCGCGCTGGATTGGCCGCCGCCTCGAAATCCAGAAACTTCGCGAGCTGGCCCTGAATGCAGGCGATGTTTTGCTGAAGCTGTTCGGTCGTCTGCAGATTGCGTTCCGTGGATCTGCCGGACGGATCACCCACCATGCCAGTCGCGCCGCCGGCGAGTGCAATCGGATGATGACCCGCAAGCTGGAATCGTCGTAAGGCGAGCAGCGGCACCAGATTGCCGACGTGCAGCGAATCCGCAGTCGGGTCGAAGCCGCAATACAACGTAATGGGTCCGCTCGCGACGCGCTGCGCGAGCGCTGCCTCGTCAGTGCAATCGGCCAGCAAACCACGCGCGCGCAGATCGTCGAGAACGTTCATTCGGCTCCGGAATTGCCTTCAATGCTTCGATTCTGTCGCAAAGGCGTGCAGGCCGCCACGCGGACGCCACGTGACTGAAACGATGGCCTTCGGCAGGCCGCCGCTATTCTTGTTTGGCCGCTTTGAGCGCCGCGCGCAGCAGTTCCGCCGCCTTATCCGGCGCGATTTTCGGATCCGGGGAGCGCCGCAGATTGCTGATGGAAATGAGCTTGTCGCCCGCCAGTACGCCGGCGGCCGTACCGCTGAAGTAGGCGCGATCGCCAACGCCGTCCAGCTTGATCGACGCACTGCCCATTTGCAGCAGGCGCATGCGGCTTTCGAACTGGCGTTGCGCGTTCGTCGAGCTCACGCCGACGGTGAGCTTGCGCTGCGGCTTGTCCTTTTCGGCGTAATGGCACAGAGGCGAACCGTCGCCCAGGTTTTTGGCCGACTGACCTGCAGCGAACGCGCGGCCCGTCGCGGCCTGTAATTCCGCGGGCGTCAGCAGACAGGCGCCTTCCGCAAGGACGCTCGAACAAGGCCATAGCGCAATCATTCCGATCGCCGCAAACCGCAGCACTCCGCTGCGCACGGTTCTCATCTCGTGGCTCACGCGTCTTTCCTCGTCGATTGAAGGAGCCATGCATTGTGCCCGGATCGGCGCAACCGTGGAACGGACCGCCGTGTATTACTCCGCTGATCGGACGAACAGATCCGACAGAAATACGGTCTCCACCTCGCGCCGCAGATCATTGTTGTGCTTCTTGAGGAAACCGTGACCTTCATCCGCGAACACGACGTACCAGGTCTCGGCGCCGTTGCCGCGAATGCCGGCGACCACCTGATCCGATTCTGATTTCGGCACGCGTGGATCGTTGGCGCCCTGCATTACGAGCATGGGCTTCCTGATCTTCGCGACATTCGCCAGCGGCGAAATTCGCTTGAACACCGTTTGCATTTCAGGGTCGCGCTCGTCGCCGTACTCCGCGCGACGATTGTCGCGGCGATAGCTTTCCGTATTCGTCAGGAACGAGGCGAAGTCGCTGATACCGTAACGCTCGACGCCTCCAACCAGCCGGTCGGCGTAGTGAGTCATCACGGCGAGCGACATGTACCCGCCGTACGACTGGCCATAGACAGCGACACGACTCTTGTCGAGCCCCGGCTGCATAGCGATCCAGTCGAGCAACGCGCCGATGTCCTTCACGCTGTCTTCACGCTTCGCGGCATTGTCCAGGTCCAGGTAGCGCTTGCCATAGCCGTCGCTGCCGCGCGCGTTCGGCAGAATCACGGTCGCGCCCAGCGTATCCGCGAAATACTGCGCGCCTGCATTCCACGCGGGCCGCGTCTGACTCTCCGGACCTCCATGGATATCGATGATCACTGGCGTGCGCGTATTCGCAGAGACGGTTGCAGGCCGATAGACAAACGCCGGAATCGACAGTCCATCAAACGATGTGAACCGGATGAGTTGCGGCTCGACGAGTTTCGCCGGATCGAGGCCGCCGAGTTCCGACGTGGTCCAGCGGGAGAGTTGGCCGTTCGGTACGTCCCAGCTCCAGACATCGCCCGCTGTTTTCGCAGCCGACAGACTCACCGCAAGTTGGGAACCATCGGGTGAGAAGCGCAAGCCTGTCAGTACGCCGCGCGGCAGATCAGGCTGCGGCAACGCGCGCCGGGTGACGAAGTCTCGAACGACGACGCGCGAGTAGCCGTCCTCGTTGATCGAGTACGCCAGCACACGGCCATCCTCCGTCAGCGCGAATCGCTCGACATTCCACTTCAGATCGGGCGTGAGAACCGTGTCGGCGCCGCTCGCGATGTCGATCTGCACGAGCCGTTGCACGTCGCTGTTCCGGTTCGAGATCGCAACGATGCTGCGGCCGTCGCGCGAGAACTTCGGATCCGCATAGAGCACCTGACCGGCGTCCGGCGCGATCTGCACCACCTTGCCGGACGCCAGATCCAGCATCAGCACCTTCGACTCGCGATTGGAGATATTGCGGGTGAGCAAGACCCTGCTCTTTTCGGTTGCGACGTCCGACGGTTCGATCGAACCGTCGGTTCGATATACGACGCGCGCGCTCTTCGCATTGGCCGGGTCCGCGGCGAGAATCGAGTACTCGCTCGATCCTTTCACTGCGCGAGTCCAGACAACGAGCTTGCCGTCCTTGCTGAAGACCGGCGCCTGATTGCGCGTTCCAGGTTCCGTGAATGCCGCCGGCTCGCCCGTGAGTCCCTTCGCGTAGAGCTGAAACCATTCATCGCCGCCCGTATCGCGCATCAGCACGAAGCGCTGCGAACCGGGAATCGTCCAGGCGGCCGCCACCGGTTCCGTAAAGAAGGTGAGCTGAGTGCGCGCCGCTCCCGGCGCCGCGACGCGGTGAATCTGCTGACTCGCGCCGAAGCGCGTCGCGATCAACATCGACCCGTCGGGCAGCCAATCCTCGAAGATTGCGGCTCGATCGTTCTGGTAACGCTGCACCGCCTCAGATACGCGCGGCGGAATTTCCGGAACATTCTCCAGCCTCGTCGTTCCGATCTGTCTCGTCGCGGGCGCGGAACTCTGTGACTGCGCCGTCGAAAAGACTGCGGTGAGCGCGAATGCATATAACAAGGAGCGCATTGAGAGACCTCGCGATTGACGGTTCATCGAATGAAATCACGCAGCGCACGGCGACGCCAGGATGGGGACGGGAGTCTTCCGCCGTATCACACTGCGGTGCCGTGCCGCGGCGGATTGTAATTCCTGCCTGCCCGATTGGGGCGATTCAGCATCAGTCTGATTCAAGCAAGTGGGCGGCGCGCCGATACTTTGATTGAGATCCCGCTAACGGAGTCCTGCGACATGAACCGATATCCGAGTGAACAGTTGATGACGATCGAAGAGGCGCAGCGTCTTTCCGATCCGCACACGAGTCGCGAAGCGGACGAGCAACGGCGCAAGGTCTGGGCATGGCAGAGCGTTGCCGGCGTGCTGTCGCAGACGATCAGCGATGAGCAGATCGAGCGCATGGAGAGGCTGACGCGCCGTAAGTGACGCCGGGAGCTCGTCCTTCCTCGAGCTCACTCTGAGGCGCGCGCCGGGGCGTCCTCAGTCATCATCATCATCATCGTCATCATCCTTGCAGATGACCCGAATATCGGTGATGTCGGCGCCGGCCACGACGCCCCTGCCGTTTTCGACCCTGCAGCGCCGATCGTCGTCATCGTCACCGGACGAGCCCCGCCGGGAAACCGTCACGTCATAACGTGCACCGTTCGGCGCAAGAGCGCCGAAGGTGAATGGACCATTCCTCCTGACCTCGAGTGGATCGCCGCCGTTGTTGCGCAGTTGAATTTCCTTGCGGGACTTCAGGCCCGTCACCGTGCCGCCGATTGTGAACCCAGAGCCGGTGCAGATCACAAGCACGTTGCCGATGTCGCTGGTCGCGACCGTACCCGCACCATTCGAAACCGCGCAGGTTTGCGCGGGACTTTCAGGCTGTTTCAGCACCGTCACGTTGTACGGCGCACCGCCGACCAGGGAAGCCGGGAACGTGAATTCGCCGTTCGCTGCGATGGCCAGCGCATCGTCGCCATTGTTCTGGAGGACGAGTCCCGCTCCAATCAGACCCGATACGCGTCCGCCAACCGTAAACTCCCGACTTTCGCAGCGAACGCGAATGTTCGCCACATTGCCGGCGCCCACCGTACCGGACGCATTCGACAGTGCGCAGACCTGAGTTGGATTGACGGGCGGCTGTGCGATCGTCACGTGATACGTTCCTCCGCTGGCGAGCGCGCTGCGGAAGGTAAATCGACCGTTCGCATTGACCGGCAAATCATCGGCGCCGTTGTTGCGCAGTATCAGCCCCGATCCCACCAGACCTTGCACCTCTCCGCCGATTGCGTACTGACCGGTGCTGCAACTCACCAGCACGCCGGTGATGTCGGCCTGTGCAATAGCGCCTGAGCCATTCGCGACGGTGCAGGTCTGCGCGAGGTCTGACGGGTGGGATCGCACGGTCACCTCGTACTGCGCACCGCTTGCAAGTTTTCGCGGGAATGTAAATTCGCCATTCGAGTCGATTCCAATCGGGTCGCCGCCATTGTTCTGCAGCACGAGCCCCGATCCCATCAGGCCGCTGACTCGCCCGGAAATCGAAAACGCGCCCCTGGCGCACGTCACCCGCACGTTCCTGACATTGCCGCTGCCGACGGTCCCACTTGCATTCTCGATGGTGCAAACCTGCGACGCGTCAGCCGGTTGTGAGCGCACCGTGACGCGGTACTGCGCACCGCTTTGCTGTTCAGCGACGAACGTGAAGCTGCCGTTCGAGGCAATAATGAGGTCATCCCCGCCGTTCAGCTGTAGCACCAGTCCGCTGCCGGCGAGACCCGCGACCATACCGCCGATGGTGTACGCCCGCTGTTCTTGCGGCGGTGGTGTGACTGGAGGTTCATCCGGCGGCGGCGCCTCTGGCGGCGGCTCTGGCGTCGGCAGTGGTTGCTCACTGCCTTCATCCGTCGCCCGATCAACTTCTTCTACACTGCCGCGTCCGTTCGAACAGGCCGCGATCGCCAGCACGACGACAAGCATCAGGGCGGTTCGCACTCGCGGCAGGATCCTCATTGCAAGATTCCAGCGGAGCGATCGGATGAATGCTCAATGGTGGGTGCGACGAAAGCCCGGCATCGCTCGAGACCGGATTCTTCAGAAGGGTCGGTCGGACATTCGTGCGCCGCCCTGTATAGCTATTCTCGAACCCTAAATGTTCCCGTGCGACAGTGGAATCTCGTCGCCGCCGGAGCGATCATCGTCCCCCGCCCGTCAGAGAACCCGTCCTCGCGGCGTGAGCGCGCGGCTCTTCACCCCGCGCCCCGTGGGTCCGTGGGTCCGTGGGTCCGTGGAGATCTTTCTCTGGCGCCTGAGCACGCTAAATCAGCGCCCTGCCATAAGGAGACATGAATGGCGCAACTGGTGCGATACGAAAGCGATGGCGTGATCAGCACGATCACGATGGACGATGGCAAGGCCAACGTCCTCAGCGTTCCCATGTTGCAGGAGCTGAACGCCGCGCTCGAACGCGCGGAAACCGACCGGACCGTCGTACTGCTCACGGGCCGACAGGGAATGTTTTCCGCCGGCTTCGACCTGGCCGTATTCAAGGAGACCAGGACGGCCCAGATCGCCATGCTGAGAGCAGGCGCCGAAACCGCACATCGATTGTTGTCCTTTCCTGCACCAGTCATCGTGGCGTGCAGCGGTCATGCAATCGCGATGGGCGCGTTTCTGATTCTGTCCGCGGACGTGCGGATCGGCGTCGCCAACGCGCCATTCAGAATCTGCGTCAATGAAGTCCAGATCGGTATGACCCTGCCGCGCTTCGCGGTGGAAGTCTGCCGTCAACGATTATCGCCTGCGCACTTCAATCGCGCACTGATCACGGCCGCGCCTTACAGCCCGGAGGCGGCTTTTGAAGCCGGGTTCCTCGATCATCTCGCGCCCGCCGCCGACCTGCTGACCAGCGCGCGCGAGAAATCGCTGGCGGCATCGAAGCTCGTCAGAGCGGCGCACACAGCAACGAAGCTTCGCGTACGCGAAGCCGCGCTCACCGCGCTACGACATGCGATCGAGTCGGATGTCGAAGAGTGGAATACACGTCCGGCGTGAATCGGGATCGAGACAGCGCCCACGTCGGGTCCCAGAGCCGAGACGCGCACATACCGCCATGAACATGACGCTACACGGCTCGAGCCCTTTGAATCTCAGGCGGCTCACGATTGCGTCAACGGCCGGCTGAGTTCAGCAACGTGGTTCGCGGCGAATAGTCCGTGGTTTGCAAAAAGCGTTCTTCAATGTGACTGACCAGACGCCCATGATCTTTGGCGCTCTGCCTCTTGATCTCCGACCATTCCTGATCAGCCATGAATCTGGCCCACCGATCCTGCATGGTTGGCCGGTCCGACCACTCGAGGAGATAGACGAATTCGGTGCGATCGGCTGTTTTCGCCTCCCACATGGCGACGATCCTGAAGTCGTATTTCGCCATGATGCGAACAGCGTGCTGCCGGAATCGATCGTGAAACGCCTGCTTGTTGTGGTCGAAGATCTCGTAGATGCGCAACTGATGAATCGGCGTGGGTTGCTGCGCGTCTGCGCCCGAGCGCTGCGAGAAACTGACGAGGAACACCAGGCAGAGCAGCGACAGAACCAAGCGCCCGCAGGAACTTCTCATCGGAGCCATAAATCTCTCCAGAACGCGATGGGGTCAGTGAACCAATATCGTGCGACCTCGCCAGATGGCGCAGGTTCCCTCTGCGCAAGCTATCCGCATCCCAAGGCTTGAGTAAGCCGCCAGCGCGATTACCGCGTCTTACTGCATCAGACGCCGCACGACTGCATCCGCGAAACGCTCCGATGCTCCGGGGCTATCGGTCAGGAACAGCGACGGCTCGATCACTTCGACTTCCATCACCAGAAACCGCGCGCCGCTGCGTACGCCGTCGATCCGCGCATAGG
>JBOHZJ010000006.1:0-14204 GCA_050738395.1 Steroidobacter sp.
AAGTGGTGCAGTTCGGCCAACCCTTGCGGCGGTCTCCGGCTGCCGGGGGTGCGAATGTCGGTTTCGGTATAGGCCCGCTGCGCGCCGGGGAAGCCGATCAGCCGCCAGCCGGCGAAGTCGATGTTTCCCCCGTACAGTGGGTCGCTGAACATCCCTTCGTCGGTATGCCGGCGCAGGGCATGGAAGAACGCCTCGGGTGAGAAGGCCTTGAACCCGGTCGCCTCGTTGTCGAGGAGGGCGGCGATGATCTGGTCCTGCTCCTCCTCGCTCAGCTCGACGACCGGCCGCCCGAAGCGTTCCTCGGCATACCCATCGACCGCGCGCACCCCGATTTGGCAGACCTCCAGCGGGGTCAGCGGCGACTGGTAGCCGTAGCGTGCGATCTCGGAGGCCGGAATCCAGATGACGCCGTCGGCCAGCGCGGTCGCCTCGTCGGTCGGTGGGGAATCCCCCTCATACGTTTGAGCGTAGGGGCCGGTGCGGTAGGTGGCTTCGGGGAAGCCGCCCGCGATGCCGAGCATGTGGTCGAGGTAGTAGATGACCCCGGCCTCGCGGGCTCCGGGATCGTTGGCGTCTCCGGGCAGGATGCGCGCCATCAGCGCCTCCAGCGTCGCCGCCTCGTGCTCGGTGAGGGTGGTGATCTGGCGCGGCGGCTCAGCCGGCGCCACCGGCACGGCCGGGTACTGCTCGGCCAGCGGCAAAGGAGTCGGCATCGGCAGTGGCAGCTCGGAAGTGGTCAGCGGCGTGGTGCAGGCGGAGGCCAGCGACAACGTGCCGGTGATCGCGGCGGCAGCCCCACCCGAGCGCGCCAGAAACCGCCGCCGCGACAACCGGTCACCCGCGGCAAGATCGAGGGCAGATAGGTTGATCAGTCGTTCATCTCCAGAGTCCACGGATCGCTCCCTCGCCGCCTCACTCTCGACTTCCGACTCACGACTCACGACTCACGACTCACGACTCACGGCTCACAACTCACGACTCACGACTCACGACCTACGACTCACGTCATTCCGATCCCGACCAGTCACTAACCAACGTCGCCCGTTATCAACCATCATGCCCATCGCCATTCCCGCCGCACGTCAGAAACTGATCGAAGCGATCACCGCCTCTGCGCGACCGATCAAACGTCGCGGCGATCCGCTCAAGGCGGAAGATTTCATTCGTCAGTACTACCGCGGCGTGGCTGAAGAGGACCTTGCTGAATACTCGAGCGAGGAACTCGCAGCCGCTGCAATGGCGCATCTGCGATTCGGCGCCGTGCGCAAGGCGCGCAGGCCGCTGGTTCGCGTGTACAACGCCGATGCGCCTCGCGATGGCTGGACGTCAAGGCACACGATTGTCGAAACCACATTCGAGGACATGCCGTTTCTGGTCGACTCGCTGGGCATGGTCCTGAGCCAGGCGGGGCTCACGATTCATCTCATGGTGCACCCCGTGCTCGCGGTGCGGCGCGACCGCGCCGGTCGGTTGACCGAACTCGACGACGGCGACGACGCCGCCTCTACTGCCTGGCGCGAATCGTGGCAGCACATTCATATCGATCGGATCGGCGATGCAGCCCGGCTGCACGAGCTCGAGAAGAAGATCCAGCGGACGCTGTCCGATGTGCAGCTCGCGGTGGCGGACTGGCCGGCGATGCGCCAGCGTGCGTTCGACATCGCTCAGGAAATCGAAACCACGCCGCCGCCGATCCAGGCGAATGAGGCGCAGGAGATCAAGGCGCTCATCGAGTGGATGGCGGCCAACCATTTCACCTTTCTCGGCTATCGCGAATACAAGCTGCGGCGCGGGCGCTCGGAAGATGTGCTTGAAGCGCTGCCGGAGTCGGGTCTCGGCATTCTGCGGGCGCGGGGAGGAAAGCGCGTGCAGCCAACCGTACTCACCGGCGACTTGCGCGAGCACGCGCGCGAAGTCGAACTGCTGACGATCACCAAGGCGAATTCGATCTCGACGGTGCATCGCGCGACGTATCTGGACTACATCGGATTGAAGACATTCGACAAGAGCGGCGGCGTCACAGGCGAGCGGCGTTTCCTCGGTCTCTTCACCTCCTCGGTCTACAACCGCAGTCCACGCGAGATTCCGCTGTTGCGACACAAGATCGAGCGCGTGGTTGCGCACTTCGCGCTCGATCCGGCCAGTCACGACGCCAAGGCGGTCGTGCACGTGCTCGAGACCTATCCGCGCGACGAACTGTTTCAGGCGCGAGTCGCCGATCTGATCCGCATCGTCCGCGGCATCGTCAATCTGTATGAACGTCAACGCGTGCGCGTCTTCCTGCGACGCGACGCTTTCGGCCGATTCTTCTCGGCCCTGATCTATGTGCCGCGCGACCGATACAACACGCAGGTGCGGCGGAAGATGGAGACGCTGGTCCGCGAACAATTGCACGCGACCGCCGTCGACTCGCAGGTGCAGTTGTCGGAATCTGCGCTGGCGCGCGTACATATGATCATTCGTGTGCCGCAGGACTTCGCGCCGCGCGTCGATGCGGACGCGCTCGAAAAGATGATCGCCGAGGCTGTGCATACGTGGGACGACCGGCTGCGCGCGGCGCTCATCGCCAAACGCGGAGAGCTCGAAGGACGCAGGCTTGCGGATCGCTACAGCAGCGCGTTCTCGGCGGCGTACGAGGAAGACGCGACCGCCGCAGTGGCGATCGAGGACATACGCCAGCTCGATGAAGTTCTCGCCGATCCGGAACGCATCGCGATGCGCCTTGCGCCGGGCGAAGGCTCCATGATTCATCTGCGGCTGTCGCGTTCGGCTGCACCTATCCCCCTTTCGCAGGCGCTGCCCATTCTCGAGAACATGGGCTTTCTGGTCCTGAGCGAGCGTCCCTATAGCATTGCCGCACCGGGCGCCCGTGAAATCTGGCTGCAGGATTTCCAGATGCAGCGGCGCGACGGCGCGCGCGTCGATTCCGAGGCGCTCAGCGGCCGCTTCACCGAAACCTTTACCGCCGTCTGGAATGGTCAGGCGGAGAACGACGGCTTCAATCGCCTCGTAGTCGTCACACAGATGACCTGGCGGCAGGCGAGCGTGCTGCGGGCCTACTGCCGCTTCATTCTGCAAACCAGCGTTACGTTCAGTCAGTCCTATATGGAGCAGGTGCTCGCCTCGAACGCGCCGATTGCGACGCTGCTGTGGCGAGCGTTCGAATCACAGTTCGACCCCGCCGTGAAACCCGAGCTTCGCAAAGGGGAAGTCGCGCGACGTCAGAAGGAACTCGGGCGTCTTCTCGATTCGGTGAAGAGCCTCGATGAGGATCGCATTCTGCGGCGATTCGCCGGCGCGATTCAGTCGACTCTGCGTACGAATTACTTCCAGACGGACGCGAGCGGCGCCTCCAAAGCGTGCATCTCCTTCAAGCTCGACTCGCGCACCATCGCCGAGCTGCCGCAGCCGCGGCCCGCGTATGAAATTTTCGTGTACTCGCCGCGAGTCGAAGGCGTGCACCTGCGCATGGGAGAGGTGGCGCGCGGCGGCATCCGCTGGTCGGATCGTCGTGAAGACTTCCGCACCGAAGTCCTCGGCCTCATGAAGGCGCAGAACGTCAAGAACACTCTGATCGTGCCGGTCGGCGCCAAGGGCGGCTTCGTTCCAAAGCGCATGCCGGCGAATGCGAGCCGCGAGGATGTGCAACGCGAAGGCGTCGAGTGCTACCGCACATTCATTCGCGGGCTGCTCGACATCACCGACAACATCGTCGGCGGCCGCATCACGCCGCCGCCGCAAGTCGTGCGACGCGACGGCGACGATGCATATCTCGTCGTCGCAGCCGACAAGGGCACGGCGAGCTTCTCCGACATCGCGAACGGCATTTCGGCCGATTACAAGTTCTGGCTGGGCGATGCATTCGCCTCCGGCGGCTCCGCCGGTTACGATCACAAGAAGATGGGCATCACGGCGCGCGGTGCGTGGGAATGCGTGCGGCGCCACTTCCGCGAACTCGGGCTGGACACGCAAACCCAGGACTTCACCGCGATCGGCGTAGGCGACATGGCGGGCGATGTATTCGGCAACGGCATGCTGCGCTCGCCGCACATTCGCCTGCTCGCCGCATTCAATCACCAGCACATCTTCATCGATCCCAATCCCGATGCGGCCGCAAGCTTCGCGGAACGCCAGCGTCTGTTCGATCTGCCGCGCTCCTCCTGGGAAGACTACAACCGTAAGCTGATCTCGAAAGGCGGCGGCGTCTACGCACGCAGCGCGAAATCGATTCGTCTGTCGCCGCAGGTGCAGGCGATGCTCGGCGTGCAGCGCGACGCCTTCACGCCGCCCGAACTGATTCGCGCAGTGCTGTGCATGCCGGTCGATCTGTTCTGGAACGGGGGAATCGGCACCTACGTCAAGGCTACCGATGAGACTCATCTCGAGATCGGCGATCGCGCCAACGATACGCTGCGCGTCAACGGCGCGGACCTGCGCTGCAAAGTCGTCGGCGAGGGCGGCAACCTCGGCTTGTCGCAGCGCGGGCGCATCGAGTACGCGCTGCTCGGCGGCAGGCTCAACACCGACTTCGTCGACAACTCCGGCGGGGTCGACTGCTCCGATCATGAAGTCAATATCAAGATCCTGCTCAACAATCTTCCGCCGCGTGCAGGCCTTACGCTCGCGAAACGCAACAAGTTGCTCGTCGACATGACGGAGGACGTGGCCGCGCTCGTGCTGCGCGATAACTATCTGCAAAGCCAGGCGCTCTCGATGCTCGAAGCGCGCGCTGCGAAGGACGTGCTCGAACATGCGCATGCGATTCGTACGCTGGAAGTCTCGGGCCTGCTGAACCGCTCTCTGGAGTTCCTGCCGTCGATCGAAGAGATCGGCGAGCGTCACAAGGCGGGGCGCGGCCTCACGAGACCGGAACTCGCGATCCTGCTGGCCTATGCAAAGACGGCGCTGTTTCCGCGGCTCATCGATTCGGATGTGCCGGAGGATCCCTATCTCGGTCATGAGATGGAGCGCTACTTCCCGCAGGCCATCGAACGGCGTTTTGGCAAGTACCTGCGGCTTCACCGCCTGCGTCGCGAGATCATTGCGACAGCGACGACGAACAGCACCGTCAATCGCATGGGGCCGACGTTCGCACGTCGAGTGCAGGACGACACTGGGGCGAGCGCAGCGACGGTGGTGCGAGCCTATGCGATCGCACGCGAAGCATTCGATATGCGCACGACGTGGGGCCAGATCGAAGCGCTCGACACGAAGATCATCGCCGCGACTCAGTACGACATGATGTTCGAGACGACGCGGCTGGTGCGGTTCTGCACGTACTGGCTGATCCATCATCACGGCTCGCGATTGAACATCGAACAGCAGGTCTCGCGATTGCGCCATGGGCTCGCCGAACTCGACGACGCGCTGCCGAAGGTCCTCTCCGGCGCCGATCTCAGGGTGTTCGAACGCGCGCGCGACCAGTATCGCGCCGCAAATGTGCCTGAGGGGTTGAGCAAGCGCATGGCGAGTTTCCCTGCGCTGCGTTCCGGGCCGGACCTGGTGGAGATTGCGGAGCAGACGAAGCTGCCGATCGAACGCGCGGCCGCCGCCTACTTCAACGTGGGCACGGCCCTGTCGCTCGACTGGCTGCGCGAGCAGATCGAGACGCTCGAGGTCGAAGGACATTGGCAGGCGGTGGCGCGCACGACGCTGCGCGACAATATCCACAACCTGCAACGATCGCTCTGTCTGCAAGTGCTGGCCGGCGCCCGCAAGCGCGAGCCCGAGCAGGCAGTAAGCGCGTGGACAAAGCGGCAGCAGCGCGCCGTCGATTACGTTCGTCAGACGATCAACGATATGCGTTCTCTGCCGGAGATGGACTTCGCCACCCTGTCGGTGGCGTTGCAGGCAGTGCGCAGGATGGCGGAGGGGGAGAAGTGACGAGCTAGTGACTGGTGACTAGTGATTGGTCAGAATCGCCTCCATCCGTCCTTTCGGCTTGGTCCTCACCGTCGTCGCGTCTGGTATAAAGCCGGCTCCGAACTATTCACCAGTCACTAGTCACTATTCACTTCGCACATGACCGGCAAGCTCGTACTCGTACGTCACGGACAAAGCACCTGGAATCTCGAGAATCTGTTCACGGGTTGGGTGGACGTCGACCTGACGGATCAAGGCCGCGTCGAAGCACGTGAAGCGGGGCGACTGCTGAAAGCAGAGGGCTTTGAGTTCGACCTGGTGTTCACGTCAGTGCTGAAGCGCGCGATTCGCACGATGTGGATCGTGCTCGACGAGATGGATCTGATGTGGCTGCCGGTCGAGCGCAGCTGGCGATTGAACGAACGCCACTACGGTGCACTGCAGGGCCTGAACAAGGCGCAAACGGTCGAGAAACACGGCGCCGATCAGGTAAAGATCTAGCGGCGCAGCTACGACATTCCGCCGCCGCCGCTGTCGCTCGATGACCAGCGCCATCCTCGCTTCGAACGCCGCTATGCGGCGCTGCGCCCCGAGGACCTGCCGGCCACAGAATCACTGAAAACCACACTCGATCGCGTGCTGCCCTGTTGGAACGACCGGATCGCACCGGAACTCAGGGCCGGACGCAACGTGCTCATCGTCGCGCACGGCAACAGCCTGCGCGCACTCGTGAAGATGCTCGACGGCGTGTCCACTGCGGACATCGTCGAATTCAACATTCCGACGGGTGTGCCGATTTACTACGAGCTGGACGATACGCTGCAACCCATCTCCCGCCGCTTCCTGGGCGACCCTGCAGCCATCAAGGCTGCGGCCGACGCGGTCGCTCGTCAGACGGAAGGGAAGAAATAAGATTGGGAGTAGCCGCGAAAGACCGCATAAAAGAATGACAATTCGATGAAGGAATTTTGATGCAGGGCTCGACCAGCTCCGTCATGGACACTCACTTTCTTTTTTGCGGTCTTTCGCGGCTCTTCATCTGGTCTTGACGCTCACTCCTCAGGTGCGACGGTCAGGCGGATGCCGTCGAGGTCTTCCGTGAACGTCACCTGACAGGACAGGCGCGATGTTTGCGGGTTGAAAGTCGCCAGCATCGTGATGAGCTCGCGCTCATCCGATTGCATCTCCTTCAAACGCGAGACCCACGTCGGATCGACGTACACGTGGCACGTCGCGCATGAACAGAAACCGCCGCAGCTGGCCGTAACGCCGAATTCGTACTCGCGCAGGATTTCCATGAGCTTCAGGCCCGCACGCGCCTCGATGACGTGTTCGACGCCGTAGATGTCGGTGAGGTGGATAGTGGGCACGGTTGACGGTTGACGGTTGACGGTCAGAGGAAATGCGTCGTCTTTCGGGCTGTCAACGGTCAACCGTCAACTGTCAACCATCGCGAAGCGATCTGACTGCTGTCCACAGATCGCGGATGTATTCGAACAACCAGAGCGCCAGTTCGAGTCGCGTTGCCGACGCCGGTGCGCCGCGCGAATACTCCGATAGCAGCAACTCTCGCTGCGCTCGATCGTAGCGATGATAGACGCAGACGGACGCCAGATCGAACAGCGGTTCTCCTGTACCGGCGTACTCCCAGTCGATGAGCCGCAGTTCGCCGCCGTCGACGACGTTCAGATGATGCACGTCGTTGTGACACAGGCATGGTGCGGAGTCCCGCCGTAACGATTCTGCTGCGATGCGCGCACGAGTACGTAGTGTTGGACCCGTGAGATTGCTGCTGGCGCCGTGAAGGTCCAGCGTTCCGAGGTAGCCGGCGACCGTCGCGCCGAGGTCTACCGTCCGCACGCCCGGGGGCGTATCAATTCGATGCAGTCGCCGCAGGACATCGGCGAGTCGCCGAATGTTGATTACGCTCTGCGCGTCCTGTTGCGACCACGGCGGTCCCAGATAACGCGTGACCAGCAGATGTCGCGCCGGGTCGCATTGAAGGACCGGCGCCCCGATTCCTGCGGCGGCCACGGCTGCAAGGACCCTCGTTTCGCTCGCGCGATCGATGCGCAACGCGCTTTCGTTCGCGGCGCCCATGCGTACGACGACGACGGCCGCCCGCGTTCGCACGAGCCAACTCTCATTCGTGAGGCCGTGCTTGATCGATTCGACAGCGACGACGTCGTCGCGGGAGATCTTGAGCGCCGACGCGGCAGCTTCAGCTGGCGACATGATTGACGGGCGCCAGCGGTTCGATTGCGGCCTGCTGCAGCGATCGTTCAGCCCGCCACACGACGTAGCCGCGGACCACGACGCCAAGGTAAAGGACGAAAAGGAGCGTCGTCGCGAGCAATCCTTGCGTGAAATAGAGATAAGCGGCCAGAGCGTCGACCACGAGCCAGTACAGCCAGTTTTCGATCACCCGTCGCGCGACCATCCAGGTCGTGACGACGCTGCCCCAGGTGACGAATGCATCCAGGTAAGGCGCTGCAGCGTCCGTGTATTGAATCAGCAGCCAGCCGTTCAACGCCGTAGCCGCCGCAACGAGGAACGCCGCCATCGCGTGCTGTGCGCTGCTCCAGGACTGAATCGCCAATTCCCCAGACGCAGTGCGCCCCCTGCGCCATTCGATGAATCCATAGACAGCCATGCCGAGATAAAACACCTGCAGGACGGACTGCATGTACAGCGCCGCGCGCGCGAAGATCACGAGATAGATCGATGTACTCGCGAACGCACACAGCCAGCAAAGCAGACTGCGGCGCACTGCGAGCAGCAGATAGCCCAGGCCGAGGAGCGCAGCGACGGCTTCCCAGGGAGACGTCGCGATGAGCTGAGAGACGAGTTCTTGCATCTAGCCGCCTCCGCCAAGCACCTTCATCACGAACACCTTTCTTCCTGCTTCTGCAAACGTCGTCGCCGTTTCCTTCGCCAGGATCTCGAACACACGCTGATGCTCGCCGGCGATCTGTGTGCTCATGGCGTTCGTCGTCACCTGCAATTCAGGATAGGTGTTGAGGCGTTCGATGAACGCCTTGATAGAAGGAATGAAATCGGCGTCGAGCGGATAGAGACTGATTTCGATGGTGGTATGCATGATCGGAAAGCCCTTGCCAGTAGCGACTAGCTGCTAGCTGCTAGCCAGAACGAAAAAAGAACGAGAGTCAGCGCCTCAGAATCCTCTGGCTAGTAGCTAGTAGCTAGTAGCTGTAGCCAACGGCTATTCAAACTCCCACCTCACCGTTACTCCCACCTGTCTCGGCTCGCCGAGTTGGGTATAGCGTTTGTTTTGGAAGAGCGGTGGTTCGTTGCCGAAATAGAAACCGCGGGTGATGTAGTCCTGGTCGAATACGTTGCGAGCCCAGAAATACGCGCTCCATCGGACGGCCTCGTACCCGGCCTTGATATTGGTCAACGCATAGGCGTCCGCGCGTGAATTGTTCGGCGGGACGTCGAAGTAGTAGTCGTCGGTCGCGCTCACGTCGACGCGCGCCATCCAGCCGAGCGGGTGACGCCAGGTCGCATGCACCGCCGCCTGGTATTCCGGCGCATGTGCCTGATCGCGATCGCTGAGGTCGACGCTCGCGGGGCGATAGCCCGAGTAGCGAGTTCGCAGCAGGCCGAGGGATCCGCCGATTTCGAGTCGATCATTGAGCCGCACGCGTAGGCTCGACTCCAGACCAAGGTTGCGCCCGCCCGATGCGTTGTCGGTAAAGAAAAAATAGCTGTTCGGGTCGCCGACAGGATCGAGCTGCACGCCGGTTGCGACCTGCATGTCGCTGCGCTTCATGTAGAACGCGGTGATGTCGGCATACAGCCGACCTTCGAACCACTCACCCTTGGCGCCGACGTCAAGACTCCACAGAAACTCCGGAGCAAAGCGAGAACGAATCTCCGCCGCGCGCCCGAGATTGAAACCGCCCGCCTTGTAGCCCCGCGACAGCGTCGTGAAGACACGCAGATCCTCGCGTGGATTGAAATGCACGCTTGCCTGCCCGCCCCACATGCGATCGCGCTCGCCAGCGTTGATCGCGCGCACTTCGTCTTCCTTGTCGCCCCGGTCGCGATAGTCAGCGTCGCGTTGCTCGCTGCGCAGACCGAGCGACCAGCCCCAGCGTTCGCTGAAAAGTCCTTCGACCTGGCCGAAAATCGCGAGGTTGCGAGCCGAGTAGTCGCTGCGCAGGCGATCGTCTGTCGAGACGGAAAATTCCGGAAAAAACGGATCGAAGTACTCGCCCACGCTCACTTCGTCGATCTGTTCATCGAGATCGAGTGCATAGATACCCGCAAGCCACGCGACCTGCCCAGCCTGCGGCGCCTCGGACGCCAGCCTTGCTTCGATACTGCGCGTGCGGCGCGAGCTCAGTGCACGATAGAAATAGTCATAGGTGTACGGCGCCCAGCTCTCCGGGTTGCCCCAGTCGCCGTCAAAGCTGTATTCGCCCTCGGCGTCCGACGCCGCCGCGACGACCGTCAGCTGGCCCATCGATGAGACCGGGGTCTCGACACGCAACGATGCGCCATTCGCCTGCTGTGCATCCTTACCCGGATCGTTCGCAAGCGAACGCCGCGAGTTGTCGATCGACCACGCGTCGTAGCCGTTGTCGATGTCGGCATACAGCCACGTCAGATCGACGGTCGTCGCTTCACCTGCGCGCCAGCGCCACTTCGCGCGCGCCGTCAGTTCATCACGATCATTCGTGTCGTCGCGACCGAGCTGCGCGCTTTCGCGAAAGCCATCGCTTCGATACTGCTGTACGGCGACGCGCCACGCTGAGTTGAGCGCAGCTGCCGGCGCTGTGGCGACCGCACCGATCGAATGAGCACCGTAGTCGCCGACCGAAGCTTCGGTAGCGAACCCAGGCTTCTCGCCCGGCTCGCGACCGCGCACCACGATGAGGCCCGCCAATGCGTTCGCGCCATAACGCATACCTTGCGGGCCGCGCAGCACTTCGATGCGTTCGACGTCGAACAATGTCGCAGCCATGCCGATACCGCTGAAATCGATGTCGTCGATCAGAAAACCGACCGATGGGTTGGGTGCACCTTCGTACTGCTCGCGCTCGCCGATGCCGCGAATCTGAAAGTAACGCGGCCGCGATGTACCTGCCGCCCAGTGAAGGTTCGGCGCCGCAGCGAGCACATCTTCGAAATGCTGATGGCCCGCATCGCGCAGTCGTTGCTCATCCAGCACGCTGATGCTGACCGGCGCCTCGATCAGCGTTTGCTTGCGCAATGTTGCGGTCACGATCACTTCTTCGAGCACGTCGTGCGGCGCCGCGAGCGCCTGCGTACTCAGGATGAAGCCGAAACAAAGAACGAAGGAACGCATTTCCAGATCCTCCTGGCAAAGGACCCGGTTCCCGGCGGATGGGAAAGCAGACGGAATAAAGCGAGACGATGTCGCACACCTGCTCCCTACGCCGGTATTAACCGGATCAGGTTCAACGGGTTCGCAAGTAAGCGGTCGCGGCTTGCGTCTCAGGCCCGAGTCAGGGCCACCCCAAGGCGAGGCGGATTGTGCCATGCAGAGTAACCAGCTGCTAGCCGCTAGCGTCTAGCCAGAAGCGCCGCACTCCGATCTGGCTAGTAGCTAGATGCTAGTAGCTGACTGGATTGACCTTCTCCCGCACTTCCGCCATAAGTGCCGCCTTCCTTCGATTCACGAGGCTGTTCGTTCCATGGGCAATCGCCGTTGTCGGTTGTTTCACGTCGACGCATTTACCCGTCAACGTTTCTGCGGCAATCCGGCGATCGTCGTGCTCGACGCCGACGATCTTACGGAAGAGGAGATGCAGACGATCGCCACGGAGGTCAACGGCGAGACCGCGTTCGTGCTCGAAGCCGAAGACACCGATCACGACATGCGTGTGAGATTCTTCACCCCGCGCCATTCGGTGCCCTTCGTGGGTCACGCAACGATCGCCGCGCAATACGTGCGCGCAAAGAAGGAAGGCAAGCCGCCCGGAAAAGTTCGGCAGCGCACGGGCGCCGGCATCGTTCAGATCGAAGTGTTGGACGCCGATGGCGATCTGCGCATCGCAATTACCCAGAATCCACCTTCACTAGGGCCGATCATTCCGGATCATCACCGCACTCAGGTGTTGAATGCGCTCGGCATCTCCAGCCCCAGTCTGCACCTGGACTGTCCATTGCAGATTCTCTCCAAAGGCAGTGCGCGACTGCTGATCGGCCTCAGGTCGCCTGATCTCCTGAGTTCGCTCAAACCGGACTTCGAAGAGCTCGCGCGGCTCACGCCGCACGTCGGCGCGGAGGGTTATTTCGTGTTCGCCTTGACCAATTCAGGCGGTGTCCCGGGCGTCGAGTCGCGCATGTTCGTTCCCGCGCTCGGCATTCCCGAAGATCCGGTGAGCGGCAACGCCCACGGCATGCTCGGGGTGTATCTGGTCAATCACGAACTCATGAAGCCGCAAGACGGTCGAGTCGTATTCCGCGGCCGCCAAGGCATGTGGATGCGGCGGCCCGGCGTCGTCGACGTGGAAGTCGAATCCTCGGGACGCGTTGCACAGTCGGTGCGCATCGTCGGCGACGCGGTGATCGTGTACGAGGCGGAAGTGCAGGTGTGAGCGGGGAAGCTGCTAGCTGCTAGCCAGAAAAGAAACGGCTGAGCCCTCGCATCTCCGTTCTGGCTAGCGGCTAGTAGCTAGTAGCTTCCTGGACTTGCTCTGCCTCCCCTTCCAATCCTCAGCACCTTGCTCACTGAAGGCGCGATGTCATCCGGATCATGCACGGCAATCATGATTTGCGTCCCGTGATGCGCGAGCTGTTCGACCAGCGCGAGCACCCGTGCACGCACCTCGCTGTCGAGCCCGGCGCAGGGTTCGTCGAGCAGTAGCAACTCGGGGTCATTCACCATCGCGCGCGCAATCAACGCGAGGCGCATCTGTCCGTACGACACCTGTCGCGGTCCGCGCTCGCGAAGCTGTTCCAGACCGAAGATCTTCAGCCAGCGACGGGCGATGACCCGATCGGTTCTGGTCGGCGGCTCGTTCAGTCCGACGCTGGCGTATCGGCCCGAGATCACGATCTCTTCGATGGTCGTTGCGCGAAAGTGATCCGCCTGCAGCTCCGGCGATAGCCAGCCCACTCGATGTTTCCATGTTTCGATTCGCGCACCACTTGATTGACCGGCGCGTTCGATCTGGCCGCCGAGGGCCGGATGGAGATCCCCGTAGATCAGGCTGAGCAGCGTTGACTTGCCTGAGCCGTTCGCACCGAGCACGGCCCAGTGTTCGCCGCGCTGCACGGTCCAGTTCAGGTCGCGAATCACCGGACGGTAGTCGCGGAAGAGAGTTGCATTGCGGATAACAATGAAGGGGCGCGGGGCCTGGGGCGCGGGGCTCAGGTCAGATCGGAAATGCGTTACGAACGTCTTTTTCACAACGCCCATGCGATAAGCTGCGGACGCCATCTTGCTCTGGCCCGAGCCCCGCGCCCCGAGCCCCTCACCCTTCTTATTCCGGCCCGCGCCCCAGGCCCCACGCCCCGGGCCCATCTCGATAATCCTTCCCCTCTCCATCCGCGCTATATGCGTCACATTTACCGGCAATTCTTTCGGGCGATGCGAGGTGACGACCCAATCGTGTCCGCCGCGCGTTTGCTCCAGGCCGCGGCGCAGTTTCTCTTTGGTGCGCGCATCGAGCCCGTTGAACACTTCATCGAGCAACAACACTCTGGCGTCGCTCGCATACGCGCGCGCGACGAGCACTAGACGACGCTGGCCATATGACAAGGTCAGCATGCGCCGCATGCGCAGGCCCCGCAGTCCAAAGCGACGCAACGTTCGCATGACGCGCTCTCGCTCCGAGCGCGTCGGCGTCGTCAGCGGTATGTCTTCGTCGAAGAGGCCCGTCGTGACAACTTCCGCCACGCTCAGATTCCAGCCGTAACGGACGTACTTGTCCTGACGCTCGGGCCCAACGTAGGCGATGCGACGCTTGATCCCCGCAGGCTGGTCGCTGACTTCAGCATCGAAGTGATAGCGGCGGTCGCTCCTGCGCATCCCTGCACCCGCGCCATTCGCACTTCCCTGTTCGGCGTCGCTCGCATTTCCATCGGTCGGCGTCGGCCAGACATCGCCGCGGAGCATCTTGAGCAACATGGTCTTGCCCGATCCGTTCGGCCCGACCAGCACCCACCGCTCGCCTCGACGCAGCACAAAGCTCACATCGTCGAGCACCGCATGGCCATCAAAAATCAGCGAGCAGTGCGACAGCTCGATGAGCGGTTGGTTATCGATCACTGGAATCAGGAGAGCAGAGCCGCAAAAGACCGCAAAAAGAATAGATGGTCAACACGTCGACACCAAGGCATTGAAC
>JBOHZJ010000007.1:0-2431 GCA_050738395.1 Steroidobacter sp.
CTTCTGGATCGAAGCCTTGCGAACGAAGATGCAGACGCGCCGCCTGTTCGGCTACTCGCGACTGACGGGCCGCAGCGATTCGCTCGCGTCGGCAGTCGATTTCTGGGGCAACCAGTCAGCGCTGAG
This sequence comes from Steroidobacter sp., assembly GCA_050738395.1. Taxonomy (GTDB): domain Bacteria; phylum Pseudomonadota; class Gammaproteobacteria; order Steroidobacterales; family Steroidobacteraceae; genus Steroidobacter. Next base: position 127 of record JBOHZJ010000007.1, read on the forward strand.
CAGATCGAACTTGTCGATCTTGGCGCCGCGCGTCAGTGAGTGGTGGTGAGTCTCGAGGCGGTGACGGTTCCGCGCCCTGCAGTCGATAATTCTTCGAAACACTCGACGCGATTTCGCCCGCAGAGTTTCGCCGCGTAGAGCGCGTGGTCGGCGGCTTCGAGCAACGCAAGCGTGCTCGGGAATCTATGCCTGAGCGTGTAAGTCGCCACGCCGATGGAAGCCGTAACACGGACGTCGCCAGCCGCCGGATCGTGATCGGCGCCCGCGAGAGCGACCAGCATACGTTGCGCAACTTGCCGGGCTACTTCCCGATCAGCGCCGGGCAGGACCACCATGAATTCTTCGCCGCTGAAGCGCGCCACGAGATCGCTCCCACGCACCGATGCGAGCAGGCTGCGCGCGCAACTCTGGAGCACCTTGTCCCCGACCTCGGTTCCATGGCGCTCGTTGATGAGCTTGAAACGATCCAGGTCGACATGCGCGATGCTGAGATCACGGCCAAATACGACCGCCTGCGTAAATTCCCGATCGAGCATCCGATCGAGCCAGGGTCGATTCAACGCTCCCGTGAGCGGGTCGCGACGGCTCGAGTCTTCCGCCTCCTCGGTGCGCGCCAGTAGAACGCTCGTGGTCGCCTGCAGCGCACTGACTTCCTGCAGCGCGTGCAGATTGCGGACCGCCAGCAGCTCGCGCGCCTCCGCCAGCAGATTTTCGGCTTCCTCGGCCTCGATGATACTGGTCTCGTACAACTCCTCGGTTTCGGGGATGAGCTTGAGAATGCGGGCGACGACCTCGTTGAACTCCTCGTGACTCGTGCCGAGCAGGCTGTGGGCGCGCTGTGCGAGCGCCGACACTGCAGCTGCGCGTTCATTCGTCAGCACCGCCTCCGCCAGGTCGCTGCCGAGCGCCACGCATCGGGCGAACTTGCCCTCTTCGGTCGATGCGCTGAAGGTTTGCGGCGAGTGACTGCCTTCGACGGCTCGACAGATACGATCCGGCAGATTCCACGTTTTGAGCAACATTGCCGTGTACGCCGCGTGGTCCCTGCCCAGGCGCCCGGTCTCGTACGCGATCCAGTGGGCGTGGGTCGCTGGTTGCTGGAGTTCGGCGTAAAAATCGCGAGACACGCGATCCAGCGCGAGCACTGCCATGTCCTGCAGCAGTGCGGCGAGAAAAACGTCTTCCGCCTGAGCAAACTTTGCTGACTCGCAGAAGGCGCGGGCCGCGGTAGCCGACAGCAGCGAACGACGCCAGAAACGTGGGTAATCGATGCCGGTCGGCCGCAGCGCGCGCATGGACGACACAAGCGAGAAGCTCAGGGCCAGGGTCAGCGCGGCATTCAGACCGATGACGACCAGCGCCTGTCGGAGGTTCTGGCTGGGACGGCGTTGGGCGTAGAAGGCTGAGTTTGCGATGCGCAGGATTTTCGCGGTCATGGCGGGATCGCGGCCGACGGCCTGCGCCACTTTGACCATTTCAATCTCAGGATCGCGCGCCAAAGCGATGATGTCCGTCGCCACGCGGGAGGGACTCGGGAAATCTACCTGGGCTTTGAGACGGTTTTCGAAGTCCTGAGAGTGCATGCGTCGATCCGAAACATGGTGGAGAAGACGCCGGGTACGCGTCTTTCGGCTTTGTATCGGCGACCGCTGGATTTACTTAAGCAGGGAAAGTCTTAGAACGAGGGCCAACTTGCTGTTGACACTCAATAGGTTGGTAAAGAGAATACCCGGCTCTTATGTCCGCGGAGGGGTACCCAAGCGGCCAACGGGGGCAGACTGTAAATCTGCTGGCTTTTGCCTTCGTAGGTTCGAATCCTACCCCCTCCACCACCTCTGCGGGTGTAGTTCAATGGTAGAACCTCAGCCTTCCAAGCTGATGGTGTGGGTTCGATTCCCATCACCCGCTCCATTGCTTCGCCGTGAGAGTGATGTTTTGGGTGCGGACAGTAAGAAAGAGAAGAGTGGAAGCCGGTGTGATTGAAGGTGCGCCCACGTAGCTCAGTCGGTAGAGCACGTCCTTGGTAAGGACGAGGTCACCGGTTCGATCCCGGTCGTGGGCTCCATGGAGATGGGTTGACGGTTGAGAGTGGACCGTTGACCGCAAGAGTCGAGTTGCTGAGCTGAGTTTCTGACCGTCAACCGTCAACTGTTTACCGTCAACTGAATTTAGAGGACTGCCGCTGTGGCCAAAGAGAAGTTTGAGCGTACCAAGCCGCATGTGAACGTAGGCACGATTGGGCACGTGGATCATGGCAAGACGACGCTGACGGCGGCGTTGACGAAGGTGATGGCGGGGCTGCACG
>JBOHZJ010000008.1:0-7729 GCA_050738395.1 Steroidobacter sp.
CTACAGCGTCTACGGCGGCCGGCCGCCCGCGAAACCGGAGACACGGGAGACGAATACTGCGCTGGTCATGACTCTTTCCGACTCGCAACTGGAGATCGAGAGAGCGAGCGGCGGAATCTTCCTGCGAGACACGACGCAGCTGTGGAATGCAGCGCTGAAGCCAGCGCTGCCCGATCCTGAGAAGGCGCGGCAGATTGCGGATGAGTTTCTGAAGTCGGCGCAATTGCTTCCCGAACGAGACAAGTACGTCGTCACGCAGTTTGCAGGCTTTGCAGGAACGGCTGTTTCGCCGGACAGCGGCGATCCGCGTGACCAGACGCCGCTGGACGTGCAGGTCAACTACTCGGTTACGCTGAACGTGGTACGCGAGACGGGCGCGCAGGAGCAGGCGCCGATCGTAGGCGGCGGCGGTGACTTCAAGGTGGCGGTTGGCGACGCCGGGCGCATCATCGGTTACACGGGCGTCTGGCGACCGATCACCGGCGTTGCCGCCATGGCCGAGGTGATTCCGCAGACGGAAGCGGAAGGGCAATACCTCAAGTCGCTTGGCGCGATGAAGGTCACGCAGCTGTCGAGCTCGCTGGCGTACTACTCCGCACCGTCCTTCGAACGACAGGCGCTGTTGACCCCCGTGTGGGTGATGCGTGGTGAAGCCGATGTGGATGGCAATCGAGTGCCGCTGCGGGTGGGCATGGTGGCGGCTACGAAGTATGGTCCGACGTGGCGGGCGCCGCAGCTGGCGCCGCGCGAGGATGGGCAGAAGCCGCCGCCGGACGACGGCGATGAAAGGTCCGCGAGGAATCGCTCACTGCTCGATTTCTTTATTTCACCCGCGCATGCCGCCAATCCGTTCGAAGCAGGTACTTCGTGGATCGGCCCGAGCCAGGGGCTGGGCGGCAGTCCGCTGAACGCGCTCGGTTTCGTCAACAATCTCAGCAACGCAGGCTGGTTGAACAATTTCAACTGGGGTGAGTGGGCGGCCTTCGAATCCGACTGGAATTCCAGTGACGACTCATGGGTCGACGCAGCGGACTTCGTGTTCTATACGGGACACGCGAACTCGGATGGTTGGGTGCTGAATGTGCCGAACGATACGTTCCTGCACTTCAACGAGGTTGGCGCATCACCGGGCAGTCCCAACGATCACTGGGGTCAGAATGATCTCGAATGGATGATCATCGCCGCGTGCGGTCCGCATCAAAGCAGCCACTTCGTCGGCAACATCGGCAATGCGTTCGATCGCTGGCGCGGCGCCTTCGATGGTCTGCACACGATGCTGGGCTACGGCGCGGTGACGTTCGACAACACGACCGAAGGCTCGCGCGTCACACAGCTCGCATTGTCAGGCTGGACTGTGATCGACGCGTGGTTCCGCGCAGCCTGGGAAATTCAGCCCAGCACAAACGGCTTCGCGGCGCCGGACGGCAGCACGATCTTTGTGACTGCGATGTACGCCACGAACAGCTCCAACGACACGCGCAACGACCGCATCTGGGGTGCAGGCACGACGGTGGGCGATTCCCGTGCTCCCAACCAGACCCGCTGGTTGATGTGGTCGGGCACCTGACCGACGGGGGATGTTGATACTGGCTGCGCCGCGCGAGCGGCGCAGCCTTTCTTCTGGAGAGGGCCTTCCAGGACAGCGAAGAGGACTGCCAGGACAATTCGCGACCGCCACATATATATGTAGCCGCCGCCAGCGGCATGGCTACCTGCTGCGGCGTTGCTCGTCGGCGCTTGTCCTCGCGTCGTTGAACTGACGCGCGATTGTCACGCTTCACAGGAGTGCGAGGATTCAGGGAATTGCTCAATCGATGTCTTCGCCCCGTACTTGAATAGATGAGGCCGATCCGGGCTCATATACTGCCCGCGCCACAAACTCTCACAAGGATCGCTTCATGACGTTCAAAGGCCCTGCCGCCGCACTCGCGGCGCTCCTCTGGCTTGCGTCACCACTCGACACTATGGCCGCCGCTAGCGAGCCGCCGACCGAGCAGGACAAGCAAGACAAGAACGGCGAAGAAGACAAGAAGCCACCACCTGAACCCAAAGTGTGGACGTCGCGTCACCAGATTCGCATCGCGGGCAAAGCGATCGACTACGAGGCGACCACGGGCACGCTGCTGATGAAGAACGACAAGGACGAGCCGATTGCTCTCTTCGGCTTCACCGCGTACGTGCGGCAAGGCCAGGACGCGCAGACGCGGCCGATCCTGTTCGCTTACAACGGCGGGCCGGGTTCCGCGTCGGCGTGGCTGCACATGGGCATTCTCGGCCCGCGCCGCACGGTGATCGAAGACCTCGAGACCAATACGCGCGGTCCATTCAAGCTGGTCGACAACGAATTCAGCCCGCTCGATCGTGCGGATGTGGTCATGATCGACCCGATCGGAACGGGCTTCTCACGCGCCGTCGGAAAGGGTGAGGGCAAACAGTTCTGGGGCGTCGACAACGACATCCGCTCTGTCTCCGACTTCATCGTCCGCTACCTCGGCGAGTACCAGCGCTGGGCGAGTCCGAAGTTCGTGCTTGGTGAGAGTTACGGCGGCATTCGCACGGCCGGGGTGAGCTACGACCTCCTCACGCGTCACAACGTCGCACTCAACGGCATCATTCTGGTTTCACCTTTCCTCGACGTCGCGAACGGCTGGGCGGGTTTGTCTGCCGATGCGAGCAACGCAAATTTCCTCACCACCTACGCAGCGACTGCGTGGTATCACAAGGCGCTCAGTTCTCAACCGCCGCAGCTCGAGCCCTTTCTCCGCGAAGTCGAAGCGTGGGTCGACTCGGTCTATGAGCCCGTGCTGTTCAAAGGCTCGCGAGCTACGAGCGAAGAACGCAATGCCGCGTTGCAGGGATTGGAGCGCTATACCGGCGTGAGCGCCGCATACTGGGAAAAGGCAAACCTGCGCATGGATGAGAACCGCTTTCTGCACGAGCTCATGCGCGCCCGCGGCCTCACCGTCGGGCGCATCGATTCGCGTTTTGTCGGCGGCATGCCGAACCGGATCGCCGAAACCACGGCGTTCGATCCTTACGCAACCGCGATTGCGCCGGCCATCGTTGCGACGTTCAACGACTATGCGCGGCGGGAGTTGGGCGTGGTGACGGATCAGAAGTACGAATTGTCGGCGCAGCTCTGGAAGGATTGGGATTTCGGCCACGTACAGCCGGATTCGTACGGAATGAAAATTCCCTATGCGAACCTGCTTCCCGACCTGTCGTACGCGATGACCATGAATCCGAAGATGAAGGTGCTCGTTCAGCAGGGCTACTACGACCTCGCTTGTCCGTATGGCACCGTGCGGCACGCGATCGAGCATCTCAACATCACGCCGGAGCTGCGGCGCAACGTCGAGATCGAGTACTACGAAGCCGGACACATGATGTACGTGCATCCGGAATCGATGCAGAAGTTCGCAGAAACTTCCGCCGCGTTCATCGATGCGAGCGTACGCTGATCACGGCTGATCCGGGTTTCATGGGTCGGACATGCATTCCCTGGGAACTGCCGCCGACGAACTCTTTGAGATCGGCGTTGAGCCGCTCGGCGTCGGTGAGCATCAGGCCGTGCGGCGCCCCCTCGTAGAGCTTCAGTCGGGCGTCCGGGATGAGCGATGCCGTCGGTTGTCCTGTCAGCGGCAGCGGAGCCGACACATCTTTGTCGCCGTGAATGACGAGGGTAGGTAGCGCGATCCTCGGCAGTTCTGCACGGAAATCGGTCGAGGTCAGCGCTCGGTTACAGTCGAGCAGCGCCTTCATCGAACACTGGAGCATCTGGCGCTCGACCCAGCCGAGCAGCGCATCGGAGGTTTCCGGCCGGACGAATGGGCGCATGTTGTCGTGCAGGCCCTTCGGAAAGTCTTTCAGCAGGATGTTGCGTCTGCCCTGTTCGAATACAGCTGGATCAACGCCGTGCGGATTGTCGGCTGTCTTCATCAGGAAGGGCAGGGTTGCACCCAGCAGCGCGATGCGCGCAACGCGTTTCGACCCGTGACGCGACAGGTAGCGAACGACCTCGCCTCCCGCCATCGAATGCGCCACGAGTGTGGCGCCTTTCAAGTCGAGCGTACTCAGTACCTCGCCGAGATCATCGGCGAGCGTGTCGTATTCGTAACCTCGCCCGGGATCGCTCGATCTGCCATGCCCGCGCCGATCGTAAGAAATGCAGCGCAAGCCGCTCTCCGAGAGGGGCGCCATCTGATAGTTCCAGATCTCGGAAGTAAGCGCCCAGCCGCCGAGGAACACTACCGGCGCCCCCACGCCCCAGTCGCGCACGAACAGCTGCGTACCGTCCGCAGTCTCGATGAAGGGACTATGCCTGCCCGCAGGTTTCGGCATCTCCGCGCGCGCAGCGACAGCGCCATCTGTCGCGAACAGCGCGGCGCCGGTGATTGCCGCCGTGCTGGCTTTCAACAGATCGCGACGATGCATGTGAGCTCTCCCCGAAGTGCGTGTAGCGCCAATCTTCGGCGTGAGCGGCGTCGCCGTCGATTACCTTGGAGGTAAAGGGTGCAAGAAAAATGGTCACCCTGGAGTTTCAACCTTTTTCGCCATCTCTGCGTCTAGGCGTATATGCCGTGCAGATGCACACTTGCAGCTGCGATTGCCGGAACGATTGTGTGCGCTCCTGCGAGAGGCTATCGAGGGGTCGGCGGGAAGGGTGATTCGAACAGGAAGCAAAAAGAAATGGGTCTATGGCGCCGTGTCGGTCAATCAGCGGAATCGAATGCAAGATGCGCCGTATCTTCAGTTGCGCGTATGAATCCGCGCCGCGCGAGTCGCGTCGTTGCGGTCCTGCTGGCGACAATCGAGATCCCCGCAATCGCGGTGGAGATCGACGGCCGCATCGATCCACAGGAATGGGACGGTGCACAGCACGTGACCGAGTTCCGCAAAGTGCAACCGCTCAACGGCGAGCCTGCGTCGCTCGCCACTGAAAGCTGGATTCTCGCAACCCCGGACGGCTTGGCGGTCGCGTTTCGCAACACACAGCCGGCTTCAGTACCGCGAACACAGCAACGCGTGCAGCGGGATTTCGAGGATCAGGTCGACCGCGTCAACGTGATGATCGATTTCGACGGCGACGGTCGAACCGGCTACACATTTACGTTGAGCTCCACGAATGGCGTTTACGACGCAGTCATCACGAATGAGTCGAACTTCAACAAGGATTGGGACGGCGCCTGGGGCCATGCGGTTGGCGACGACCCGATCGGCTGGACTGCGGAGCTGCTGATCCCGTGGCACATTGCGTCAATGCGCGCGGCGGGAGGGGATACGCGGACTTTGAGGATCTATCTCGATCGCGTGGTCGGCGCAACCGGCGAGCGCGCTGCGTGGCCGATGGCCAGTTTCGAGCGGCCGCGTTTTCTTTCCGATTTCATCCCGATCGATGTGACCAATTACGGTCAGTCGCTGCTCGCCTGGACGCCGTATGTCTCTGGCTTCTATGACCATGTGCGAGGCGATGGCGACGTCGACGGCGGCGTGGACGTCTTCTGGAAACCCAACGGTCAGATGCAGCTCGCTGCGACGATCAATCCGGACTTCGGCCAGGTCGAGAGCGATGACCTCGTGGTCAACTTCGACGCCACCGAAACATTCATCAGCGACAAGCGGCCGTTCTTCACGGAGAACCAGGGCCTGTTCGAGTACACGACGCCGTCCGACTTCAGCCAGTTGCTGTACACGCGACGCATTGGCGGCCCCGCCGATGATGGCGTTGGGTCCGGCGACATCACCGCAGCGCTGAAGCTCAATGGCAGCCTGGGCGCAACTAAGTACGGCGTCTTCGCTGCTGACGAAGCAGACGAGGCCGGTCGGTCGTTCGGCGCGATGCGCGTCGTTCGCGATTTCGCGACTCAGAACCTGGGTCTGATGCTGACGAAAGTCGAGCGCCCGTTTCTCGATCGCGAGGCCACTGTACTCGGCGTCGATCACAACTGGCGGCCGAGCGCGCGATGGAATGTCCGCACGCGGCTCATCGGCAGCGACGTCAGGCAGGAAGGGCAGGGCGCTCGGGGCGACGGTGCGACGATCTGGGCCGACTACGAAATGAGTCATGGCTGGCGTCAGCAGTGGATCGGCATGCATTTCGACGACGATCTGCAAATCAACGACGCCGGCTTTCTCTCGCGCAACAGCACGAACTACCTGCACTGGCAGGTGAACCGCCGCTTTACCGCCTTGCCTGAGACGTCACGCTACGCCTCCAAGGATTGGCGCTGGCGAGTGAGCACCAATCGCAACGACCATGGACAACTGCTCAACCATCAGTTTCGTATGAGTCGGGAGAGCAGATTGCGCAACGGCAGTTATGAGTATGCAGAGATCAACGTGAACAGCGCGGGCGTCGACGATCTGCTCACGCGTGGTCACGGCGTCGTCAACCGGCCGCCGAACTTCAGGGCCTACTTCGAGTACGAACGTCCGCGAAAAGGCGATTGGGGGTACGAGATCGAAGCGGAAGCCTACAGCGGCGGACTCGCGGGCAATCACAAGGTGGGTTACAGCGTCGATCTCGTGCCGACGTACTTTGTCAGCGACACCCTGAATGTGTACATCGGCCTGTACGCGAGCCGAACGCCGGACTGGCTGGTCTGGCAGCGCGAGAATCTGATTGGCAGTTTCGACGGGCGGGAAGCGCACTTCGATGCAGGCTTCAACTGGACGATCAGCAGCAGACAGGAATTGCGGCTCAAACTGCAAGCCATCAGCGTGAACGCACGCTTGCAGCAGGGCTATCGGGTCGACGCTATGGGCAATGCCGTCGAGGGCGATGAGCAGGTGGACGATTTCAGCGTGCGCAATCTCGGCTTGCAGATCCGCTATCGCTATGAGCTCGCGCCGCTGTCGTATCTCTACATCGTGTACGGTCGCGGTGGATTTGAAGAGGAAGCATCCGCCGACCACTCGGGCAGAGTGCTTCGCGACAGCTTTTCGTTACGCGATGACGAGCAACTCCTGGTCAAGCTGAGCTATCGATTTGAGTCGTAACCGGACGGAGCAGAATGTTGTCTGCTCAGCCGCGCACGCGCTGATCAACTCACCTTCGCAATCTGATAGAACATGTCGACGTACCCCATGACTGCATCAGTGATGCCGGCGACTTTCGGATTCGTCGAGTCCACGACGTAGTACTCATCGGGTGCATGGGCGCCGGAGCCGTGGCCGAGCCCGAAGTGTCCTGCCGGCAGGGATAGGGGCGGCGCGGTGAAGACAGCGCCGGGCCATGAGCCGGCGAGGCGAGGATTGAGCGTCGCCTTGACCTCCGCTCGTTGATACGTCGCCAGCTCGGCGCGAATGATGCGGCTCTTCTCTGACGTTTCGGTGGGGTCGTAGCCGCCCGTAACATTGAGCTCGACATCGGCGAAGCCGTGCTTGTCGAGATGAGCGCGCAGCTTGCTCACTGCTTCCTTGCGGGTCTGATTGGGAACCAGGCGCAGGTCGAGCTTGGCGACGGCGCGTCCCGGCAGAACGGTCTTGCCGCCGGGACCGGTGTAGCCGGCAACGAGACCTTCGATATTGACGGTGGGTTGCGAGGCCAGACGTTCGAGCGCCTGAGCGTAGGGCAGATCGTCGATCCAATGGGTCACACCCATGAGTTTCTTCTGCGCTTGCTCGTCGCCGTTGCGGGCGATCTCTGCGATGAGTTCCTTTTCGCGCGGCGCGAGCGGGCGAACATTCTCGAACCAGCCGTCGATCACGGGCTTGTTGCCGTCCCTGG
>JBOHZJ010000009.1:0-15764 GCA_050738395.1 Steroidobacter sp.
CATAAAGGCCACTAGGCCGTTGCCGTCCTCATCACCCGCTGCGGCGTGGCGATTCCATAGCCCTGCGCATAATCGACGCCCAGGCTGCGCAGCATTTCGATGATTTCCTGATTCTCGGCGAACTCGGCAATCGTCTGCTTGCCGGTCAGGTGGCCGATTTCATTGATCGATCGGACCATCTCGCGATCGATCGGATCGTGCAGGATTTCCTTGACGAAACTGCCGTCGATTTTCAGAAAGTCGACTGGGAAGTGCTTGAGATAACCGAAGGAAGACAGGCCCGTGCCGAAATCATCGAGCGCGAACCGGCAACCCAGCTCCTTGAGCGCGTGAATGAAACGATTCGCCTGCGAGAAGCTCGCGATCGCCGCTGTCTCGGTGATCTCGAAGCAGATTTTCGAGGCGTCGATGCCGCTGCGATGGAAATGGTCGATGACGAACGGCAGAAATTTGTCGTCGCCGAGACTCTGACCTGACAGGTTGATCGAACACATTTCGAGCTTCTCACGCTCGTCCGCCTCCGACACGAGCCAGCGCAACGCATGTTCGATCATCCAGCGATCGATGCTCGGAGTGATCCCGAAGCGCTCCGCCGCCGCGATGAACTGGTCGGGCGCGACGATCTTGCCGGCTTCATCGCGCATCCGCAGCAGCAGTTCGTAGTGCAGTCCCGTGTGCTGCTTCTGCAGCGGTTGAATGGTCTGACGGAAGATCTCGAAGCGCCCATCTTCCAGCGCGTTGTTGATGCGGGCGGCCCACTGCATCTCGCGTCGACGACGCATCAGGTCGATATCATTTTCCTGGAAACTGTAAATGCGATTGCGGCCGTTTTCCTTCGCCGCGGCGCAGGCGCTGTCAGCCGCGGACAGCAGCGCCGCAACATCTTCGTTGTCCGGAGACAGCGGCACGACGCCAATGCTCGCGCCGAGCCGGAAAGTGCGCTCTTCCCATACGAATTTGTAATTGCGGATCGCTTCGCGCAGCGCCTCCGCGTTGCGGATCGCTTCCTCCAGCGAGCAGCTTTCCAGCAGTACGCCGAATTCATCGCCGCCGAGGCGCGAGACGGTGTCGCGCCATCGAATCTTCGATTTGAGCAGCGCGCCGACCTGGCCGAGCAGTGCGTCGCCTGCGCTATGACCGCAGTTGTCATTGATGATCTTGAACTGGTCGAGATCGATGTGGCACAGCGCGAATGAAGCCTCGCGCGCGCGGGCGCTCTTCATCGCACGCTCGAGCCGCGACTCGAATTCGCGTCGATTCACGAGACCCGTGAGGATGTCGTGGCTCGCGTGGTAGGAGAGCTTGCGATTGAGCTCGCGGCTCTCGCTCACGTCATGAAACACCAGCACCCCGCCGGACACCGCGCCTGCCCCGTCGCGAATCGGCGAGGCGCAACTCTCGATGTACAGCTCATTGCCGTCACGACGGATCAGCAGCGTCGGACGCACGGATTTGATGGCCCGCGTACGGCGAATCGCGACCGCCAGCGGATTCTCCAGCGGCTCGCAGGTTTCTTCATGAAAGCTGCGGAAGATCTCATCGATCACGCGGCCCTGCGCGTGCTCGAGCCGCCAGCCGGTGAGCTGTTCGGCGACCGGATTCAGATATTCGATGCGGCACTTCGAATCCGTGGTGATGACGCCGTCGCCGATGGATTGCAGCGTGATCTGGGCGCTTTCCTTCTCTTTGAATAACGCCTCTTCGAACAGCTTGCGCTCGGTGACGTCCAGATCGACGCCCACGATGCGGCGGGCCCGTCCCTGTTCATCGACGCGCGCCTTGGCGCGACTCACGACCCATAGCCATACGCCGTCGCGATGCTTGAGACGATGCACACTTTCGAACATCGGCTCCTTGCCCGACAGGTGATCGCGCAGCGCCAGATGCACGCGCGTCATGTCGTCCGGATGAACGAGCTGCCGCCAATCGTTCAGCGGCTCGAGTTCTTCATCGCCATAGCCGAGCATCGATTTCCAGCGCGGTGAGAAGTACGTCGTCTTGCCGTCGAGATCGAAATCCCACAGCCCATCGTTGGCGCCGTGCAGCGCCAGCTCGTCGCGTTCCTCGATCCGGCTGAAATGCCGCTGATACCGCAACCGCTCGAGGCCGCTTGCGTAACTTGAGCCGAGCAGCTTCAGCATCAGGTGCAGATTGGCGTCCCAGCTATCGCGAGGGAGTGTCGAGCACAGCGCAATGAAGCCGCGCACGCGGCCCTGAATCGCAATGCCGATGATCAGCGCCGCGCCGATATGCAGCGCTGCAAGCCGTCCAGCTTCGGGAGCGAGATCTATGCGCGGCTGGGACGTATCGCGAATTTCAACGATGCGCAGGTGTTCGAGCCGGTTGCGCAGATAGGGAAGGCGCTCAAGCGGCTCACCGCACAAGACGTCGGGATTGAACGTCGAGAAGAGTGCGCTCGACGCCGCCACGAATTCGATCGAGCTGCACCCTTCTTCGAAGGATGCAACGAGCAGCGTATCTATGCCTGCCGCTTCGCGCAGCGCTTCGAGATTCTGCTGCAGCAGCGGATCGTCGTGTTCGTGCGTGAGATTCTGAAAATCGATGGCGGCCTTGGTGAGCAGGACGTCCAGTCCCGCCCGGGTCTTACGCCTGCTCGCCGCACGCGAACCGAAAAGAGGCTCGCCGCTCGCCGTCTGCATGGCTGACGTCGGCTCGGTCGGATTGCTCGCCACTGACCAGGGATCCTTACAGCTTCACGAGCGATGAATAGCAGCGGCTGCGCTGACGACGCGAGAGCAATACGCAGGCGAATGATCTTCGCTGGCCCAGCGACGAAGGGGCTGTGATGTTCATTCGTGGATCCTCCTGCCGCGGCAGCCCCTCGACACTTTTTAAATTGGCGGGTGCAGCGACTCCGGTCGATTGTGGCACAGCGAATTTGGTGATGAAAGCGACGCGAACCTCGCGACGCTGCAACGTACTTACGTCGGTCGTGGTGATTCGCCGGTCACTGCGGCGTTTGTTTGCGCAGCACGGGCGGAATATAGGTGCGGGCGGCGCGACGTCCACGTGCAATGCATTCAGGGTTTGCCTGACCGCGGACCAGAAACCATTGAGTTCGATTTGCTGCGCCGACCTGCCTGGCTGTCGCCGTCGAGAAACATGGTGTGCGGTAGCGCTCGTCGACCAGCAACGCTCGGTCGGCATCCACGGCCAACCAGGCTGCCGCATCGTCCGCTTCTCGCTGCAACTCTCGCCAGCGGGCGTGACCGAAATTCACCACCGGCCGAGTCGCATGCAGCAAATACTGTTCCTTGTATGCCACGAAGCCCAGCTCTTCCGCATCAGCTGCAAGTCGTTCGACGTTGCGAATAAACCGCACGCCGGAACGCGCCTCGTCCATTACCGGGTTGACCCAGAAGCTGACGATCAGCAGCGTGGCGACGAGCACACCGCCGAAGGCGGCAAACCCTCGCTGCGGCCTCGCGAGGATGCAGATGACTGCGCCGGCAGCGCTGATTGCGAAGAGAGGACCGACGACATCGAGGTCGTAAGCGTCGATCAGTCTTTGTCGCTCTCCGGAGTCACGCAGCGCATAGAGTGCGGCCAGCAACGCAATCATGGCGACACCGCAGGAGACGGCAAAAGCCGTGTTGCGCGGGCCTCGGCGCCGAGCGAGTTCGCCGAGGAACGGTGCACATGCGAGTACGAAGGCAGGTACAGCCGGCAGCAGGTAGACACCGCGTTTGCCGCCACTGAAGCTGAAGAACGCGAGCACGAGCGCTGCCCACGCGAGGGGCAGCAACACGCGCAGGTCGCGATCGCGCCAGCTCGTTCGCCAATGCGCCCAGAGCCATGGCGTCAGCGCAATCAAAGGCAGCCACAGCACTGGCATGACCTGAACGATGAAGTACCAGAACGGTTGTCGGTGATGCCACGCGTCCGCGTAGCGTTCGATCGTCTGACCAAAGAGGATCTCATCGCGATATTTCGCCAGATCGGGATCCGCGCCGGATGCCATCAGCATCGGGACAAGCCATAGCGAGATGGCCGCCAGCATTGCGAGCGGCCCGAACCACCACCTCCAATCGCCGATTCTGGCGTGTAACGGCGAAGGCGGAACCCACCGCCGCGCGTGCGCAATCGCGTATGGGAGCAGGATCAGAGCGGGCAGGAAACCGACGCCCTTGGCGATGACGCCGAACCCGGCCGCGGCCCATGCGATGAAGTACCAGCGCCAGGCTGGCCCGAGCAGCAGGTGGCGCATGAATCCATAAAGGCCGAGCGTTGTGAAGAAACACAGCGTGGCGTCGATCTGACCCTGGCGCGCCTGCCAGATGAATTGCACGGTCGCAAGAAGGCCCAGACCGGCGGCAAATCCAACCTCTCGATTCCACAGTCGGCGCGCGAGATCGTAGATGAGGATCGTCGCGCCCAATCCCGCGAGCAGCCCCGGCAGAAGCAAGGCGACGCGGATCGAACCAGTCAGCAGCAGAAAGGCGCCGACGATCCAGAAAAACAGCGGCGGCTTGTCCGCGTAGAGATCTCCGCCCACTTCGGGGAAGAGCCATTGCCCGGTCGCGACCATGTCGCGCGCGATCAGCGCGAAGCGCGGCTCGTCAGCGGGCCAGGGATCGCGCAGGCCAATGCCTGTGGCGATCAGAACGAGCCCGAGTCCCAGCAGCCACAGAACGTCGCGCCGAACTTCTCCCGGACCGCTTCGTCCTGCGCGCACGAAACGCTCGAAGGCCGCGCTCATCGCTCGGTGATCTGAACATCAGGCGGAGTTCGCATGATCAACCAACCTACGCCGAATAAATCCACGATGCCGACCCAGAGACGATCGTGCATGCCGTACTTCGAGACGCCATGCGTACGCGCGCGATGTCGGACAGGAATGGAAAGAACACGCGCACCGCCGCGCTGAAACAATGCGGGCAGGAAGCGGTGCATATGACTGAAACGCGGCAGCTGCAGGAACGTCGCGCGATGCATGACCTTGATGCCGCAGCCCGTGTCGGGCGTGCCGTCGCGCAATAGTCGTCCGCGCACAACGTTCGCGACACGCGATGACGCTCTGCGCAGCCACGTGTCCCTGCGCACAGTGCGATTACCGATCACGAGTTTCAACCTGGGTTCGCGCGCAGCGATCAGCGCTTTCCACAGCACGGGAATATCTGCTGGATCGTTTTGCCCATCGCCGTCAAGCGTGGCTACCCATTCCGCACGGGCCGCGTCCACTCCGCTGCAGAGAGCCGCGCTTTGACCAGCGCGCCGCGAGTGTTGCAGCAGGCGGATTTCCGCGATACCCGCATCGCGCGCGGCGCGAACCGCTGCGGCGGTGTCATCAGTGCTGCCGTCGTCGACGAAGATGATTTCGAACGGTCGATGATCGATCAATGCGGTCTGAATTTCCCGGGCCAGCGGTGCGATGTTCCCGGCTTCGTTGCACACCGGAATGACGACGGAGATCTGCATGAGGCGGCTGCGATCGTAACTACCTGGACAGGCGGCACGTTAGACGTGAAAGGCGGTAAATCCAATCGCATTCACCCGATTCCGCCGATTTGTAATCCCATGTCGCTGGCATATCCTCCATCGCATGAGCGGCGCGCACCACCATGATCATGGCCACGGCGGCGAGCACCACCACTCGCATGGTGCGGGAAATCTGCTGGGAGCGGCGCTCGCGCTGACCAGCGCCTTCATGCTGATCGAGTTCGCGGGCGGCGTGCTCGCGGGTTCGCTTGCACTGATTGCCGATGCCGGCCATATGCTCACCGACTCGGCGGCGCTGGCGCTCGCCTGGGCTGCGACGCGCATCGCGGCCCGCGCCGCCGACCACCGGCGTTCGTTCGGATATCAGCGGTTGCGTGTCCTTGCGACGTTCATCAATGGCTGCGCTCTGCTCTTTCTGGTCGCGTGGATTGCAGTCGAAGCCGTACAACGATTGTTGAATCCAGCGCCGGTCGACGCGCGGCTCGTCCTGTGGATCGGCGCCATCGGCTTCGCGGTCAATCTGCTTGTTTTTGCAATGCTTCGCCGCGGCGACGCGCACGATATGAACATCTCGGCCGCCGCGCTGCATGTAGTCGGCGATCTGCTCGGATCGCTCGCCGCGATCATCGCCGCAGTCATGATTCTGTGGACGGGCTGGCTGCCGATCGATCCGTTGCTCTCGCTGCTCGTGTGCGCTCTCATCGTGCGCAGTGCGTGGTCGCTCGTGCGCCGCTCCGCGCACATCCTCATGGAAGGATCGCCAGACTGGCTCGACCTGCGCGAACTGCGGAGCACGCTCGAACAGCGGATCCCGGCGATCCGCGATGTGCATCACGTCCACGCCTGGCTGGTGGGACCGCAGGAAACGTTGTTGACCATGCACGCGTCAGTCAGCAGCGACGCGGATCATTCGCTCGTGCTGAAGAATGCAAAAATCGTGTTGGCCGAGCGCTTTGGAATCACGCACGCAACGATTCAGATCGAGGCGGAGGAATGCGTGGACGAGGATTGTGGGAAGGTAAACTCCGTAGTCCGACGTCAGAGTCCGTAGTCTGTAGCCAGAAAGAAGAGCGCGGCCGGTGCTGGTCGTCACTTCGGACTACGGACTACCGACCACGGACTCGAGGCTCCGTCGTGCTTCTCGATACGTCTCCAGCAGGCGCCGCTCCACTTCGCGTTGCGCCGCTTCCATCTGCGTCGCATCCATTTGCGCTGGCGGCGAATACGGCTCCCCGATAGCGATACAGATTTTTGCGAAGGGCGACGGGATGATGAACTTGTCCCAGGTCTTGAGCACCAGCGCCGGTTTCGCCGCGTACGCGATTGGCGCTACTGCTGTGCCCGCAATCTGCGCCGTGAAAATCGCCCCCGGCTTCAAACGGAAGCGCGGTCCACGCGGCCCGTCAGGCGTGATGGCGGGCGAAATCCCGTCCTTGACGATGGCCTGATGGACGCCGCGAACCGCGCGTACGCCGGTATACGAGCCGGAGCCGCGGACGACGTGGGCGCCGTACTTCATCGCGAGCATCGTCGGAGCCTGACCATCGACCGACGGCGAAATCATGAAGCCCGGTTTCAGGCCGGCGATGCGGCCCGACACCATGAAGCGACCGCACATCAGCAGATGCTGATGCCAGAACACCGGCACGACCGCGCCGTGTTCACGCAGCAAAGCTTCCAGAGCGTCGCCGCCGATGATCCGAATGCGGCCGGTGCGCCAGAGCAGCTCGAGAATGGCAGCCGCGAGCAGCACCGCAATCCGGTACACGAACATTCGCGCCCGCGTCAGGCGGCGCTGCGATTTGGTGCGATGGGGTTTGGGTGTTTTTCGCGACACGGAGTGCACGGAGCAGCCTTGCGTGGAACGGGATAGTCCTTCCATATCTGTGGAAAACTGCAGACGCAGCCGCTGCTCCTTCAACTTGCGGTGCTGCGCTTTCCCATAGCAAGAAGGGCAGCCGTAGGCTGCCCTTCCATTTCTGGTGCCGGTTGAGGGATTCGAACCCCCGACCCCATCATTACGAATGATGTGCTCTACCAGCTGAGCTAAACCGGCCGAAACTCCAAAAGCTTGTTCAACCGCGTCGGTCGCTTTCCAGGCGCCGACTGCGGCTGCTCCCGAAACTGTACCGACTGCCGTTTCGCTCGAGCATCACAGCAGTCGCGTCGCAATTCGGTGCGCTGCTCCGGCGGCTGAGCTACCCGGCGAGGGGGGCGAAGTATACGGATTCGGCTTCGGGCCGCAAAGGCGGTCGGCCGAAAGCGGTTGGCGGTCAGCGGTTGGCGGTTAGTTCGGACGAGAGCAAGGAACGAGGCCTGCCGTTTCTGACTAACCGCTAACCGCTAACCGCTTCTTTCTCAGCCTGATCACCACCTCGATGGCTTCCGCCTCCATACCCTCCGGCAAGATCGGGAAACGGCTGAAAGCAATGTCGCCCGGGTCGATGTCCTTGAGTTCGCCGGTCTCCAGATCATGGAAATGATGATGCGGAACGCGGGTGGAATCGTAGACGGAGCGCTCCGGGTCCAGATGGATTTGCCGGACCAGACCGCGCTGCGCGAGCGCCTTCAGTGTGTTGTACACGGTGGCCTTTGAGACCCGCTCACCGCCGCGGCGCAATGTCGCGAGGATCTGATCCGCGGTGATGTGCGTCGGGGCGCTCATCAGTATCTCTGCGATGCGCACGCGCTGAGCGGTTGGCTTGAGGCCGTGATCCTGCAGCTGCTGCACGAGCTGCTCACGCGTCAGGTTGAAGTCGGAATGACCGGCAATCACGGTGGGGCCCATCGGTGAACATTTCTCGACAGAGCATAGCGCGGGCATCCAGGTGAGGCGAGATTCTGTGCAAAAGTCCGGGAAATGCCTCCAAAAATAGTCTGAGGCCGCGGCACACTGACCACTCGCGACGGCAGCGGCCAGACAGCAACGAATGGCCCACAAAAGGAGCGCAGGATGCGCAACGCACACGGGGTGACCCTCATAGAAATGCTGACAGCGCTGACGGTAATCAGCGTGATCGGCGCACTGGCCATGCCCAGTTTCGGCAATCTGCTGCGCGATGCGCAGCGCACCGCGGCCGTGAACGACTTCTTTCACGCGCTCTTTCTGGCGCGAAGCGAATCGATCAAGCGCGGCGTGGTCGTGAGTTTGTGCAAGACGCAGGACCAGGAAACATGCGCGAATCGCGGCACGGAGTGGACAGGCGGCTGGTTGGTGTTCGTCAACTCGGATCGAGATGAACTGCCCGAACGCGACCCTGAAGAAGCGGTGCTCGCCGTGTACCAGGGTTGGCCCAACGGGCGCATCACCTCGAACCGTTTGGCGTATTCATTCCGGCCCTATGTGCAAGGCGTGGTGAACGGAACCATTGTGTTCTGCGACGCCCGCGGTCCGGAGCATGCCCGCGCAATAATCATCAGCCACACCGGCCGGCCGCGCATCGCACGGCGGGACAGCAGCAACCGTCTATTGCAATGCCCGGTCACGTAGCCAGGCGTCGATCGACGTCCTGCTAGGATGCGCATTCATGCGTAGCGCAGGCTTTACCATCATCGAGACTCTGGCGGCGCTGCTGGTCATCGCCGTGGGCGCGGTCGGCATCGCTGCTCTGTATCTCGACAACGTACACACGACTCCCGAGGGGCAGCTGCATCTGCAGGCCGCCGAATTGGCGGATGTGATGGCTGCCCGCATTCGTGAGAATGGCGAAGGTCGCGTCGGCTACGCCGGTACGATCGGCGTCGTCTGCGGCGCCAGGGTGAGATCGAAATCGCCGCAGGACGCCGCCGCACAGGAAGCGGCTTGCTGGGAAGCAGAGGTGGAACGCCGTCTGCCGAGCGGGTTGGGCTCCATCAATCGCGACCTGTCGACGACGCCGGTGACTTATGTCGTCGCAGTCAGTTGGTCTGCGCCCGAGAGCGGCGCAGCGTCATATGTCGTTCACGTCGCTGACTGAACGATTCAACAGCCTACGACCGCGCCGGGAACGGCACGCGCAGTTCGCGCGGCAAGCTGAACACCACGTTCTCCGGCTGCCCGCTCAGATCCACGGGCGCATCCCCACCCCACTCCCGGATTCGAGCGACGACGCGCTCGACGAGCACTTCAGGCGCCGAGGCGCCCGCCGTCACGCCGACCGCGTGTTTGCCTTCGAACCACTCGCGCTGCAAGTCCTCGGGCCCGTCCACGAGATAGCCGGGAATGCCCGCCTTCTCGGCGATTTCGCGCAGCCGATTGGAGTTCGAACTGGAAGGCGAGCCGACCACCAGAATGACGTCGCATTGGCCCACGAGGCGTTTGACGGCGTCCTGACGATTCTGCGTCGCATAGCAAATGTCTTCCTTGCGAGGACTGGCGAGGGTTGGGAAGCGCCGCTTCAACGCGTCAACGACGCGCTGCGTGTCATCGACCGACAAGGTCGTCTGCGTGACGAATGCGAGCTCCGAAGGATCGCGCACGTGCAGGTGCTCCACGTCTTCGGGCGTCTCGACCAGCAGGATGCGACCACCGAACGACGTATCGAACTGCCCCATCGTGCCTTCGACTTCCGGATGTCCTTCATGTCCGATCAGGATCACGTCGCGGCCCTCGCGTGCGTAGCGCGCCACTTCCATGTGCACCTTGGTCACGAGCGGGCAAGTCGCATCGAACACCTTGAGCGCGCGCCGCTTCGCTTCGTCCTGAACCACGCGCGATACGCCGTGCGCACTGAAGATCACCGTTGCATCGTCGGGCACTTCATCCAGTTCCTCGACGAACACCGCACCGAGGTTGCGCAGACGCTCCACGACATAGCGGTTGTGCACGACTTCATGCCGTACATAGATCGGAGCGCCGAACAGTTCGATGGCGCGTTCCACGATATCGATGGCGCGGTCGACGCCTGCACAGAAACCGCGGGGATTGGCGAGAAGGATCTTCATGCGTGAATAGCGGACAGCGGACAGCGGACAGTGAAGCCACTAGAGGGCGCGCACGACGGTGTTGAGCGGCGGTGCATGACGCAGCAATGTCGCAATCCGGTTGGTCTTTCCATCACTGTCCGCTGTCCGCTGTCCGCTTCCCGTCTGCTGTGCGCTGGTCCTGCCCGCTCTCGCGGAAGGCGTCGATCAGGAGACAGCCGGCGCCGATCGAGATTGCGCTGTCGGCGACGTTGAACGCGGGGAAATACCAGGTGCGCCAGTGGAAGTAGATGAAGTCCACGACGTACCCATGGAGGACGCGATCGAACACATTGCCAAGCGCGCCGCCCAGCACCAGCGACAAACCGATGGCGAGAATCGTCTGATCAGCACGGATCCGGCGCAACCAGATCATGAGCACGATGCTGACGCCTAATGCCAGCAGGATGAAGAACCAGCGCTGCCAGCCGGAAGCCTGCGCAAGAATACTGAAGGCGGCGCCGGTGTTCTCCAGATAAACGATGTCGAGGATCGGCAGCAACGCGATCGCCTCCTGCATCTTCACCGCACCGATGACCAGCGCCTTGGTCGCCTGATCCAGGATCACGACGAAGAACGACAACCACAACCAGTTGCTCGCCCCGCGCGTGGGCGTGAACCAGACTCGAGCCAATGGACCGCTATTCATCATTGCTCCTGCAAGCGCCGCGTTGTGCGTTCACCGTTGTCCGTTCTGCGCGAGAAACAGAGCGACGCTTCTGCGGACAACTCACAACGGACAACGGACAACAGACAACGTTTCTGGTTCATGAGTATTGCCGCGATTCAGGGGCGCCGAACACATTGCCGACGCAACGTCCGCAGATCTCGGGATGCTCCGGATGGCTGCCCACGTCCGGTCGTTTGTGCCAGCATCGTACGCACTTCGGCGCGGCGCTTGGGCGTGCGACGACCCAGGCGATGTTGTTGTCGCCCTCCTCGGCCGCTGCCGCGTTCGCCGGCCGTTGGTCCGCAGGGTGCACGCGCGCTTCGGACGTGATGAATACGAACCGCAGTTCACCACTGAACGCCTGCAACGTCTTGAGCAGAGCCGGCGCACAGTAGACATCGATTTCTGCATCGAGCGGCCCGCCGATGGCGTCGGCATTGCGCAACTTTTCCAGTTCTCGCGCCACGGCGCTGCGCAGTTTCAACACCGAATCCCAATCGATCGTCGGGCGCTCGCCCGCGCCCTGCGGCGCCGACACCCACGTATTGAAGAACACTGATTGGCTGCGCTGACCCGGCATGGACCGCCAGATCTCCTCAGCCGTGAATGACAGAATCGGCGCAAGCCAGCGCACCATCGCCTCTGCGATCCAGTACATCGCGGTCTGCGCGGAGCGGCGTGCATGACTTTTCGCCGGCGTCGTGTAGAGCCGATCCCTGACCACGTCGATATAGAACGCGCCCAGATCGACGCTGCAGAAGTTGTGGACCTTCTGATAGATCAGATGAAACTGATAGTTGCGGTACGCGGCGATGACTTCTTCCTGCAATTGCTGCGTACGCCACAGCGCCCAGCGATCGATCGCAACCATCTCGCGCAGCGCCGTCTGGTCCACAGCCGGATCGAATCCAGCGAGATTGCCGAGCAGAAAGCGCGTCGTGTTGCGAATGCGCCGATACGATTCGGCGACGCGCTTCAGAATCTCGTCCGAAAGACTCATCTCGTTCGCGTAGTCGGTGGCGGCGATCCACAATCGCAGTACGTCGGCGCCGAGCATGCCGATCACCTTCTGCGGCGCAATGACGTTGCCGAGCGACTTGGACATCTTCCGGCCCTTGTCGTCGATCGTGAACCCATGCGTGAGCACGCCGCGATACGGTGCGCGATCGTGCAGAGCGACCGAGGTGAGCAGCGAACTGTGGAACCAGCCGCGATGCTGATCTGAGCCTTCCAGGTAGAGATCGGCAGGCGCGGTGATCTCGGGTCGGATCTTCGACACGCACTGATGCATCACGCCGGAATCGAACCAGACATCCATGATGTCGGTCACTTTCTCGTATTCCATCGCTTCGGCGCCCAGCAGTTCGACTGCATCGACGTCGAACCATGCGTCGATCCCATCGCGCTCGACCCGATCCGCCACGGCGTCGACCAGCTGCGCCGAGCGCGGATGCAGTTCACCAGTTGCGCGATGTACGAACAACGCGATCGGCACGCCCCAGATGCGTTGTCGCGAAATACACCAGTCGGGCCGATCCGCGATCATGTTGCCGATGCGGCTCTCGCCCCATGACGGCGTCCACTTCACCTTGCCGATCTCGCGTAACGCGGACTTGCGCAGGCCGACCTGTTCCATGCCGATGAACCACTGTGCGGTGGCGCGAAAGATCACCGGGCTCTTGTGACGCCAGCAATGTGGATAGCTGTGGCGCAGCACTTCCTCTTTCAACAAGCGGCCGCGTTCGGCGAGGACGGCGATCACATGCTTGTTCGCATCGAACACGCGCTCGCCTTCGAAAAGAGGCGTGCCTGCCACAAAGCGGCCGTCGCTGCCGACGGGATTGTCGACCGCGAGCTTGTAGCGCTGGCCGACGACATAATCTTCCTGACCGTGCCCGGGCGCGGTGTGCACTGCGCCGGTACCGGCTTCGAGCGTGACGTGTTCGCCGAGAATGATCGGCACGACGCGTTCATAGAACGGGTGATCGAGTTGCACGCCTTCGAGTTTTTCCCCTGCGGCTTCGGCAATGCGGGTTGACTGCGTCACACCGGCGCGTGCGAGGACTGCGTCAGCGAGCTCGGTCGCGAGCACCAGCAACTCAGCGCCGGCGTCGATCAGCGAGTAGCGGATCTCCGAACCGAGCGCGACCGCCTGATTCGCAGGCAGCGTCCAGGGCGTGGTGGTCCAGATCACGACGCTCGCCGATGCGCGCGGCAGAGATTGCAAGCCGAATCGTCGCGCGAGATCGGCGGGATCGCGCACCGCGAATCGCACGTCGATCGCCGGGGAAGTCCGGTCCTCGTATTCGACTTCCGCCTCCGCGAGCGCCGAGCGGCAATCCAGACACCAGTGAACCGGTTTCAGCCCTTTGTAGATATGGCCATTGCGCAGGATCTGCGCGAATGCGCGCAGCTGCTCGGCTTCATACTCCGGCTGCATCGTCATGTACGGACGATCCCAGTCGCCCATCACGCCGAGGCGTTTGAATTCTTCGCGCTGAACATTGACCTGTTCCATCGCATAGTCGCGACACGCCTGTCGGAACGCGCGCGGTTCGAGCTTTCTCACTTCCTTGCCACGCGTTTTCTCGATCTGATGCTCGATCGGCAATCCATGGCAGTCCCAGCCCGGCACATACGGCGCGTCGAAACCATCGAGCGTGCGCGATTTCACGACCACATCCTTCAGCGTCTTGTTGATCGCATGACCGAGATGCAGAGCGCCATTCGCGTATGGCGGACCGTCCGCGAGAATGAATGTCGGTCGTCCGCGGGCGATCTCGCGCAGCTTCGAGTAAATCTGCTGCTCTTCCCACCACTTCAGCATCTCGGGCTCGCGACGCGCGAGATCCGCCTTCATGGGGAAGTCGGTCTGGGGAAGATTGACGGTGGCTTTGTAATCCATAGGAGAAGTGACTAGCGGACAGCGGACAGCGGACAGGGAAAGAAAAGAACGTCATGCGACATCATTTGGTCACTCACTGTCTACGTCTTGAACCAGAGCATTGGGCGATTCATATCGGGTCTCTCACTGTCCGCTGTTCACTGTCCGCTGTTCACTCGCCAGGATCTGCCTGGCGCGCGCCGCATCCTTGTGCATCTGCTCCACGAGCGCGTCCACGTTCGGGAACCAGAGCTCATCACGCAGACGTTCGATGAAATCGACGTGCAGATAGCGACGATACAGATCGCCGTCGAAATCGAACACGTGCGCTTCCAGCAGCAGCTCCTTGCCATTGACCGCCGGCCGCGTACCCAGACTTGCAACGCCTGGAGCATTGTTCAACCCGGCGCCCGAGACCCGTATGGCGAATACGCCGGCCAGCGGGGTTGCGCGTCTATGCGGTCGCAGATTCGCCGTCGGAAAGCCGAGCTTGCGGCCCAGCTTCGCGCCGTCGATGACCTTACCGGTCATTCGATACGGGCGGCCCAGAAATTTCGCGGCGCGCGCCATATCGCCGACATCGAGCGCGGACCGAATCAGGGAACTGCTGACGCGCTCGCCGTCGATCTCGAACGGCGGCGCCTCGGTCACGCTGAAGCCGCCGCTGGATCCGTACGCACGCAGCGTCGCTACGCTCCCGGCGAGATCCTTCGCAAATCTGAAATCGCGCCCGACGACGATGTGCCGCGCGCCAAGCGCCTCCACCAGCACGTCGCCGATGAACGCTTCCCGCGACATCGAACGCATCCGCTCGTCGAACCGCAGGCACACGAATCGATCAACCCCGTAGCGCTGCAACGCGTCGGCCTTCTCGCGAAAGCGCGTCAGCCGGCCCGGCGGCAGATCCTTCGCAAAGTACTCGCGAGGAGTGGGTTCGAATGACAACAGCGCGGCGGGCAGCTGATGCGTTTGTGCGCACGAACGCACGATCCGGATCATCTCCTGATGGCCGCGATGAATGCCATCGAAGGCGCCGATCGTGAGCACGCACCCGCGATGGCGCGCACGCAGGTTATGTAGGCCCCGAACGAGCTCCATCGCGGCCTCGTGCTCCCATCGTCAAGCGGATGACCGGCATTATAGGGGACGCGCGCGCGCATCGCCGAACCGCGGGCCCGCCCGCAGACCTCAGCCTTCCTCGGCCGCTGCCGCTGACAGGACGCGGAAATGTCTCACCCGAACGCCGAGCGCCAGCAGAATGACGAAATAGATGAGTGCACCGCCTGCGATCAGCGCGGTCAACCAGATCAGCCGATGGACGATCGGCGCCGCAATCCACTCGGCGACGCTCCCGCCGAACCACCACAGCGCCGCGCCCATCACAGCACTCGCGATTGCGATGCGGACCAGAAGCGAGCGCATTCGCGCGTCAGGACGCAGCACCTGCTGCCGGCGCAGACCGCGATACAGCATCGCCGCATTCATGACGGCGCCGACGCCATTCGTCAGGGCCAGCAGCGCGTGTGCACCAGGCGTCTGCAAATGTCCGGTCAGCGCCAGAGCCAGCACCACGAGCAGATTGAGGATCATCGTCACGCCCAGGGCGCGCAATGCGATCTTCACCGGCGCTTTCGTGTCCTGCCGTGCGTAGTAGCCGGGCGCCAGCACCTTGATCAGGCTCCAGCCGAGAAGCGCGAGCGAGAACGCCATCAGAGCCAGGTGAGTCATTTCGACGTCGGCGGCGCGAAACTGACCGTAGTGATAGATGGCCACGGTCAGCGGTCCCGCGAGCACGAACAGGGCTACGGA
>JBOHZJ010000010.1:0-13624 GCA_050738395.1 Steroidobacter sp.
CTACTTGCCAGCGGCCCTCTTGCGAAAGCCATCCTGCCGCAGGCCCTCATGGCGATAGCTGTCCTGCCGCAGGCCCTCATTTCTCAGGTCAAGCGCCCGCCGTCTAACGGCGGCGCTGACGGTGGACACATATATAGAGTTCCGGTCAAAGAACCGCCACGGCTTCTGCGCCCAGTCGCCGGCGTAATCCACGCCGATGCGGGTGCTGCGGGCAATCAGCGGAGCTCGATATCGAGTCGGCTTTTCAATCCACAAGGTCTCGCCCAGCAGATTTGCGCCGTTCAGCGAGCGATCGATGTGCATGGCGCGGCACAGGAGGCCTGGTCCGTGCGTGGTGCTGTGATCGACACCCTCGACCGGCTCAAGAGCGCGGATCAGTACGGCATGTGGAACGCCATCGGCCGCGGTCACCACGTTCAGGCAGTTCCACATGCCGTAAATAAGGTACACATAGGCGTGCCCGCACGGACCGAACATCACTTCCGTGCGCTGTGTGCGTCCGCGCGAAGAGTGCGCCGCCAGGTCCTTCGGGCCTTTGTACGCCTCAGTTTCCACGATGCGTCCGATCTGCCGTCCGCCCGGCCCCTGATGGACCAGATGCATACCGAGCAGATCGCGCGCGACGAGCAGCGTTTCGCGAGAATAGAAGGCGCGGGGCAGTTTGCGGGGCATAGCCTCAGGATAGAAGGAATGACGGCCTGCGGCAGGGCGTCATTTCGTCAGGTCAGCCCGCCGGCCAATGCCCCGACACCTGCATCACATCGAGGTCGGCCCAACCGGCCGCTGCATCGATCCCACGCAGTTTGATGCGCATGAAATCGAGCGCGTCGCCGCGTTCCTGGTAATGAGAAACGGCGTTGCGCGGTTCATCGCGGGCGGCGCGCGGCAAGACAAATTCGTTGAAGCCGATTTCTTCGACCAGGGGGCCGCAGCTCACCGCGGTTCCGCCGAATTCCACGGCAATGTGTGCAACCGCGCTTTCGTCGCACGCAACGATACGTTTGAGCGTGATGCGAAAACGCGGCGGCAGGCCGGTGCGCGTTTCAACGACGTCTACGTATTCGCCGGGCGCGAGCCGGGCCACTTTGCGAAGGCGATCGACGCGCTGTGAGTCGACGACGCGCACGGTCGGCGCATCGCGATAGATGATCTTTGCGGGCGCAGCGGCGCGCGGCATTGACGATTCAGTCGTCGGGCGATGATTCCGCCGCCTGTACGATGCGGCTGCGATCAGCGCAGCGGTAATCGCCACCGTCAGTGACAACAGCGGGAGAAAATCCGGGATGTAAATCGCGCCGATCGGTTCCATGTCGCACTCACGACGGCCGCATCGACCGTCTTCAAGATGCGCTATCGGCTTGTGGTCGCCCCGATTGATGTGAACGGCGTTCGAATCAGCAGGGAAACCGTGGGACGCTTACAGCGCACCTGCGAGTTTCCCCGATCCACCGCGACGCGGAAGCCGATTGCGTCACGGACTAGTGACTAGTGACTGGAACGCCGGACGCCAGCCGAGCTCATCCGACGACTCGAGAGATTAAGGCGCGCAGCGCTCTGGCTAGTCACCAGTCACCAGTCACTTCTTTCTTCCTACCGCTTCACCAACTCCACGCGGCGGTTCTTCGCGCGCCCAGCCTCGTTGTCATTGCTTGCGACCGGCGCGGCCATGCCGACGCCGACTGCGGTCAGGCGATCGCGCGCGACGCCATGCTGTTTCGCGAGCGCGTCGACGACCGATTGTCCGCGCCGCTCCGAGAGGCTGCGGTTGTAATCGAGCACGCCGACATTGTCGGTATGACCGACGACCAGAATCTTCAGTTGCGGCCTCGACGAGAGCAGTCTGGCGATTTCGCCGAGCGCACGCGCCGACTCGGGTTTCACATCGGCCTTGTCAGTCTCGAAGAAGATCTCGTACAGCGCTATGTGGCCTTCGGCGTCACCCACAGGTCCGGCCGCAATATAGCGGAACGCGGCTTCGCTCTAGAAAATGCCCATGGCCAATCCCGCAGCCATCATCTGACCAAGTTCGAAGCAGCGCTGGTGCGCTGCTTCCGTGAACTCGCCCTTGACGATCAGCGGTTCGGCGACTCGTTTCCATTTGTAGCCGAGCGCGATGCGTTCGATTGAACTGACCGCTCCCGCGCCATCGTTGCCCGCGCTCACGAAGATCGCATAGGGCAGCGCTTCGACTTTGCCTTCGGCTGGATAAAACGTGCGGTCCATGAAGTCCTTCACGGCGCCCGACATGTAGCCGAAGTGCTCCGGCGTCCCGATCAGCAAGCCATGCGCCCACAGCAGGTCGTCGACGCCGGCTTCGAGCGCGGGCAAAGCGCGCACCGCGACGTCATCACCCGATTCGGCGACGCCTTCCCTCACAGCGCTCACCATTTGTTCGGTGCGTCCGCCGACGTGGCCGCCATAAATAAGAAGAAGATGGCGAGAAGCATTCGACATAAAGCGAATGTACGCGGGAGCGCAGCGAAAACCACGCTTTTCGCAAGCGACGTTGCAAAAGTCCAGGACGGACTTTTTCAACAATTGTGATGGCGCACTGATTACACGCCAGCGAGTGAGAACTGCGTCCGGCGCTGAGGGAACCCCTGAAGAGGGCTGCATGAGGATTGCTTGCGCGACGATCAGGCGACTGTCGCATCCAGCTCATGCCCATTGCGCCGATACAGGGGCGAGTCCAAGTCAGACCGGAGTTTCAAGATCATGCGATCACGTGTTTCCCTCATCGCGCTCGCCGTAGCTGCGGCTCTGCCGTCGCTCGCGTCCGCGGTCGATTTCTCCTACAGCGGCTTCTCGACAGCCGCCTACGCACAAACGGATACCGATGAGGCCGCGGTCGGCTATGTCGGCCAGCCCGAAGGCATCGATTCCGACGGCAGCTTCGCCATTGATTCGAAGCTCGGTCTGCAGGTGAGTGCGAAGTTCAATGACTTCGTTTCCGCGACCGTACAGGGAGTCGCGTATGCGGATCTGACGTCCGACTGGGCGCCGCATCTCGACTGGGCGTATGTACGCGTACAGCCGCTGGCCAACCTGAGCGCGCGCGCTGGATATCTCCGCGCTCCGACATTCATGTTCTCCGACTCCGTGTTCATCGGCTACGCCAACACCTGGGTGCGTCCGCCGCTCGAGGTCTACAATCTTTCTCCCGTTTATCAGCTGCGTGGTGCGGATCTCACGTGGCGCGAAACGCTTGGGCCGGTCACGGTCTCCATTAATCCGTATTACGGCGAGGGCAAGACGCAAGTAGGCGAGGCCGAGGACGACGTCGAAGCCAAAAATTGGGGCGGTCTCGTTGTCTCGGGCGAGTACGACTCGTTCGCTGCGCGCATCGGCTACTCGGAGTCCGAACTCGAGTTGGCCATCCCCTCGATCGACGCCCTTGCCGGCGCTCTCAACTCCATTCCTGCGGCGTTCTGCCCGGGATGCGCGAGCGTGGCGGAGCAAATCGATTTCAGAGATGTTGGCATCGTCACCCTCAATGTCGGCGCGCAATACGACGATGGCTCGAATGTCCTCATCGCGGAGTTCGCGCGTCGGCGCACTGAGTCCTACATCGTCCCGGACATGCACAGCGCCTACGCAACCTATGGCCGTCGCTTCGGCGGTCTGACGCCTTATGCGACGGTCGCGATGACGCGTCGGGACGACGTGGAGCAGACGAACGCGATCCCTGCCGTGGGCCCTCTTGCTGCGCTCGCCGCGGGCGTGAACATGATCCTGGCGTCCGGCAACAACGATCAGAACTCGTATAGCCTCGGCGTGCGTTACGACGTGCCGAGCTTCTCCGTGTTGAAGGCGGCGCTCGTGAAGCTGCAGTTCGATCACATCGACACCAGGGACGGCGTGGGCATGATGAACAGCGTGCAGCCAGGCTTCGACGGCGATGTGAACATGATCAGCGCGTCGTTCGACTTCATTTTCTAGGAACCAGCCATGCGCAACATCAAGATCCAATCATTGGCGATCGCAGCGGCGCTCGCACTGGGCGCGGCGGCGGCCAACGCCGAAATCGTCGTCATCGTCAATCCCAAGAATCCTGCCGCGAACATGACGGCGGAGCAGGTGGCGGCGTTGTACCTCGGCGCCGCGACGTCTTATCCGGACGGCGGCGCTGCAGCTTTGGCCGACCAGCCGGAATCCGCCGGCATTCGCGGCGATTTCTACCAGAAGGCGACCGGCCGCTCAGCGGCGCAGGTCAAAGCCACCTGGGCGCGCATTGTCTTCACAGGCAAGGGCGCGCCGCCGAAGGAACTCAAGAGCGATGCAGACGTAAAAGCGTTCGTCGCCGGCGATGCGAAGGCTATCGGCTACGTTGATTCGAGCGCGGTCGACGGCTCGGTCAAAGCGGTGCTGAAGCTCTGAGGCTTCGCTGTTGTGAGTTGTCTGTCGTGAGTTGTGAGCAGGAAGCCGCGGAGCGACCTGCGCACAACGCGCAACGCACAACATCAGCGGACAGGGACGTCCGCCGATTTGTGGTTATTCCTTTCCAGATTCTCAGCGCACTCTCTGGTAAACGACCTCCACCGCCTTGGCTTCCTCGCCTTGGGGTGTGATGTTGTATGACGTGATCACGAGCCGATTTGCATCGGGTAGTTCGATCGTCGTGCGCCAGCCCCAGGGCGCATCATCGCCATCGCCGCCATAGTGGCCCAGCACGTTGAGCGGGCCGCGCGTGCGCTCGCTCGTCGAGTACATGATCGCCGTGCCGTTATGGCCGCTGTCGATCCACGCGACCTCGTAGCGTTCGCGATCGAGGTGGTAGCCGAAAATGGCGAGGCCCTGCTGCGGCGCTCCCATGAACGTGCTTTCGTATTCGTGCACGACGAATCGGCCGTCCAGTACGGAGCGAATCGCGCCACGGATCGGCGCTTCTTCGGCAAGTTTCCCGGGTTCGAACCACACGCGCCCAATCCCTTCCCATTCTCCGACGAGCTTCGCCAGTTCGCGATGCAAGCCGCTTTGCTTCGACGCTTCGAACTCTTTGGCGCTCATGGGTGTCCTTCTGACGTGAGTTTCCAGAGTGGACGATAGACCAGAACTCGATTTCCGGCGAAGTCGCGCGTGAGACTCGCTGCGGGCCCGTTCTGGCCCGTCCGCTGTCCGTCGCCCGCTATTCACTTCTTCTCTGCTACAGTTTCGCGCGACCGTTACTGGCCCGATCGGAGTTCAAATGTATACAGATTCCCGACGCATTCGTGCGCTCTGCGCGATCGCTCTCCTCCCTCTCGCATTCGCCGCGTGCAAACGCCAGGACCCGACGCCCGCGCCTGAACCACAGACGCCTGCCGCTTCGGTCAGCGCCGACGCAAAGACTGCGGCAACACAGATCAGGGCAGATTACCTGCGAGACCAGATCGCGACGTTCTCATCCGATGAATTCGAAGGCCGCGGGCCTGCAACGCCCGGCGATGCAAAGGCGCGCGACTACATCGTCGAGCAGCTGAAGGCAATCGGCTTCGCGCCTGGCGGTCCGAATGGTGAGTGGCAGCAGACGTTCGATGTGGTCGGCGTCACGGCCAACATGCCGAAACAGTGGTCGTTCAAGCGCGATGGCAAGTCCGTGTCCTTCAAATGGTGGGACCAGTACATCGCGGGCAGCGGCGTGCAGGAAGACAAGGTGTCCATCAAGAATGCAGAAGTCGTGTTCGTGGGCTACGGCATTCAGGCGCCCGAGTACGGCTGGGACGATTTCAAAGGTCAGGATCTCAAGGGCAAAGTGCTGCTGATGCTGAACAACGATCCGGACTGGACGCCGGAGTTGTTCTCGGGCGACACCCGTCTGTATTACGGACGCTGGTCATATAAATACGAGAGCGCGGCGCGGCAGGGCGCGGCCGGTGCGATCATCATTCATACGACGCCGTCGGCCGGCTATCCGTTCCAGGTGGTGCAGACCTCGTGGACCGGCGAACAGGTCGAACTGCCCGCAGGGAGTGAACCGCACATCCGGGCGAAGGCGTGGCTGACCGAAGAAGCTTCGCGCGAACTGGTGAAGCTCGCCGGCCAGGATTTCGACAAGCTGATCGAGTCCGCAAAGTCGAAAGACTTCGCACCCGTGCCGCTTGGCGTCACGACTTCGCTTGAGTTCAGCAACGATATCAATCGCTCGAGCACCGCAAACGTGTATGGCGTGCTGCAAGGCGGCGACGCTGAAGTGAGCGATGAGTACGTGATCTACAGCGCGCACCATGATCATCTGGGCGTCGGCGAGCCGAATGAATCCGGCGACAAGATCTTCAATGGCGCGATGGACAACGCCTCGGGCGTCGCCCAGTTGTTCGCGATCGGCAAGGCGTTCAAGGCGCTGCCGGCGCCGCCGCGTCGCTCGGTGATGTTGCTGTTCGTCGCGGCGGAAGAGCAGGGACTGCTCGGTTCGAAGTACTACGCCGAGCATCCGACGATCGAACCCGGCAAGATCGCCGCGAACATCAACTTCGACGGCGGCAACATCTGGGGCCCTGCGAAGGACATCGTGTACATCGGCAAGGGCAAGTCGACGCTCGATGATTACGTGAACGCGATCGCGCAGATGCAGGATCGCACGGTCACCGCCGATCAGTATCCGGACCGCGGCTATTTCTATCGCTCCGATCAGTTCAACTTCGCGAAGATCGGCGTGCCCGCCTTGTATCTGGACACCGGCACGGAGTTCATCGGCAAGCCCGCGGACTGGGGCAAGCAGCAGCACGCGGAGTACGAAGCGAAGCACTATCACCAGCAGTCCGATGAGATCAACGACAGCTGGAACTACGACGGCATGATTCAGGACGCGCAGCTCGGCTTCTACGTGGGGCTCAACGTCGCCAACGCGCAGACGATGCCGACGTGGACGCCGGGCGATGAATTCGAAGCCGCGCGGAAGGAGGCGCTGGCGACGGTTTCTGGAAATACGGAATAAGCCCAGGAGAGAAGAGCCGCGAAGGACCGCATAAAAGAATCAAATTCATAGTGGACGCCCCGAGTCGCGCGAGCGAGCGGGGCGTCTCTTTTTGGCGGCTCGTCACCGCTTACCGCAGCTTCAGCGGCTACTGCCTACGTCCAGGCCTCCATCAGTCATCATTTATTTCATTCTCCTTTATGCGGTCTTTTGCGGCTCTTCTCTGCTCAATTCTCGTCCTCAAGCCGGCTTGACCACAAATCCCGCGCGCGGAAAGTGCACCGCTACTTCACCGACCTGCGGGTCCCTGCGGCGAATCACAATTTCTTCCGGTGACGATGCGATCAACTCGCCCGCGACCGGATCGCGACCGGTGTCGTCGGGCGTGACCTGGACCGTGATTCCAGGCTTGCGTCCGAAGGGGTCGCCGGCGTCCGTGCGCGCCTCGGCCTGAGGCGTTGCGGCCTTCGCAATGGCGAGCGCTTCCTGCGAATTCAGCTCCACGGACTCGCCATGCCCGATTGCTTGCATGCGCTCGATCCATGACAGCAACTGCGGCAGCTCCGCGAGCGGCGCGGCGCCGGAGCCCAGATTTCTGCGAATGAACCAGCAGGGGTTATAGATCGCGCAGTCGACGAGCGTGGGATGCTGTCCCATGAGAAACGGCCGGCCATCCGCCAGCATCGCGTCGATCCACGCGAGCTGTGGTCGCAATTGGTCGATCAGGATCGGCGCTGCAGCTTTCAGCCGATCGAGATTGATCTCCCGACCTGACATCTGGGCGCGATCCTCGAGAAAGCCCGCCGGCACGGAATCAGGACGACCCCCGAAGACGAGGCCCACGGCAGGCGAAAACAGATTCCGCTCGCTCCAGAACGCGAAGGCGTTCGCCGTTCCTGCATCCGTGCCGCGATACAGACTCGGCTCGGGGAAGCGTCGCTCGAGCTCACGCAGAATGCATTGCGTATCGCAGTAGATATCGGCGCCGATCTGCATCACCGGCGTCTTGCGATACCCGCCCGTCAGCGGCGTCAGATCAGGCTTGGGCATGATCACCGGGATGGTGACCGAGCGCCACGCAAGTCCCTTGACGCCCAGAGCGATACGAACTTTCTCGGCGTAAGGAGACATGGGGTAGTGATGCAGAATGACGTCGCTCATGCACGGCCTCGCAGCTGAAGTTCACCACAGGCGCAGAGTACACCGGGGCTCATAACGCGAGTTGTCCGTCGTGAGTTGTCCGTTATCCGCAGAAAGCTGGACGTCCGGCTCTGAGCGCACAACGCGCAACGCAGAACCCGCAACGGACGACGTCGCAGCTGTGATCTCAGGGCGCTCTGTGTGAGACTTCTTCTTTCCGACCGTCTCGCGGAGTTGACCATGCGCTTCAGACTCGTGTTTCAGATCGCCATTGCAGCGGTGATCATGTTGGCCAGCGCGACACACGCGAAGACAACCAAGCCCGTGCTGCACGGTCAGCACTGGGTTGCGGTGACCGGCAAGCCGCTCGCCGCGACTGCCGGGGCGCGCATCTTCATGAACGGCGGCAACGCCGTCGACGCAGCCTGCGCAATGCTCGCGGCGACCTCGACGATGTGGGATACGTTGAGCTGGGGTGGGGAGACGCAGGCGCTCATCTACAACCCGCACACGCGCAAGGTGATCGGCGTCAATGCGCTCGGCGTGGCGCCGACCGGCGCGACGCCTGAGTTCTACAAGAGCAAGGGCTTTGAGTATCCGCCGGAGTTCGGTCCGCTTGCGGCGGTCACGCCAGGCACGCCGGGCGGCCTCATGGTCATGCTCGCCGAATACGGAAAGCTGAGCCTCGCCGAAGTGCTGGCGCCTGCGATCGAGATGGCCGATGGATACCCGATCGAAGCTCAGACTGCAGATCTGATGGAGCGCTGGAAGGACGAACTGCGTAAATGGCCGGAGTCGCGCCGCACGTTTCTGATTCACGAAGGCAAGGAGCGCGTTGCACCACAGGCAGGCGAAATCTTTCGCCAGCCGGAACTCGCCGCCACGCTGCGCAAACTCGTCGAGAGCGAAGCCGCTGCGCTGAAGTCCGGCGCGGATCGCAAGAAAGCCATCATGGCCGCGTACGATCGCTTCTACAAAGGCGACATTGCGAGAGAGTTCGTGCGCGGCTCGCGCGAGCTCGGCGGACTGCACACGACGGAAGACCTCGCGAACTGGCGCGTCTATCTGGAAGAGCCGGTGAGCACGAACTACAAGGGGATCGAGGTCTACAAGCTCACGCACTGGGTGCAGGGTCCGGCGATGCTGCAGGCGCTGAACATCCTCGAGAACTTCGATCTCAAGTCGATGGGCTACAACAGTTCGCGTTACATCCATACGATCTATCAGGCGATGAACCTGGCGTTCGCCGATCGTGATTTTTACTATGGCGATCCGCGCTTCCCGCCGGAGGAGCCGATTCGCGGGCTGCTGTCGAAGGAGTACGCACGCGAACGCGCGAAGCTGATTCCCGAGGATCGCAACAACGCCGATGCGCGGCCCGGCGATCCGTATCCGTTTCAGAAGGCGAAAAATCCGTTTCGATCGCAGCTCGATGCGTGGCGGACGGTGAAACCGGAGACGGAAAAGCCAAAGCCCAATCAATGGAGTCCGACTGCTCTCGCCGAATTCGATCGCACCTTTCGTCTCGGTACAACGAGCGTCGAGGCGGCGGATAACGAAGGCTGGGTGGTGTCGGTCACGCCGAGCGGCGGCTGGTTGCCGGCGGTGATCGCCGGAAAGACGGGCATTGGTATGAGCCAGCGCATGCAGAGTTTCGTGCTCGACCCAGCCGACAACCCCTTCAACGTCGTCGAACCCGGCAAACGACCCCGCGCGACCCTGACTCCGTCCATGGCGCTCAAGGACGGCAAACCGTTTCTCGCCTTCGCCGTCCAGGGCGGCGACACGCAGGAC
Source organism: Steroidobacter sp. (assembly GCA_050738395.1). Taxonomy (GTDB): domain Bacteria; phylum Pseudomonadota; class Gammaproteobacteria; order Steroidobacterales; family Steroidobacteraceae; genus Steroidobacter. The sequence continues at coordinate 9,827 of JBOHZJ010000010.1, forward strand.
CAGAACCTTCTGCAGTTCTTCCTCAACGTCGTTGAGTTCGGCATGACCGTTCAGGAAGCGGCCGAAGCGGCGAACATCACGAGCTACCAGATGCGCGATTCATTCGGCGCGCACGAATCCTTTCCCGGCAGGCTCACGCTTACGAACTCCGTTCCCGAATGGGTGCGCAGCGAGCTCACGAAAAAGGGCTACAAACTGGAGTTCCTGCCGGTCAATTCAGGGCCCATCACGGCCATCTGGTTCGACCGTGAGCACGGCACGATGTGGGGCGGCGCGGCGTATCACGGCGAGGATTACGGGATAGCGTGGTAGGGAACGGAGAAATTACGGCCGACTTGTCGGCGGGAAGGCCGCGGGGGCAGGCAAGCCGCTGGCAGGAAGGCCTCCGGCAGGCCAGACAGGATGGCCTTCGCAGGCAACGCCGCGCCCGCGACAAGACGGAGTGAAACATCTGATCCGGCCCGGCGCTGAATTCGCTCGGCGTCTTTTCTGACCTGCCGCAGGCCATCTTGCTGCGAGAACAGCCATTCTGCCGACGGCCTTCCTGCTGACGAAGTCAGCCGTCATTTGCTTGCAGCGCACCTTGGATTCAGGTAACTTGGTACCAAGCTACCGAGATACCATATGACGCCCGAGAATGTCGGTGTAACCCGGGTTCAGACCGGAGTCCGGCTGGAAGCGCGGATGCTGAACGTCCTCAAAGCGCTCGCGGCGTTGAAGGGCATGACGCTGGGCGACCTGATCGAGGGCATCGTGCTGCATGCGTTCGAGGGCGAAGGCGCGTTCAGTGATGAGACCCTTGCGCAGATCCGCGATCTGAAGAAGGTCTACGGCCTGAAACTGCGGGCGAGTGACAGTCATTTGCTGGTCGAAACGTCGGCTGCACGCGCCGGCGCCCCGGCGACTCGAGGCAAACGCAAGAAGCCGTAGGGTCTCGGTTGTATTTGGCGCATCCCTGCGTCCCTATGTCTGGAGAATCGACATGCAATCAGCCGCGTCTGGCCTGCATTCGACCGACGATGAATTGCTGCACGCATTTGAGGCGCTCACCCTTGATCCGACGCAGTTCACGCACCGACGCCATTTGTCGTTCGGTTGGCGTTATCTGCAGCGCTATGGTTTTCCCGAAGGCGCCGTGAAGTTCCGCGAACGCCTCGCGGCGTACGTCGAGCATGTAGGAGCGGCCGCGAAGTATCACGAGACGATCACGTGGGGGTATCTGGTGCTGATGAACGAAGAGATGACGCTGAGATCGGCGTCAGGCGAGAGTTTCGACGACATGGCGGCGCGCCGACCGGACCTGCTGGATCATCGCAGCGGCGCGCTGTCCCGGTGCTATCCCAAAGCGCAGCTGGATGAGCCCAACGCTCGTCGCGTGTTCATGCTGCCCAGAATGCCTGCGTAAATCACAATGATCGCCTGTCGCCCATTCGCCCTTGGATTCTATGGATGAGCGCAAGACCAGGGTTCTTTGTTCCGGGAGTGTTTCGACAAACTCAGCCCGAACGGAATGTAAGGTTGCGGGCTGCGGGCATGCCGCCCTCCGCGACATTCCCGGGAAACCCCAGACTCAGGCCCCCCTTGAACAGCTACTGCGGCCGAGCGGGAAGCGTCGTGCGCGCGCGGGCTTTTTCGAGTTGCGCCTCGAACGCGGTCGGGGCGGAGTAGAGACGGATAAGGTTGCCCGTCTTCGAAAACAATTGCGCGACCGCGATCGCGAGTCGAACGAACTTCGAACTGGTGAGTACGTGCACGGCGATCAGGTCGGCTCGATTGTTCGAGAAGAATCCCGTCCACTCGTCGCGAACTCGCGGCGCAACGCTCACGGCTGCGCGTGTATCGACGAATAGCTCGAGCGGTCGCTCGCGTAGCAATGCGCTCGCAATCTCATCCAGTGTGCTCGACCCGAACTGACCGGCATCGTGTCCGGCCGCCTCGATCAGCAGGATTCCCCGGCCAGGTCGGCTGAACACAAACTCAGCATCGCTGCTGGAGAGCTTCACGGCGCCCGAGGGCGCTATCGAACGGGTGAACGAGTTGTCCGGCATGGGCGGACGTTAGCATTTCGTAATTTTCCAGGCGACGCAACCTGCTCTTTTACCCGCCGATTCCACTGCGTTACCCTGAGCTGAAACGATACTCACGGGGGCGGGGCGATCATGATCCAGTCAACGATGCAGCGCGTGCCGCTGTCCATCAACAGCTTCCTCGAGCGCGCGGGCAAGATCTATCCTGAATCGGAAGTGGTCAGTCGCTTGCCCGACAAGTCGCTGCATCGCTATCGCTTCGCTGACTTCTATCGCCGCTCGCGGCAACTGGCTGCGGCGCTCCTTGCCGCCGGCCTGGAGAAAGGCGATCGCGTTGCGACGCTGAGCTGGAATCACTACGCTCATTTCGAATGTTACTTCGGCATTCCCGCGGCGGGCGGAGTCACGCACACGCTGAATCTGCGCCTGGCGCCCGAGGAGATCGCATGGATCGCGAATCACGCCGACGATCGCTTTCTCATCGTCGATGACGTATTGCTGCCGCTGCTCGACAAATTTCGCGAGCAGGTGAGGTTCGAAAAGATCATCGTCGTGCCGCTGACCGGGGCGGACGTGCAGGCGCCGTTCGTCAGTTACGAGGAGTTTCTCGCGAGCGCTCCGGCAGGTTTCGAGTACCCGGCGCACGACGAAGATGACCCGATCGCGATGTGCTACACATCCGGCACCACCGGGCGCTCCAAGGGCGTGGTGTACTCGCATCGCTCGATGGTGCTGCACACGCTGGTCGGCAATCAGCCGGATCACTGGGGGCTCAAAGCGCACGACAGCGTGCTGCCGGTGACGCCGATGTTTCATGCGAACTGCTGGGGCATTCCCTACGGCGCAGCCATGATGGGAATCAAGCTCGTATTTCCCGGGCCGCACCTCGGCGCCGCCGATCTACTGGATCTGTTCATGAGAGAGCAGCCGACATACGCGCTCGGCGTGCCGACGATCTGGATCGGTTTACTGCAGCTGCTCGAGGCCGAGCCGGAACGCTATTCTTTGCCCAGGGGCATTCGCATGCTGGTCGGCGGCTCCGCCGTTCCCGAATCATTGATTCGTTCTTTCGCCCGATATGGTGCGAGCGTATTGCAAGGCTGGGGCATGACCGAGACGAGCCCGCTTGCGAGCGGCGCGTTCATCAAGCCGGAGTTGCAGCATCTGGGCGAAGAAGAGCGCTACTCACTCTATGCGACCGCGGGCATCGTGGCGCCGCTCATCGATCTGCGCATCACTGGCGACAATGGTGCGGAACAGCCGTGGGATGGTCAGAGCCGTGGTGAAATTCAGGTTCGCGGCCAGTTCATTACAGGCAGCTACCACAGCGTTCCGGTCGAGCCCGACAAGTTCACGAGCGATGGCTGGCTGCGCACGGGCGATGTCGCGACGGTCGACGCGCATGGCTACATCCGGATCGTCGATCGCACCAAGGACCTCATCAAATCGGGCGGCGAATGGATCAGCTCGGTCGACATGGAGAATTTGTTGATGGCCCATCATGCGGTGGCCGAGGCGGCGATCATCGCGATCCCGGACGTGAAGTGGAGCGAACGCCCGCTCGCGTGCGTCGTGTTCAAAGCAGGCCGCACGGCTACTCCGGATGAACTGCGCGAGCACCTCGCTCAACAGTTCACGAGGTGGCAGTTGCCGGAGCGCTTCGAATTCCTGGAAGCGATTCCGCGCACCTCCACGGGCAAATTCTGGAAAGCGAAACTGCGCGAGCGCTTCGCGCGATGAGAGTCCAGACGAGACCAGGAGGAGAGCCGTC
>JBOHZJ010000011.1:0-2328 GCA_050738395.1 Steroidobacter sp.
CATGGAAGGCGCGACAGGGTGAAGAGTCCGCGCGCTCCGGGACTGATAGGATCGAGCCAGCCAGCGCAGCAGAGGCGGCAAGGAATTCTCTACGTTCCATGGTGCACTCCCATGAAAAGGACATACACCCGGCGTACCACCAACACAATCGGCTATTGGGGAGTGCACCGAGCGCAGTCAATCACGCTCGCACAGCGTGCGCCTGCAGCCAGGCCTCGAGCATCGCGAGATCCCAGATAGCGTAGCCGTAGTACATCGCGTGACCGGCCCGCTGACTGTCGATGAGCTGATCCAGAAAGCCGGACCGGACGATTCGTCTGGATTTCAGGTCGCTGAGATAGGAGTAGATCATGTCGGCGAGCGCGGCATCCGTTTTCAGCCAGTCGCCGAATGGCAAGCCGAAGCCATGCTTGGTCTTGGTCAGGATCTGTTCGGGAAGAAAGCCGCGCATCGCCTTTTTGTAGAAAGAGCGAAGCTCCAGACGCTCCATCTTCTGTCCAGGCATTACGCGATTCGCCAGATCGACGACGCGTGAGTCCAGCATCGGATAGGACACCTCGACGCCAGCCAGCGAGCACATCGTTCCGACTTTGCGAAGGTCGCTGTCGGCGAGCGTGAAATACCAGTCGTAATACATCATCTTGTTCAGCGTCGAGCGGGCCGGCGCCGCCGCGTACACCTCACTCATGACGTTGATCGGCGAGCGCGGGTCGATGCTCTGCGCGAACTCGGGATCGAGCATCGCGTCGCCTTCGCGATAGACGAAGTTCCAGGTTTCAAGACGCTCGGGCAGCGGTATGCGCGCTTGCTGGATGTAGCTGCGCAGCTTGCTCAACGGCTTGAAGCCGTCCTCACCTGGCAGATGCGGCGCCAGCGGTTCCAGAACGCCGGTGCGCAGCGCGGTCGGAATCCGGAAATACATATCGAAGACGCGATGACGCGCATAGCGTTCGTTGCCTCCGAAGATTTCATCGCCCCCATCGCCCGCGAGCAGATGCGTGACGCCCTGCTCGCGCGCGCGCAACGCGCAGAAGTAAGTGGGCACTGCGGAAGAATTGCCGAAGGGCTCATCGTAGGCATTGGCGATCAGCGGGAAAGCGGACACGACGTCGGCGGGCGTGACATGGTATTGCAGCGCTTCGCAGCCAAAATGACGGGCGGCGATATCTGCGTACTTGAGCTCATCGTAGGCGTCGACGCCGAATCCCATCGAAAAAGTGCGCGCCGGACGATCGGCGACCTTCGCAAGCTTTCCGGAAACCGTGGAGCTGTCTAGCCCCCCGCTCAGGAATGAGCCGGTCGCGCCATCTGGTCGGGATTCGCGAACGGCGCTTTCCAACGCAGCGTGTAATTCATCGCGGAGCGCCTTGAAGGGCGCCGCACGACGTTCCTCGAACGTTGGTTTCCAGTAGGTGAACACTTCGGCGCGGCCTGCCTGGAAGGCTACGGCTGTCGCGGGACGCAGTTTGTGGACGCCCGTAAAGATAGTGTCCGGCGCCGGTATCATGTGCAGCAACAGGAAGTCGTAGAGTCCTTGCTGGCGCAGCGATGCATCGATGGCGGGGAAACGTGCGACATGCTCAGCCGACGATCCAAAGGCGATTGCGCCGCCTGAAACCGTCCAGGTCATCCGCTCGACGCCCATCCGGTCAATTGCGAGCAGAACCAGGCCCGCGGTTTCATCTACTATCGCGACCGCGAAAGATCCGAGCAGACGGCCGAGAGCGCCGCGACCTTCCTGGACATAGGCTGCATGGATTCTGGCCGCGGAGTCCGCACTTTGCGGGTTCTGCCCCTGAGCCGGGCAGATCGGCCTGCCGTGCACCGCAACGGTGACGCCCTGGGCCTGGTGGACAGAGGGGGCGCAAATCAGCGATGACTGAGTTCGATGACAGCTAGCGGGCGTTGCCGGCAGGGTGGTCGATCGAGCAGCGCGGCCCTGAACGTATCGGTCTTGCGCGTGAATATCGACAGAGTTTGGCCAGCGTCCCGCGAACCCCAGTATTGACATTGAGAGCCTGCTGATTTGGAACAGAAAACAAACACTTTAGCCGCTTTGCCGTGGCCAAACTTTGAACCCGATCCGATGTTCGGATCGCCCGCTTGAGTATTCTACTTCGCTGGATTCAGATGATTGGTCGCAGAAGGCAAAGCCGGCGCTTTGTGTCTGGCCGTCAACTCAACTTCAACCGTCAACTGTGAACTGTCCACTGTCAACCGTTCTGAAGCAGGAAGTGCATTGATGGAAGTGGTCTTCTGGCTGCTGGGCGGCCTGATTGTGTACGTGTACGAGGGGTATCCCCTGCTGCTCGATCTGCTCTCGATGCT
>JBOHZJ010000012.1:0-3091 GCA_050738395.1 Steroidobacter sp.
AGACGCAGGAGGGTTGGAAGGCCTACGACGTGCAGATCGAGGGTGTGTCGTACGTGAAATCCTTCCGCACGGATTTCAACGCGGAAATTCAGCAGAACGGGCTCGAGGCTGTGATCAAGCGACTCGAGTCGCAAGTCGCGAGCGGCACAGTCAAGAAGCCGACTGCGTCCAAATCGTGAGCCTCGCCGCCCCCGTCGGCAAGGCGCGCCTCGAGGCGCTCGGCAACGGTCAGTTCCGGGTGAGCGGTGTGCTGGACGCCGCGACAGTGGTCGATATTCTCGAACAGAGCCGCGAGGGATTTGCCAGTGCGCCGCAAATCAGCGTCGATCTCGCCGGCGTCGCAGAAGGCGACAGCGCGGGTCTCGCGCTCTTGATCGAGTGGCTTAGAGCTGCGCGACAACGCGGACAGCAGATCCAGTTCGCGAACGTGCCGGGGCAGATCAATGCGCTTGCGCGCATCAGCGAGGTCGAGGATCTGTTCACCGCGAACGGCGCGAGCCCGCCCGCCGGCGCGACGACATCCTGAGGGCCTCAGGGATCATCGGTCGGCTCGGGCGCCGGTTCTTCTTCGTCGAGGAATTCTTCTTCCAGTACTTCCGGCGGCGGGTTGCCGTCGAAAATGTCGAACTCGCGCTGCTGGACCCACGCATCGCGTATGAACGCGTAGGGATCGAAAGTGCGCTCCAGCGTTGGGTCCAGCGTGAGCAGTTCGGCCCGCGAGTGCACGCCGTTCAGAACGCGCTTGCCCCACTCCGTCTCCCACGGAATGTCTGCGAAGCTGAGCGGATCGACGAAGAACTCGAGCACTCGCGCGGGCGCGTCGCGCACCGACGAAGGGCCAAAGAACGGCAACGTGACATAGGGGCCTGAGCCGACGCCCCATACGGCCAGCGTCTGGCCGAAGTCCTCGTCATTCGATTCAAGTCCAATGGCTGTCGCGACATCGAGTATGCCGCCGACGCCGAGCGTCGTGTTGAGGACGAAGCGCCCCGTATCCCGCAGTCCGTCCTTGCCCTTGCCTTGCAGAAATTGATTCAGGACCGTTACGGGATATTCGAGATTGCCGAAGAAGTTGGCGACTCCGATGCGCATCCATTGCGGCGTGATCTTCTTGTAGCCTTTTGCGACTGGCTTCAGCGCCGCGCGGTCCACTGCGTCGTTGAACCTGTAGACGCTGCGATTGAAGTTCTCGAGTCGATCATCGCCTGCGGTGCGCCCGGGCGTCGCCGCACAACCGGCGGCGAGAGCGGCGAACAGCATCAAAACGAAAACGCGCACCATGGCGGACATGCGTGGAGAACCTCATCAGGAAGAATTATCAACGGTGCGCGAACGCGCGCCGGGCATTGTATCAATACAGTCGCCGACCGCCGTTGTTAGCAACTGGGCGACGCGCACTGCGCCTGGGCAGCGCCTGCTGAACCTCATCGAGGCGCGCCTCGAAGCGCGCGCGCTGCACGTCCGTGAGCTTCGGCACTGCGAGTGCAAGTTGCAGTTGATTGATCGCGAGCGGCAGGTCGCCGCTCAGCAAATGATATTCCGACATGTAGTAGTACGAATCCGCGACGTCGCCCGCCGCATTCGCAGCCATGGCTGTGAGGCGCGCCTGCTCCGGAGTCGGCGGCACGACATTGAACAGATCGAGCAGAATCTCGTGAGCGCGCGGGGCGTCCCCGAGCCGCATCAGCGCTTCGGCGTAGCGAACCGTCACGGCGACGTTCCGCGGAAATAGCTCGCGCGCGCGCTTCAGCGTCGCCAGCGAAGCATCGCCCTGATTCCCAAGCAACTGCGCTTGCCCAAGCGCGGTGTGATACTGGAGCACGGTCGGATCCGCCTTGCGCAATCGCTCGAAAATCGCCGCCGCCTTGTCGGGCTGGCCGGACATCATCATGGCGAGGCCCTGACCGTAAATTTGCGCCGATGTTGCATCCGGTTCGTTGCGGACGACGGCTGCATAGTACGCACGAGCATTCTCGCCTGGAGGAGTCGACAACACGCGCAAACGCTCACGAGTGAGCGCATAGCTCAGGCTGTCCGGTGCGGGCTCGACGTCGAGTTGCGCGGCGCGTTCTCTGGTCTCCGCGATGCGCGTGCTTGTTACCGGATGCGTCCGCAACATCTCGGGGATGTTCACTTCGCTGCTTCCCGCATGGCGACTCATCGTTTCGAAGAAGGCCGGCATGCCCTGCGGATCAAAACCTGCGCGCGCGAGAACGCCGATGCCGACACGATCGGCTTCACTTTCATTCGATCGGGTGAAACTGATCTGCTGTTGAATGGCGAGACTCTGCGCGGCCGCGACGCCAGCCATCGCCGCATCGCCCCCTCCCGCCGCTGCGCCCACGAGGATCGCCGCGAGCATTGCCGCGGTCGATACGAGCGTCGATCGGCTTTGCGCAGCAACGCCGCGTGCGATGTGACGCTGCGTGACATGCGCGATTTCATGCGCGAGAACGCCTGCGAGTTCGCTTTCGTTCTTCGTTTCGAGCAACAGTCCCACATTCACGCCGATGAATCCGCCCGGCAGCGCGAACGCGTTGATGGAATTCTCTCTGGCCATGAAGAAGTTGAAGCGCTGCCCGCCATCGTGGGCCTGGCTCGACAACTTATAACCAAGGGTGCGGATGTATTCGGTGACTTCGGGATCTTCCAGGATCTGATCCTGATCGCGTAGGCCCCGCACGATCATGCGGCCGATCTGGTACTCGTCATCCATCGTCAGCATCGCCTGGGCGGGGCTGCCGATATCCGGCAGATCGTCCGGATCGGCGTGACTCGCGGAAGTTGCGCCGAAGGTGAGCGCGGCGCTCAGGAGCAGGGCGGTGAGTTTGTTCACGTTCGGCAGTGTCGACCGGTGGGCGTATGAGTGTAAAGGGACAGGCATGTTCGACCGTCGGCCGTAAATTCCGTTCAGCGTACGGCGAATCTGACAAGCTTCCCGGAGCATCCCGCGCCATATAGAATCGCCGCCCCGCGGAGAGGTACCGAAGCGGTCACAACGGCACCGATTCGAAATCGGTTGAGGGCATTACGTCCCTACGAGGGTTCGAATCCCTCCCTCTCCGCCATTCATAATAGAGGCCCCGCTCCC
>JBOHZJ010000013.1:0-25893 GCA_050738395.1 Steroidobacter sp.
ACTCACGATTCCGCCGTTTTTCCGCATACGCCATCGCCGCTTCACGCACCCAGCGGCCCTCTTCATGCGCCCCGCGCCGTGCTTCGAGCCGTTCGCGATTGCATGGGCCGTTGCCCTTGAGGACTTCCTGGAATTCATTCCAGTCGATCGCGCCAAAGCGGTAGTGCTGCGCCGATTCGTCCCATTGCAAGTCGGGATCCGGAATTTTCAGGCCCAGGAACTCCGCCTGCGGCGCCGTGACATCGACGAACTTCTGTCGAAGCTCGTCATTGCTGAAGCGCTTGATCTTCCAGCGCATAGATTGCGCCGTGTGTTTCGAGGCGGCGTCATTCGGGCCGAACATCATGATCGAGGGCCACCACCATCGGTCGAGCGCGTCCTGCGCCATGCGATGCTGCTCGGGCGCGCCCTTCGCGAGCGTCATCATGATTTCGAATCCCTGGCGCTGATGGAAACTTTCCTCCTTGCAGATACGCACCATCGCGCGGGCGTACGGGCCGTACGAACAACGGCAGATCGGAATCTGATTCATGATCGCCGCACCGTCGACCAACCAGCCGATGGCGCCGACGTCGGCCCAGGTGGGCGTTGGATAGTTGAAAATGCTGGAGTACTTCGCTGCGCCGGACAGTAGCTGCTCGATCAGCTCATCGCGCGAAATGCCCAGCGTTTCCGCCGCGCTGTACAGGTACATGCCGTGGCCGCCTTCGTCCTGCACCTTCGCGATCAGCACCGCCTTGCGGCGCAGCGACGGCGCCCGCGTAATCCAATTGCCCTCAGGCAGCATGCCCACGATTTCCGAATGGGCGTGCTGCGAGATCTGCCGGATCAGCGTCTGCCGGTAGGCGTCGGGCATCCAATCCTTCGGCTCGATGCGCTCGTCCGCATCGACCTTGGTCTGGAAGCGATTCTCCAGCGCAGCGCCGTCAAGGGGCGCGGCATGCAGGCAATCCGCTCCGAGTGAGTCGAGGCCCTGGGTGTACATCGCTGCTCCGTGACGGCCGGGTGATCGATGCGATAATCTGACACAGTTCTTGCAGTATCTCAATTCTTCCTGTGTCATGACGCAGCGCGCTCGCCGCTTCAGGCGGGCTCCCGGATTCCGACGAACAATGGCGAAGAAAGCAGCGAATCAATTCATCGCGAAGACCAACGCTCTGCTCGCGCGTTTCCGCAAGCAGCGGCCGCTGCGCGGCGGCTCGCTGCTCGTGACCATCCTCGGCGACGCCATTGCGCCGCGCGGCGGCATGATCGCGCTCGGCAGTCTGATCCAGCTCGCAGAACCCTTCGGGCTCACCGAGCGACTGGTGAGAACATCGATCGGGCGACTCGCCAATGAGCAATGGGTGAGTTCGCAGCGCAGCGGACGATCGAGCTATTACAGTCTTACGAGCCACGGCAAGGCGCGCTTCGCCGAAGCCACGCAGCGAATTTACGGCGTGGCGCCCGACGCGTGGGATGGTCAGTGGACGCTGGTCATCATGCCGCCGTCCTTGAAGGGATCACGCGACAGCCTGCGCGACGAACTCAACTGGCTCGGTTTTGGGCAGCTCACGCCGAGCGTGTTCGCTCATCCCACCCATAAGGAGCACATGATTCGCAGCCGCCTCGCTGAGCTCGAATCGACCGGCGAACTCATCGTGATTCAGGGCGCTATCGTCACGCACACGTCGGACGCGAATCTGGTCGCGATGGGATGGGACTTCGGGGACCTCGCCCGACGTTACCGGCGCTTCATACAGATGTTCGGCCCGCTCGAGGAAGGGCTCTCGGCGCAACGCGCACTGACGGCGCCGGATACGGCCTTTGTTCTGAGGACTTTGCTGCTACACGAATATCGAAAGATTCACCTGCGCGATCCACTGCTTCCCGCTTCCCTGCTGCCTGCGAACTGGGTGGGCGCGGACGCACAGACGTTGTGCCGTAGTCTGTACGCAAAAGTATTTTCCGCCTCCGAGCGCTATCTATCCGCGAGCGTTCAGACCGTCTCCGGAAATCTCCCCTCCCCGGCTGAGGAGATTTTCCATCGTTTCGGCGGCTTGCCCAGGATATAGGCGCGGCGCTGACCAATGGAGTTCTTGCTGAGTTGCGCCGCACATTTCCAGCTCCGATACGATCGTCCTGCAACGTGACGGGCTTACCAGTTTCGGCGCAGCGGCGTTCAGCGACGGTCGTATAGCGCCGAAAGCAGCTAAAGCAACGAAGTGAACGGGCGATACAGAAAGCCATGCCGTCCTGCGCGTCGCTTTTGTCTATTCTGGGGTCGCTGCGTCTCACGGAAGCGCGCCTCGTGGTCGCGACGGCGTTTTGCGTTCCGTGCGCGCACCGCACGCGGCTGCACGACATCCTGGTGCAGCTGTGCGCGTGGATCATGCTGTCGGTCGCGCCCACGGCGATGGCCCTGAGTCCGGACAAATCTCTGTCGCAGTACGTCATGGACAACTGGCAGAGCGGGCATGGCGGCCTGCCCCAGAACACTGTCCTGGCGTTGGCGCAAACCGGCGATGGTTATCTCTGGCTTGGCACGCATCATGGCCTCGCGCGCTTCGACGGCGTGCGCTTCGTCATGTTCAACCAGCGCAATACACCCGAGTTCAAGGGCAACTCAGCCGAGTCGTTATACGTCGATCGGCGCGGTGATCTGTGGGTCGGCACTGCGGCCGGCGTGCTGCGCGTCGAGCAAGGCAGATTCCATGTGGTCGACGCCGATTCAACGCTCGCGGAATCCCCTGTCTGGGCGATCGCCGAGGATCGCGACGGCGATATCTGGTTTGGCGCCGAGGCCGGCTTGTTTCGTCATGACGGCAAGTCGACTCACCGGGTTGCGCTGACCGGCGCCGTACAGAACGCACCGATTCGCGCCCTGCGCGCGGACCGTGACGGCGTACTCTGGATCGGCACCGAGAACGCGGGGCTGTACCGGGTCGAATCCGGTCGCGCCGAACGCGTCGCTTTCGATCCGGCGCACGCCGGGCAAGTGGTCACTGCAATCCATGAAGACGCCGCGGGTGTGCTCTGGCTCGGCACCGACAAGGGTCGCCTCTACCGCAGCACGCACGCGGGCTTCAGCGAATTCGATCTGCGCGGCCAGCAGCCGAGCATCGTTCGCGCAATTCGTCACGATCGCCACGGCAATCTCTGGGTCGCCACGCTGAGAGGCGGGTTGCTGCGCGTGAATGGCGGCGCTGTGAGCGCGCTCGACACCGCGGAAGTACCGAGTAGTGAAGTGCGCGCGCTGCATGAGGATGCGGAAGGCAGTCTGTGGATCGGAACGTATGGCGGCGGCCTGCTGCGCCTCAGAGATAGCAAGTTCACAGCGTTCGGCGCCCCGGAAGGCTTGCGTGGTCATGTGGCATGGACGATGGTGCAGGGCGCCGATGGCGGCATCTGGGTCGGCACGGAAGCCGGTCTCAGCCGTTACAGAGAGGGCCGCTTCGAGTATCTGGCGCGCGATTTCAATCTCGAGAACGTTCGCGTACGCGCGGTGCTGGAGGACAAGAGCGGCGCCGTGTGGTTCGGCACGATCGGTCGCGGCGCCTTCCGTCTCAAGGACGGCAAGCTCACCGAGTTCAGCCAGCGCACGGGGTTGTCCGGCGATCAGGTCAAGGCGATCGCGCAGGATTCGAAAGGCCGAGTCTGGATCGGCACCGAGAAGAGCATCGACATCATCGAGAACGGCCGGATTCTCGAACCTTCACCGCAGATCAGCGAGCTGGGCGTCATCAGCATCAGCATTCTTCACGAGGACCGCGCCGGACGGATGTGGTTCTCGGCGGACGCGCAGGGTCTGCACGTTCTGGATCGCGGCGTGGTGCGCCGTTTCGATCGGGCGAGCGGTCTGCCCACCAATCGAATCACCGCATTGTATGAAGACGATCAGGGTGCGTTCTGGCTCGGCACGACCGGCGGACTCGCGTGCATCCGCGACGGCAAGGTGATTTCGCTGGCGCGTGGAGCCGGACCGCAAGCAGGCGTTGTCCTCGGCATCGTGCGCGACAAAAGCGACACATACTGGATCACAAGTGGTGGACTCTCGTCGGTCGCCGCCGCTGACCTCGAAGCGTTCGCTGCCGGCGAACAGCCCGTGCTGAAGTATAAGTCGTACGGAATCGCGGATGGCCTGCGCTCCATCGAATTCGCCGGCGGCAATACTTCGACCGCAATGCTCGCCGCGGACGGCGCCGTGTGGCTTCCTTCCGGACGCGGTCTGGTGCGCATCGATCCTGTCGCCATGGCGACCAACCCCACGCCGCCGCCGATCGTTATCGAAAATCTCATCGTCGATCGCAAGACGCTGGCAGTCACAGACGGCGCTCGCGTTGCAGCGGGCGCCGCGCAATGGGAGCTGCAGTACACGGCGCTCAGCCTGTCGGCGCCCGAGCGTGTGAGTTTCAAATACCGGCTCGAGGGCTATGACGCCGATTGGATAGATGCAGGGACCCGGCGCACCGCCTACTACACCGGCTTGCCGCCAGGCGACTACACATTCCGCGTCAAAGCGGCCAACAACGATGGCGTGTGGAACGAGCGAGGCGCAGCGCTCAGCTTCACGCTGCTTCCCCATTTCTATCAGACCGCCTGGTTCGCTTCGCTGTGCATCGCGGGAGCGGTGCTGCTCGGTATGCTGCTCTACCGCATCCGCATCAGCCAATTGAAACGCAACGCGCTTCGCCTCGAAGCGCTGGTCACGGAACGCACCAGCGCGCTGGCCGAACGCACTGAGGCGCTCGCCACAGCCAAGGAAGAGGCGGAGCTCGCGACTCGCGCCAAATCGCAATTCCTCGCGAACATGAGCCACGAAATCCGTACGCCGATGAACGGCATTCTCGGCATGACCGGGTTGCTGCTGGACACTCGTCTCGAGCAGGCGCAGCGCGAGTACGCCGACACCATTCGCGCCAGCGCCGATTCGCTGCTGACGATCCTGAACGACATTCTCGACTTCTCGAAGATCGAAGCGGGCAAGCTCGACATAGAGAACATCGAGCTTGATCTGCGCGCGCATGTCGACGACGTGGCGGCGCTCATAGCGTTCCAGGCGGCGAGCAAGCAGCTCGAACTGATCGTGAATGTCGATCCGGCGCTGCCCGAGCGGGTGCTCGGCGATCCACAACGGCTGCGCCAGTGCCTGCTGAATCTGGTTGGCAACGCGATCAAGTTCACGCGCGCCGGCGAAGTCATGATCGATGTGAGTCCGATCAGGCGCGCGGATGGCCGTGCGTGGATACGTTTCGAGGTGCGCGATACCGGCATGGGCATCGCCAGAGAAGCGCTGGACCGGCTCTTCCAGCCGTTCACGCAGGCCGACTCGTCCACCACGCGAAAATTCGGCGGCACCGGGCTGGGTCTCTCGATCGTACAGAAGCTCGCCGATTTGATGGGGGGTGAAGTGGGCGCACAGAGCGAGCCAGGCAAGGGCTCGACATTCTGGCTGGCCCTGCCGCTCGACATGAAAAAACATGTAGCGCACGAACCCGCAAGACGCGCCGCGCACGTGCTGCTGATCGAGGACAATGCAACGACGCAACGCGTGCTGTCGAACCAGCTGGCGCATGCAGGGCACGTGGTGCAGACGGCCGCGTGCGCCCGCGAAGCGCTTGAACTACTTCGTGGACCGCGCACAGCGCAGTTCGATGCAGTGGTGCTCGATCTGCATCTCCCGGATCTGGACGGTGCTGCGTTGACAGAGCAGATCACGAGTTTGCCGCAGATATCGCCGGCGCAGTTCATCCTGCTGACATCTGCCGCGGGCTCGAGCGACATCGAACACTTTGCGGCGCGGGGATTTTCGACCTGCCTGCCTAAACCCGTGCGGATCCGTGCGCTGCTCGACAGCATCGAGCGGATGTTCTCGGGTGAAACGCAAATGCTTTCTCAGGGTGCGCATGCAACGCCCACGAGTGTCGCGCCGGCCCTGAGCGAATCGGCTCCTCGCTATCCGGGGAGGGTGCTGCTGGTCGAAGACAACACCGTGAATCAGCGAATCGCCCAGACCTGTCTGCAGCGTCTGGGTTGTGAGGTGCACATCGCCCCCGACGGCCTGCAGGCGGTGAGCGCGTACAAGAACCGCGAGTACGCGCTCGTCCTGATGGATATGCAGATGCCGGTCATGGATGGACTGGAAGCGACGCGCCGCATTCGCGAGATCGAACGCGGCGGCCGGCGCACGCCGATCGTTGCGCTCACCGCAGATGCGATGAAAGGAACGCGCGAGCGTTGCCTGCAGGCGGGCGCGGACGACTATCTGACCAAGCCGCTCGAACTGTCGCGGCTCAAGGACGTGATCGGTCGGTTCATGATTGCGGCCTCCGTCGCGCCAGCAAAGCAACCGAAGGCGGGCGAGGAGTCCTGCGACGCGGGCGTGCGCGAGCGCCTGCTCGACATCGCCGGCGACGATATCGAAATGATGGACGAGATCCTCAGCGCGTTCATTCTCGGCGCCGAGGAGATGCTGGCGGAGATGAGCGCCGCGGCGAAGCGCAGCGATCTCGAGGCGATCGCACGATGCGCG
Source organism: Steroidobacter sp. (assembly GCA_050738395.1). GTDB lineage: Bacteria > Pseudomonadota > Gammaproteobacteria > Steroidobacterales > Steroidobacteraceae > Steroidobacter. Next base: position 6,512 of record JBOHZJ010000013.1, read on the forward strand.
CATCAGCTCAAGGGAGCGAGTGCGAATCTGCACGTCGAAAGTCTCGCCACGCTGGCTCGCGACCTTGAGATGCGCGCCAACGCACGCATCGACGGCGACTGGACAGCCGAGGTCGAGCGCATCTCGAAGACGTTCAGGCGGGTAGCCGAAAGCTTGAGATCCGGAATCAACGCGCAACCATCGCGCTTCGCGGGCAGTTCGGGCGTCTGAAAGGTTGTTGAAAAAGCCTATCCATGGGCTTTTTCAACGTCGCTTGCCCAAGTCATATGAAAGACACTGGGCGTGGTTTTCACTGCGCTCCCGAAATCAGGCACATAAGAATGTGCATGCCACATCTGATGTACTTGGGCCAGGCCACCCGTGGCCTGGACTAGCAGGCGGTTGAAAGAGTTTTTCAACAGCCTGCTAAAACGCTGCCTGCTTGCGTCCTGATGTCTCCAGGATCACCGACCAGAAGCTCTGGTGAGCGGATGGCCGGCCGCGCCGAAGAGCCTGATCGACGCCGACCTCTAGCCGCCCCGGGAGGCTGGGAGCACACTCTGCACATACAGCCCTCGACCGGCCTCTCCAACGATGCTCTCGATAAATTTTGACGACGTCTGCGCCGCGCACCAGCGCATTGACGGTGTTGCGCACAGAACGCCGGTTCTGAGCTCTCGTACCGCGGATAGCCAGACGGGAGCGCGTCTGCTGTTCAAGTGCGAGAACCTGCAGCGCGCCGGCGCCTTCAAATTTCGCGGCGCCTACAACGCATTGGCGCAATTCTCGCCCGAGCAGAAAGCGCGAGGCGTTGTCGCGTTCTCGTCGGGGAATCACGCCCAGGCGATTGCGCTGTCGGCGCAGGTGCTGGGCATGCGAGCCGCCGTCGTGATGCCGCAGGATGCACCTGCCATGAAACTGGCGGCGACGCGCGACTACGACGCCGAGGTGGTGATCTATGACCGCTATACGGAGGATCGTGAAATTCTGGCGCAACGCCTGGCGGATCAGCAGGGCATGACGCTGGTCCCCCCTTTCGATCACCGGCACGTGATGGCGGGCCAGGGGACGGTCGCGAAGGAACTCATCGAGGAAGCGGATGCGCTGGACGTTCTGATCGTGCCGCTCGGGGGCGGCGGTCTGTTATCCGGATGCGCTGTCGCCGCGCGCGCGTTGCAGCCGAATTGCCTGATCATTGGAGTGGAGCCAGAGGCGGGCAACGATGGGCAACAGAGCTTTCGCTCAGGCGCGCTCGTCACTATTGAAACGCCGCAGACCATTGCGGATGGAGCGCAAACCCGGCGCCTCGGAGCGCTCACGTTTCCCGTCATCCGCGAGCTGGTTGATGACGTCGTCACCGTGAGCGATGCGGAGCTCATCGCCGCATGCGGATTTTTCGCCGAGCGCATGAAGATGATCGTCGAACCTACCGGATGCCTCGCCGCCGCCGCCGCACTCAGCGGGAAAATTCCGATCGCCGGGAAGAAAGTCGGCATCGTCGTATCGGGCGGCAATGTCGATCTGAGCCGGCTCGCCTCACTGCTCCACGGACGCCGAGAGCCATAGCGAGCGTTGTACCTGCTCGCGATCGCGGAGCGTTAAGTCAAGCGCTTTCACCCGATGAAAATCGCGATTGCCGTTCGCGATGAGACTGCGCCAGCCGCACATCTTCGGCTAGAATCCGCGAAAGCCAGCGGGACTGGCGCCCGCAAAGGCCGCGTTACGACGGCCACGTAAATCGTTGATGCGCCCGGCGCCTGGGAGTCGAGTGAGCGGACACTTCATTTCACGCAGACAAGTGATGCAGGGCCTGGCGGCAGCCGCGCTGCCGCTCGGCTCCTTCGCGTGCACGAAAAGAAATTCGAATGCGCTGATCGTGGGCGGGCTGCCGGTCACGTGCAATCTCACATTGCCGGTCGCCTGCGCGGCAAAGGCCGTCGTCAACGGCACGGCGCCTGCAGGCGCTCCAAAGTTCGAATATGAGTACAACAAGTACAACGGCTGGCCGGAGATCAAGGAATCGCTGATGACCGGACGCATCCAGGCCGGCTACATGCTGGCGCCGCTGGTGATGGATCTGGCGGACAAGGGCATTCCGGTGAAGATTGTCTCGCTCGGTCATCGTTCGGGCGCGGTCATCATGGTTCGCACTGAGTCGGCCTATCAGAACTTCCGGCAGCTCAGCGGCAAGCGCGTCGCGATTCCCAGCAGGTTCGCAGTCGACTTCCTGTTTCTGCGTCGCCTCCTCGCTGAGGAGAACATGCGCGTGGAGGAACTCGAGATCATCGAAATGCCGCCGCCGGACATGCCGGCCGCGCTGTACGCGGACGCCATCGACGCCTACTGCACCGGCGAGCCTTTTGGCGCCGCCGCGCAGCATGCCGGATACGCGAGACCTTTGCGCATGACGCGCGATGAATGGCCGAAGTACATCTGTTGCGTCCTCACCGTGCGCGAGGAGTTGATCGCGGAAAACCCGGCGATAGTGCAGGACCTTGTGAATCAGGTGCTCGGTGCGGGTGCGTGGCTCGATGAGAAACAGGCGAACCGCGAGAAGGCCGTCGAGATCGCCGCTCGCCGTGAATTCTTCAATCAGGACCCGAACATCATCCGCTTCGTGATGGAGAACCCGACCGATCGCGTGACCTACGGCGATCTGCGAATGATCCGCCCGGAGTTCGAGGAACTGATGCAGCTGTCGCTGCAGGCGGGAACGATCAAGCATCCCATCCCGTACAATAGTTATGTGGATGAACAGTTCGCGCGCAGCGCGCATCCGGCGGTCATTCCACTATGACAGGCGCCGCGAAACGCCGCTGTGAAATGAATGGCGGATCGATCGACGATTCGCTCGCGTTGTTGCGCAGCTTTGCTGCTGCATTGTCGTTGTCGCTCGCGCTCGTCTTCGCAGCTGCGGCCGCAGCGCGCGCCGCGGACACACCCGCGTTCAAGGCAGGCGTATTCAGCCCGCCGCGACAGGCGCCAGATTTTTCGCTGCAGGGTTCCGACGGCCGCGAGCTGTCCTTACGCAGCTATCGCGGTAAAGTCGTAGTCCTCGGCTTCGGGTTCACTTCGTGTCCGGAAGTGTGTCCGACGACCCTCGCCACCCTTGCGCAGACTCGCCGCAAGCTCGGCGCCGTTGCGGCGGACGTTCAGGTCGTTTATGTCACGGTCGATCCGGAGCGGGACGACGTCGAGCGCATGAAGGAGTATCTCGCCGCCTTCGATCCAGGTTTCATCGGAGGCGCCGGCACGGCCGAACAACTCGCCGCAGTGCGCAAGGACTATGGCGTCCTCGCCGAAAAGAAAAAGACCCGGGGCGAGGCGTATACCGTCGCGCATTCCTCCTACACGTATCTGATCGATCGCAACGGCCGGCTGCGCGCACTGATGCCCTACGGGCGCGCACCTGATGACTACGTGCACGATCTGAAGATCCTGCTGAACGAGTAGCTGTGTGTGCGCGTCCGCTGTTGCTGTTCGTGTTCGCGGCCGGCGCGATCGCGGTCCTTGCATGGGCCGGACTGACTCCAATTCAGGTCCATTCGCGTGATGAGATCTTCGAGATTCCCAAGGGAACCTGGGCGCGCCGCATGTCGGGAGAGAATGTCGGCATCTTGCCGGACGAGATCCGCCTGACGCTCGGTATCCGCGATATTCTGGTCCTGAGGAATCTCGATGATGTACCGCAGATCTTCGGCCCAACGCTGCTGATGCCCGGTCAGAGTTTCCGGTTGCCGTTCGAGCAGGCGTCCGAATATCAGTTCGCCTGCACGGCTCATGCGAGCGGACAGATGACGGTTATCGTAGAGCCGAAGCCGGCAACGCCCTGGGCGAGAATTCTTTGGCGCGTGCGCGAGGCGATACGTGCAGAAAGCGCTTGGCGGTTGGCGGTTCGCGGTTAGTCAGAGGCGCTGCCGCGCCTTCACGGGGGCGCGGCGGAGCCCTCCCGACCAACTGCCAACCGCTAACCGCTAACCGCTTCCGAAAGAGGGTAATTATGATCAGCAAATGCGCCGGGCGCGCTCTGACTAACCGCTAACCGCCAACCGCTTCTTCTGGACAACAATGCATAGAATCAGAGAAACCCTCCCGGCGCTGGCTGTGATAGCCGCGCTGATCGCGACGTGGTGGACAACGGTTCTCGCCACACACAGCGTGATCTTCCCGACGCCGTGGGATGTCATCGCAGGTACGCTCGAACTACTGGAAGACGGCACACTGTGGCGGCACATCGGCGCATCTCTCATGCGGGTCGGCGCGGGCTTTGCGCTGGCGGTTTGCGTCGCCGTGCCGCTCGGGTTGTGGATGGGCTGGGTGCGAGGCGCCTACAACACGCTGAATCCTATTTTTCAGATCCTGCGTCCCATCTCGCCGATCGCCTGGATCCCCATCGCCATTCTCTGGTTCGGCGTCGGCGACGCGTCGCCGATCTACCTGATCTTCATCTCATCGGTCTTTCCGATGATCGTGCAGACCACCGTCGGTGTGCACACCATCGAGAAGCGCTACCTGCGCGCCGCGGAGAACTTCGGCGTCTCACGCCACACGTTGTTCAGTCAGGTCGTCATCCCGGCGGTGCTGCCGCAAATCATCGTGGGCATGAGGATCGGGCTCGGCGTCGCCTGGCTGGTTGTCGTCGCGGCCGAAATGATCGCGCTGCGCTCGGGGCTGGGATACATGATCATGGACTCGCGTAACGCGGGGAATCGCTACGACCTGGTCGTAGCCGGCATGATCATCATCGGTGTAATCGGATTATCGCTCGACGGGATCATGCGCATGCTGGAAGGCGTCAAGTCAGTCAGGTGGCGCTATGCGCACTAAGATCGAAGTCCGCGATCTGAAGAAGAGCTTCGAGTCGGATAGCGGGCGTCTGTCTGTCGTGGAGGACGTGAGCTTCACGGTTCGCGACGGCGAATTCATCGCGATCGTCGGCCCGTCGGGCTGCGGCAAATCGACGCTGATGAATATGATGGCCGGTTTCGTCCGCCCGGATGCGGGTTCGGTCCTCATCGACGGCGCTCAGCGCTCGAAACCGGACTCGAAGGGCATACTGATCTCGCAGCATGGCTCGGTCTTTCCCTGGCTCACGGTGCGCGAGAACCTGATGTTCGGTCTCAACGGGCATGCACCAGCGAACAAGGCCGGGATCGCGGATCACTATGCCGCGATCGTCGGACTGAAGGGCTTCGAGGGAAGCTATCCGCACGAACTGTCCGGCGGCATGCTGAAACGCACCGAACTGGCCCGCGCGCTGGTCGTGAAGCCGGAGATCCTTTACATGGACGAGCCGTTCTCGGCGCTCGATGCTCTGCTGAGCCTGCGCATGCGCAACGAACTGCTGCGGATTCTGGCGAAGGAGCGCCACACCGTAATGTTGATCACTCACGACGTCGAAGAAGCAATCCACCTCGCTGACCGCATTCTCGTGCTGTCGCCGCGACCGACGCGGATCCAGGCCAGCTTCGACGTGCCGTTCCCGCATCCGCGCAGGCTATCGAGCCCACAGGCGCAGGAGCTGCGCGTCGCGATCCTGCGCGAGCTGGGAGTCGATCACTACGGGATCGAAACTGATGAGGTCACGTCGCCAGTCTGAGCAGCGACTGATACCACAGGCCGCTGCTCTTCATCGTGCGACGTAGCGTTGCGTAGTCCACATGCACGATGCCGAAGCGCTTGCGATAGCCTTCGGCCCATTCGAAATTGTCCATCAGACTCCAGACGAAATAGCCTTTGACGTCGACGCCGCGCTCGATCACGTCAGCCACCGCGACCAGATGCGACTCGATGTACTGTCGGCGCTGTTCGTCGTCGACGCGATCTCCGAGGATCTGATCCTGGTAGGCGGCGCCGTTCTCGGTGATGAAAACCGGCGGCAGCCTGTAGTCACGATGCAGGCGCAGCAATAGTTCGCCCAGACTCTGCGGCGCGACCTCCCATCCCATATCCGTCACGGATGCGCCGCTCGAGGCCGGCGATGCTGAGTTGGCGCTGCTGGAAACTGTGGGGTGGTAGTAGTTCACTCCAAGAAAGTCCAGCGGTTGCGCGATCAGTTCGGCGTCGCCGGATTGCACTCGCGGCGCGTCCGCGCCGAGATGCTCGAGGATATCCGCCGGATAACGGGATCTGAACAGCGCGTCCATGTACCACCGCACGAGCCGACCGTCTTCGAGCTTTGCGTGAACCGCGTCGAGATCGGAGTCCGTAGCCGGAGAGACTGGCGACATGTTCAACACGATGCCCACGTCCGCCCTGCTGCCGGTCGCACGAACTGCCTTCACGGCGAGCGCATGGCTGATCAGTACGTGATGGCCGACCTGATAGGCGACGCGCCGATCCCGCACACCAGGCGCAAACACGCCGCGTTCGTGGCCAAGCACGGCAGTCACCCACGGCTCGTTGTGAGTCGCGAACGAAACGATCCGATCTCCCAGAGCGTGGGCGACGATCTGCGCATAGTCGGCGAAGCGATAAGCCGTCTCGCGCGATAACCATCCGCCGTCGCGATGCTGCAATTCCGCCGGCAGGTCCCAGTGATAGAGCGTCGCATACGGGCGGATGTTGCGTTCGAGCAGGCCATCCACGAGTCGATCGTAGAACGCCAGGCCTGCTGCATTCACGGCGCCGACGCCCGAAGGCTGCACACGCGGCCAGGAGATCGAAAAGCGATAGGCGTTCACGCCAAGCTGCGCAATCAGATCCAGGTCGGATTCGAGCCTGTGGTAGTGATCGCACGCGATGTCGCCATTGCCGCCATCCGCAATCGCGCCGGGCACGCGACAAAACTCGTCCCAGATGGACGGCCCCTTGCCGTCGATGCGCGACGCGCCTTCGATCTGAAAGGCGCTGGTGGCGACGCCCCAGACGAAATGCCGGGGAAAGCGGCGGCGGAGTTCGGCGACGGAGAGAGCTTTGGTCATTGTCGGGCTGGATTCGGAGCGCCTGTCGATTCGCGCACCATGAGTTCGACTTGCGGCAACACGATCCGCAGCCGTTTGTTCTTCAGCAGCTGCAGCATGGCGTCCGCCGAACTCTCGCCCAGGACGCGAATGGATTGGCGCACGGTAGTCAGGGGTGGTACGCGATAGGTGGATGATTGAAGATCGTCGAAACCGACGACTGAAACGTCGCCGGGGACGCTGAGTCCCGCGCGATGCAGCGCCAGACATGCGCCGTAGGCAGTCTGATCGTTCACACAGAACAATCCGGTGAACTTGCTGCGCGACTTGAGCAGTCGCAACGTCGCTTCCATGCCGCCTTGCTCCTGAAAATCGCCAGGCGCGATCAGCTTCGGATCGTAAGCAACGCCAGCATCGGTGAGTGCGCGTCGATAACCGCCAAGGCGTTCGACAGCGTCGGGGTGATTGGGGACGCCGGCGATGAAGGCGATGCGGCGATGACCCAGTTCGACGAGATGCCGGATCGCGAGTATTGCGCCCTGCCGGTCTTCGATCGGCAGACTGAATACGCCAGGCGCTTTCAGGCAGCGACCGCTCAAAACGATCGGCACTTTCTTCGCGTATTCCGCGAGCACACTGTCGCTGAGCCGGCCCGAGAAGATGATGACGCCGTCCACACGCCGCGCGAGCAACTCCGACACGCAGCGCGCTTCGTCCTGCTCGTTCCAGTTGCCGCTCATGAACAACGCCGCATAGCCATGCTGCTGCAGATGGTGTTCGATGCCGCGCAGGCCTTCACCGTAGAACGGGCTGTCGATCGCCTGAGTGATGACGCCGATCGTGGTGGACTTTCCCATCGCGAGAGCGCGCGCCGCCGGATTCGGGCGGAAGTCGTACTTCGCTATCGCGGCCTCGACGGCGCTCTTGCGCTTCGGGCTGACGTTCGCCGTCCCATTGATGATCCGCGACACAGTGCTCGTCGATACACCGGTTTCGCGCGCGATCATTTGCAGCGTGGGCGGCGAGGTTTTCGCGGCGACTGCCGCTGGTTTCTTCGCGGCGCGCTGCTTCGATGCGGGCTTTTTCATCGACATTCACTGGCGACCGATCGCTTTTGAACTGGCCGGTTGCAGCTGCGCAGCAGCCTGGTGCTGATGCGCGTCATGGGACAGTGGCCTTCGCGCCGGACATCAGATCGCTCTCCAACTCCTCCAGGGTTCGACCCTTGGTCTCGGGTATGAACAGGAGCACGAACAGCAACGCAAGCGATGCGAATATCCCATAGACGAGGAATGTGCCCGCCGAACCCAGGGTCGAGAGCTCCCACGGAAATACGAATGTGACGCTGGCGCTCACCAATGCATTCCAGAAGCCCACTACCGAAATCGCCGCACCCCGGTACTCGTTGGGAAATATCTCGGACAGCAAGACCCACATGACAGGTCCGAGCGAAATAGCGAATGAGGCGACGAAGCCGATGATGGCGATGAGCACAAGTCTCGCGTTCATCGTCAGTGCAGCGCCGACCAGCGCCTGAGCGTGCGGCTCGATGCGTTCAGCGCCGTACTTTGCTTCCAGCGCGGCGACGAACTCCGTTTCCGACGGATAAGACGCGTCGCCGAAAGAGCCCAGATCTGTGATCAACGCCGCCGGCACGCCGCTCGACTGTGCTATTGCGGGGGAACTCTCGCCAAGACGATAGCTCGCCTGACCGAAAGCCCAGCTGATCGTCAGCAGCGACAGCGCCATTCCCGCTACGCCGATCGTCAGCAATGGCTTGCGTCCCAGCCGGTCGATGAGCCGGATCGCTACGATCGTCATGCCCACATTGACCAGGCCGACGAGCACAGCCTGCCGGAACGCATCACTCACGCCGTCGCCGGCCTGCGCGAAGATCGTCGGCAGGTAATAGAAGATGGCGTTGATGCCCGTGATCTGCTGAAAGAACGCCAGACCGAATGCGATCAGCATGATGAAGCGGATGCGCGGATCGAGCAGCCCGCGGAATCCGCGCGATATCGTCTTCGAGGCCAGGCTCTGGCGAATCTGCTGCAGATTTTCCTGCGCCTGCTGCATGCCGTCCACGCGCGACAGTATGTCCAGGGCCTGATCATTGCGTCCCTTCATCAACAACCAGCGCGGACTTTCCGGGACCAGCCATAGCAGCACGAAATACAGCGCCGCGGGAAGCGTTTGCACGCCGAGCATCCAGCGCCAGTTGTGCTCGCCCACGCCAAGCAGGAAGTAATTGGAGAAGAACGAGGCAGAGATGCCGATGACGATCATGAGCTGGTTGAGCGACACCAACCCGCCGCGTCTTGCGGCGGGCGCGATCTCGGCGATATAGACCGGTGCGATCAGAATCGCCGCACCGACCGCGAGTCCGCCGATAATTCGCGCCGTCACGAATCCCGCAAAGCTGGTCGCAAGCGCCGCCAGCAGCGACGAAAACATGAACGCGATGGCGGTGCAGATCAGCACCTTCCTGCGACCGAAGCGATCGCTCAACACGCCCGCCAATGCATTGCCGGCCATCGCGCCCCATCCCAGGCTGCTGACCGCCCAGCCCAGTTTCAGAGCCCCGCCCGTACCCGTGAGATCGAAGTAATCGCGAATGAACGGCACGACGCCGGAGATCACCGTCGCATCGAAGCCCAGCAGAAATCCGCCGATCGCCACCGTCAGCGCAACGAATCCGATATTGAGTCTGCCCCTGTTCAGTCCGATCTGGGTCATACGCGAGTCACCGCCCTGTTCTTCTCATGAATTCTTCTACGGGGTTGTTCTAGGACGCATTGCCCTCGTGACCGCAGCACTCGTTTGAACCGGCGCAGTACCCGAAACGCCGTTATATCCGACTTGAAAGCGCTTACAAAGTAAGTATTGTGCGCCATGAATCGGCGTGTCAAGGCTCACCTCCCACAATGAATCTGGCTCTGCACCCGGACATACAAATTCGGAAACTCACCATCGGTGTGGAGAAGGCTCCGCTGCTGGTGATCGACAACTTCGTCGCGAATGCGGACGAGTTGATCGAAAACGCCGCCTCGACAACGTTCGCGGAGCGCAGCCGATTTTATCCCGGCATAAGAGCTCACGCGCCGCTGAGCTATCAGCAACTTGTCATTGCAGGACTCCAGGATGCGCTGCTGGAGTGTTTGGAAATGCAAAGTGGATCACTGAGATTCTCCATGTGCTGCTACTCGCTCATCACTACACTTGCGAAAGAGCTGGCCGCGCCCCAGCGAATTCCGCACATCGATTCGCTTTCGAAGCAAGGGCTGGCCTCGATTCACTACCTGTTCAAGAGAAATCTTGGCGGCACGGCGTTCTATCGCCACCGCAAAACCGGTTTCGAATCCATCGACGAATCCCGCAATGAAATGTATCTGAGGTCCCTGCAGGGAGAGAACATGGAGCCTGATGCGCCAGGTCCGGGATATATCAACGGCGACACCGATCTCTTCGAGCAGATCGCGAAGCAGGAAGGCGTGTTCAATCGCATGCTGATCTATCGGCGCAATTCGCTGCATTCAGGCTGCATCGGTGGAAACTTCGTTCCAGATCCCAATCCGTTGACGGGCCGGCTTTCGATCAACAGCTTCATTGACGTGGCGCCGTAACACCTCGCGCCTGCAATCCCGGCGTGCAACGAAAACGGCGTATCGGACCATCTCAGGCGGCGGGTCTTTCATCCATGACGGGCAAATCCTGCATTCTTCTGGCCCTCTTTCTGAGCGCGGCGTCCGCTTTCGCCGGTCCGTCGATCTTCACTACGCGGCCGGAGGATGCGCGCGCGGTCTATCTGACGCCGACGCGGTTTGCCGTGAAGGCCGACGGCGTCGCTGATGACACCGCTGCAGTGCAGGCGGCGATCGACCGCGTGCAGGAGAGCACGCGCCGCGGCATTGTGTTCATCCCTGAGGGCCGGTATCGCCTGACGAAAGCACTGCAGGTCTGGAGCGGCATCCGCCTCATCGGCTATGGCGCGCGGCGTCCGGTATTCGTGCTGGGAGAGAACACGCCGGGTTATCAGGACGGTCCCGGCAAATACCTGGTGCATTTCGTCTCGGACCGCCCTGCCGGTCCCACGCAGGCGGTACGAGATGCGAATCCCGGCACGTTCTACTCGGCGATGAGCAATATCGATATCGAGATCCGCGACGGCAATCCGGCGGCGGTCGGCGTGCGTTCGCATTACGCACAACATGGCTTTCTGTCGCACATGGATTTTCGCATCGGCGCCGGTCGAGCTGGCGTGGAGGAAGTCGGCAACGAATCCTCGGCGCTGCATTTCTTCGGCGGCGAATTTGGCGTCACGATGCACAAGCCCTCGCCGAGCTGGCCGTTCGTGCTGCTCGATTCGACCTTCGAAGGACAGCGTCGCGCCGCCATCGAAACCGAAGAAGGCGGGCTCACGCTCATTCGCGTGCAGGTGCGCGATGTGCCGACAGCGGTGCTGGTGCGTCCGGATCGCAGCGAAGAACTCTATGTAGAGGATTCGCGCTTCGAGCGCATCAGCGGACCGGCGCTCGTCATCAGCGACGAAACGAACGCGCGCACGCAGATCAACTTGCGCAACACCGTGTGCGTCGACGTGCCGGTCTTCGCGTCATTTCGCGAAAGCGGCCGGCAGATCGTCGGTCCCGGGGCCATCTATCGGGTGAAGGAATTCTCCCATGGCCTGCACATCGCCGATCTGGGCGCGACGCCGGAGCTCAAGACGATCTGGGAGCACGAAGTGCTGACCGTCGCACCGACGCTTGCGCCCACGGATATCGCAGCGCTGCCGCCGATGCAGCAATGGGTGAATTTGCGCACGCTCGGCGCGAAAGGAGATGGCTCGGCTGACGACACGGCGGTGTTGCGCGCGGCCATCGCCGCACACCGCGTGATCTATCTCCCCACGGGGCGGTATCGCGTGAGCGACACGATCACGCTGCGGCCGGACACAGTGTTGATCGGATTGAATCCCATCACGACCCAAATTCTGATCACGGATTTCACCGCGGCTTTCCAGGGCGTGAATGGCCCGACCGAACGCCCGGCGGCGCGCGACATACCGGCTTCGCCGCGCGGCGGCGACATCATCCCGCCATTTTCCGGCGGGGGCGCACCCAAGGCCCTGCTCGAGGCGCCGCGCGGCGGACGCAATATCGTCAACGGTCTCGGCCTTGATACTGGAGGCGTCAACAACCGCGCCGTCGCGCTCAAGTGGATGGCGGGCGCGGATTCGCTGGTGAACGACGTCCGCTTCCTCGGCGGTCACGGCACGTACGACTCCAACGGCGTTTATCTGCGGATCTACAACGACCATCGCACCGCCGATCCGGATCCTCAGCGCCGCTGGGATTCGCAGCACTGGAGCCTTTGGGTCGCCGACGGCGGCGGCGGCGCCTTCAAGGGTCTCTGGACGCCGAATCCCTTCGCCGCCGCGGGCTTGTATGTTTCGCACACCGACACGTCAGGCCGCGTCTACGCCATGTCGAGCGAGCACCATGTGCGCAGCGAGGTGAAGCTGCGCAACGTTTCGAACTGGCGCTTCTACGCGCTCCAGACCGAGGAGGAGCGCGGCGAAAGTCCGCAGGCGCTGCCGCTCGATATCGAGAACAGCAGCGACATCCTCTTCGCGAACTTTTTCATCTACCGCGTCGACATGCCCGCGCCGTTCTCCACGGGCATTCGCGTTACGAATTCCCGCCGTCTGGATTTCCGCGGCGTGCACGTTTACAGCCCCGGCAAGCTGAGCTTCGACAACACACTCGTGGACCAGACACACGGCCGTGAGATTCGCTCGCGCGAGATCGCCTGGTTGCGAGTGTCCGGCGACAAACCGGCGCCGCGCGCAACCGCAATGTCGCAGGCGCTCGCCGCAGACGCGAAAGTCGAGAAACTCGTGGGCGGCTTCACGAATATCGACGGTATGGTCGCCGACGCTGCGGGGGCGGTTTACTTTGTGGATCAGCACTGGCATCGCATCCATCGATGGTCCGCTGCCGATGGACTCACGCTTGTGACGGACGCCATTCCGCAGCCCGTCGCGCTGGCTCTGGACCGGGCAAGCAACTTGCTGGTCGTGTCACGCCACGGGAATGTCTACGCGACGGAGCCTGGCGCCAGCGAGATCAACATGCGTGTGTTGTCGCCCGTGACGGCGTCTCGACGGCCGCAGGCAACTGCCTGGCTTCCAGCCAATCGTTGGCGCGACAGTCATGACTTTCTGGAGGCAAGCACGCGGCGCGAGCCGCTGCATTACGTTTCGCCGGACGGTTCCGCGTTCATTCCCGCCCCGAAAAGTTATTCACTGCTGTCCGAGCCCGTTCTCGGTCGCGGCTTCGGTACGGTCGATCTCACCCGCGCGTATGCACTCACGCCGGCGATACCCGGACGGTCCATGTACGTGTCCGATGAGTTCGGCCAGACAACGTGGCGGTTTACGCCGGGCGCGGACGGTACGCTCGGGGCGCCGGAATTTTTCGCGGAGGAAGGTGAGGCCGGCGTCGCTGTAGACGTGGACGGCAATGTGTACGTCTGCGCGGGGAGCATTTTCGTCTACGACATGAACGGTCGGTCGCTTGGAGTCATCGACGTTCCCGAGCGTCCCAGCGCACTGGCTTTCGGCGACGAAGATCGCCGCACTCTCTTCATCGCCGCGCGCAGCTCGCTTTACGCAGTGCGTACGAAGGCTTCGGGCAGGTAGCAGGCGTGGGAAAAACTTTCAACAGCCCGGGCGCGCCGCGCTCATCTATGGCAACCCCGCTTCGCGCAGCGCGGGTTGCTGCACTGCGTAACGATGGCGAAGCCCAAAGGTTGATGTGTCATCAACGATCGCTTGCCTGCGCGCGAATCGCATGCTAACGTGAATTTGTAAGCGCTTACATTCGAGACAAGAATCATCGACGCAGCAACCTCAGGGGGGTATCGCAGTGAACGATCGCGCATTCAAACGCACGCCGGTGGCGCAGGCCATCTCATTGATCCTCGGAACGACGATTATGGCGCCCGCCTTTGCGCAGGAGGCCCTCGAGGAAATCATCGTGACGGGCATCCGCGGCAGCCTCACGTCGTCGATGGAGCTGAAACGCGACTCGCAGGGCGTCGTCGACGGCATTGTCGCCGAGGACATCGGCAAGTTTCCGGATACGAATCTCGCCGAGTCCCTGCAGCGTATCAGCGGCGTATCGATCGACCGCTCGATCGGTGAGGGATCGAGAGTCACCGTCCGCGGCGTCGGCCCCGATTTCAACCTCGTGATGCTGAACGGCCGGCAGATGCCTGGCGCCAGCATCGAGGACACCACCGCCTCGAACGATCGCGCTTTCGATTTCGCCAATCTCGCTTCGGAGGCCATCTCTGCGATCGAGGTCTACAAGACCAGCCGCGCGAACACCCCGACCGGCGGCATTGGCGCGACCATCAACATCAAGACCGCGCGTCCGCTCGACACCCCGGGATTGCGTACGAGCTTCGGCGTCAAGGGCGTCGTCGACACATCGGCCGACAATCTGCCGAGCGCCCAGCGAGGAGATTCCATCACGCCCGAAGTGTCCGGCATCTTCAGCAATACCTATGCCGAGGACAGATTCGGCGTGGCGATCAGTGCGAGCTACCAGGAGCGCCATCTGGGTTTCAACCAGGCGGCGGTCGGGAACGGCTGGCGGCCCTTCGCCGGCGACGAGAACAACTGGGGCACGATTCCGCAGCCGGGCAGTCCGGGCTCGGAAAATATCGTCAACCGGCCTGATGCGACCGACACCTACTCGGTGCCGCAGAATCTCGGCTACAGCTTCAACAGCATCGAGCGCGAGCGCACCAACGGCCAGTTGGCGCTGCAGTTCGCGCCGGTGGACTCCGTGGTGGCAACCCTCGACTACACCTATTCCGAAAATAAGGTCGCACAGCAGCGCAGCGAACTGTCGGTGTGGTTCAACTTCGGACCTTCCAGCAGTTCATGGACTGACGGTCCGGTGGCGGCGCCGAACATCTATTCGGAAAGTTACACCTTCGCCGACGACCCCAACACTCCCGACCGCATTGAAGGCGCCTCCGACTTGTCGATGGGCGGCGCGAAGTTTGCGACCAAGAACGAAAACAAGTCGCTCGGGTTCAATCTCGAATGGGATGTGTCTGACAACCTCGGCCTGCGGCTCGACTTCCATGATTCGACGGCCGAATCCGGTCCCGACAGCCCTTATGGTTCAAATGCGGTGCTGGGCGTCGCCGGATTCTATCGCGGCACGACCACCGCCGATTTCTCGCAGGACTTCCCGGTGATGAGCGTTGCATTGCCGACTGACTTTTCGGGCATCAACGCGGGGTTGATGCAGGTCACCGGCTCCTCCTTCCGCAACAGCTACATGAAGTCGGAGATCGAGCAGGGACAGTTGAGCGGCGACTTCGCGTTCAGCGAAGAATCGCGTCTCGACTTCGGCGTGGCGCTGACCCAGGTCAACAATCGATCGGCATTCTCCAACGTGCAGCAGGACAGCTGGGGCGGCGCGACAAATCCGGGCGACTATCCGGATGATCTGTGGCGCGCGGATACCGTTCGCCAATATTTCGACCAGATCTCAGGCAGCAACAACCCGAATCTGCTCAACGAGTTCTTCACATTCGACTTTGAGACGGTGCGAGGCATCGCCGCGAGTGTAGGCAATCCGGCCATGTACGAGGCGTCGCCCGTCTTCACGACGGATCGCCGCGTGGAGGAAGAATCGCAGAGCGCGTTCGTGCAGTTCAGCCAGGCCTTTGATACGGCGATGCCGATCCACGCGGCAGTGGGCGTGCGTTACGAGAAGACCGAAGTCACCTCCTCCGCACTCGTGCCGACCCCGATCCGCATCGACTGGGTGGCCGCCAACGAGTTTTCGGTGGTTTCCCCGCCTGGCTCTGCCAATTTCACAACGCTGGAAGGCGAATACGATTACGTGCTGCCCAGCTTCGATGTCAGTGTCGAGGTGACCGACAATATCAAGGTGCGCGCCAGCTATGGCGAGAGCATCGGCCGCCCGGGCTGGGGCGACATCCAGGGCGGACAAACGCTCAACCAGCTCGCACGTATCAACGGCGGCACGGGTGCACAGGGCAATCCGGGCCTGAAGCCGCTCGAATCGACCAATATCGATTTGTCGGCCGAGTGGTACTTCGCCGAATCGAGCTACCTGGCGGTTGGCTATTTCAACAAGGATATCGACAACTACGTCGGCATCTCGACGATCACAGACTCGCCGTTCGGCCTGGCCCATCCCGGTCAGGGTGCGTACTACAACGAGGCCGTGGCGAACGCGTGTCCGACCAGGGACAACGACTGTGTCCGCAGCTACATCTTCGCCAATCACGCCGGTGATCCCGGAGTGGACGCGGTCAATGGCATCATCTCCGGCGTGCCCGGCGACCCGATCGCGACGTTCCAGATCACGGTGCCGGCCAACCAGAAATCGGCGAAGCTCGACGGCTGGGAGTTCAACGTCCAGCACATCTTCGGCGAAAGTGGATTCGGTCTGGCTGCCAACTACACGCTGGTCGACTCCAACCTGGCGTACGACAATCAGAGCCGCCAGGACCAGTTCGCTATCGAGGGGCTGAGCGATTCGGCCAACCTGGTGGTCTTCTTCGAGAACTTCGGATGGTCGGTGCGCGCCGCGTACAACTGGCGCGATGAGTTCCTGTCGGGCCGGTTCGATGGCACCGGAGGGCCGAATCCGAACTACACCGAGGAATACGGTCAGCTCGACATCAACGCCAGCTACGATGTGACCGACAGCCTGACCGTCATGGCGGAAGTCATCAATCTCACGGACGAGATTCAACGCATACACGGGCGTAACGAGAATCAGGTGCTGTTCGCGACTCAGTCGGGCCCGCGGTACATGATCGGGGCCCGCTACAAGTTCGGACAATAGACCGACGCGACGGGAGCTCCGTAGCCCTTCGGGTGCGGAGCAGAAAAAGCCGCTGATTACAGCGGCTTTTTCGTTTCGGCCGTGCTGCCCGGAGTACGGACATATATATATAGAGTAAGGGCGTGCCGGTGAACGATGTCGTCAAACAGGTCGTGATCGTGGGCGGCGGGTCAGCCGGCTGGCTGACCGCGGGCGTCATCGCGGCCGGGCATCGCGCGAGCTCCGACTGCGGCCTGCAGGTGACGCTGCTCGAATCGCCGGACGTCGGTCCCATCGGAGTCGGCGAAGGCACCTGGCCGACGATGCGCGACACCTTGCGAAAAATCGGCGTGACGGAAACTGACTTTCTTCGCGAGTGCGACGCCTCGTTCAAGCAGGGTTCGAAATTCGAGAAATGGGTCAGCGGTCGCGAGGACGACTACTACTTTCATCCCTTCGTCCTGCCGCAGGGCTACACCGAAACCGATCTGGTCGCGGGATGGCTACGGCGCCATGCCGACGTTCCGTTCGCGGACCTCGTGAGCTTTCAGCCGCACCTGTGCGCGCGCGGCAAGGCGCCCAAGCAGCTCGCGACGCCGGAATATGCCGCTGTCGCGAACTATGCCTATCACCTCGACGCCGGCAAATTCGGAGTGTTCCTGCGCAAGCACTGCACCGAGCGCCTCGGCGTACGACACGTGCTCGATCACGTCGTCGGCGTCAACTCGCATGCCAATGGCGACATCGCCTCATTGCAAACAAAGGCCAACGGTGCGGTCGCGGGCGATCTGTTCGTCGATTGCACGGGCATGCAATCGCTGCTGTTGGGCCAGCACTATGGCGTTGCGTTGCGTTCGCAAAAACACGTACTGTTCAATGATGCCGCGCTCGCGCTG
The DNA here is from genome assembly GCA_050738395.1 of Steroidobacter sp. GTDB lineage: Bacteria > Pseudomonadota > Gammaproteobacteria > Steroidobacterales > Steroidobacteraceae > Steroidobacter. The sequence continues at coordinate 24,170 of JBOHZJ010000013.1, forward strand.
CAGATTCCCTACGCTGATGAGAACAGCCCGATCGCATCGCAGACGATCTCGAACGCGCAGAGCAGCGGCTGGATCTGGGACATTGGTCTGCCGACGCGGCGCGGTGTGGGCCACGTCTACTCGAGCTCGCATATCTCGGACGATGCGGCCGAACTCGAGCTGCGCAGCTACATAGAACGGACAGGCAGCATGGACCAGGGCGGCAAGTCACCGCGCAAGATTTCGTTCACGCCCGGCTATCGCGAGAAGTTCTGGCACAGGAACTGCGTCAGCGTAGGTCTCTCGGCTGGCTTCATCGAGCCCCTTGAGGCCTCCGCCCTCGCGCTGGTCGAGCTGTCGGCTGCGATGCTGAGCGATCAGATGCCCGCGACGCGTGCAGCCATGGACATCGTTGCGCGTCGTTTCAACGACTCCTTCACCTATCGATGGGAGCGAGTGATCGACTTTCTGAAGCTGCACTACGTGCTGACGAAGCGCACTGATTCGGCGTTCTGGCGAGACAACTGCCGCGCCGAATCGATTCCGGACCGCCTGCGCGAGTTGCTTACGCTTTGGCGCCATCTGCCCCCCTCGCGCTACGATTTTTTTCGCGTCGAAGAAGTGTTCCCATCGGCGAGCTACCAGTACGTGCTCTACGGCATGGGATTTCGCCCGGAACAGAGCGTCCCGACGACGCGGTCGGACGACGCCGATCGCGCCGACGAGTTCTTCCGGGAGGCCGCGGCGCTCACGGGTAAGATGCTGGCTGCACTGCCGAGTAATCGAGAGCTCATCGAGCACGTCAAACGCAACAGGCTGCAGAGGATCTAGTGTGAAAGAAGCGGTTCGCGGTTAGCGGTTAGCCAGAGGCGCCGACGCGCGCCTTCATCCTTTTCGATCGCACAGAGACATTCTGACTAACCGCTAACTGCTAACCGCCAACCGCCAACCGCCAACCGCTTCCCAGAGACGCCATGGCTAATTCCGTTCTGCTGAACAACATCGACCATAAGGATCTGCGGATCATCACGACGCGCAGCGCCGACTACGGCGACAATGTGATGTTCGCGCTCACCTTCCCGGCCGAATTTCGCAGCGTTCAGGCGCACTATCCGATCGTCTTTCGCAAATCGGTCGACGGTCAGTTCCAGCCGATTGTGTTGTTCGGTTTTCAGGACAAACAGAACCTGTTCCTCGGGCGACCCGGCTGGGACGCCACGTACCTGCCGCTCATGATCGAACGGCAGCCATTGCTCATCGGCGTCGGAGGCGACCAGCAGTTGATGATCCACATCGACCTGGACAGCCCGAGGATCAGCCGCACGGCGGGCGAAGCCGTTTTCCTGGAGCATGGCGGCGCCACTGAATTCCTGGAGCGTATGAACTCGGTCCTGCTCGCGATACATCAGGGACTCGAAAGCACGAAGCCGTTCATCGCCGCACTGCTGGAACACGAGCTGCTCGAATCTTTTGTTTTCGATATCACACTTGCAGACGGCTCGCAGAATCGGCTGGCGGGTTTTTACACCATTCATGAGGAGCGCCTGAGTGCTCTCGGCGGCGGAGCGCTGGAGCGCCTGAGCAAGGCCGGTCATTTGGCGGCGATTTACATGGCGATCGCATCTCTTTCGAACTTTCGTGCGCTCATCGAGCGACTGAACCAGCATTACGCCGCGCTCGCGAACGCCGGACTAGCGGGGCAGTAGTCGCAGACTATGCTCCCGACTCAGATCCAGAAGATCGAT
>JBOHZJ010000014.1:0-2697 GCA_050738395.1 Steroidobacter sp.
TTCTCGATCAGGTTGTCAGCTGCGTCATAAGCGTAGTGAGTCGTACCGCGATCCGCGCTGTGCTCGCGCACGCGCCGGCCGAAGTCGTCGTACTCATAGCGCGTTTGTGCATTGTTTGGCGCAATGAGCCGCGACATGCGACCCCCGCGGTCATGACTGAACTGCGTGAGGCCGCCGTCCGGCGCAGTAACGCCGATGAGTTGCCCGAGTACGTCGTACGTCAGTCGCGTCTCCGCTCCCAACTGATTGATCACGCGATCAGGCCGCGAGTCCTCATCGTCATAGACGAGTTGTCGTAGCGCAGGTCCGTCGCCATCACGAACCTCGGTGAGCCGCCGCTGCGCGTCGTATGCGAAATGCAGCATGCGCAGTACATTGCCGTTGCGCGACAACAGTGCGCTTTTCGCGACTTGGTCGTCCGAGCCGAACGCAATCGCCTGAGTGAGTCCGGATTGCTCGCTCGTTCGGCGGTTCGGGCGGCCTGCTGCGTCATAGCCGATGCGCTGAACGCGGCCATTGGGCAGTTCAATATCCTGCACCCGACCGGCGCCGTCATAGCGATAACGCATCGTTTGCTCGTTGGACGCACGTAGCTGCGTGAGTTTCGTGACCCGGCCTGCGGCGTCATATTCCAGCTGGATCGCCGGGGAGCCTGAGGCGCGAATGTGTGTCGGGCGGCCAACCTGATCAGTCGCGAGCACGCGCTGCTCCAGGCCGTCCGGCGAAATCGTCGCACTCAGTTGTCCTTGCGGGTTGTATTCGAAACGAATGATGTCGGGCACGTCTTCGCGCGGCCCATCGATCGATGCGAGCTGGCCCGCGGTGTTGTAATCGAGCCTGAATGCACGTTCGATTCGCGAGTAGCCGCCGCCAATCATTGGCGAGTATCCTTGCTCTCGAATGGTTTTCGGTTGCCCGTCCGCCCGGTACTCCACTTGAATGCTGTGGAGGCCGTCAGGGTTGATGCTGGGACGCTCGATGGTTGCGGGCTGCCCAGTCTCGCTGTCATACCGATAGCGAACCAGCGTCTCCGTCTCACCCCCCACACTGCGCTCCGTCTGCGTCAACCGCCGCAGTTCGTCATATCGATGGCGCAGAGTCGGCGCATGCCTGCCCGACACCTCTGTAATCTGAAATTGATCGTTGAATTGGTACGCGACATCGCCGCGACCGCACGTACTGCAGCCGGGGCCGCGTACTTCGGTCACATATGCAACGCCGTCGCGCGACTGCGTTGCATAGCGGCTGACTCGGCCGAAGGCGTCCATTATTTCTGTATAACCATCGCCATAGTTCAGCGTGACCTTGCCGACGCCCTCAGGGTGCGACGAAGAGACGCCTCGGCCCTGAGCGTCGTATTTCCAGGAGGCGATGCGGACGAAGCTGTCGCGAGCGCCGTACTCCCGGGGTTTTGCACTTCCGAAGCTGATGCCGGTCAGGTGATGAGGAAATCGCGCGTCCTGGTAGTGATAGCGACGCACGCTGGCGTCGCTATTGATGGCGTGCTCGAGATTGCCTTGCTCATCGTAGCTGTAACGGAACCTTACCCCGTGCGCAGTGTGGATCGTGTTGAGCCTACCGTTCGAGTAGTACGCGAAGTGGAGCTTACGTTTCTGCGGATCGACTACGTAGGTGAGCTGCTGCGCGTCGTTGTAATGCAGAAGAACCGCGTTTGCGCTCTCACGAATTTCGCGGAGAAGCCCAGTGTGATCGAAGGTGAGATCGCGTCCGGTGCGCCAGCGCCAGCGATACTCGACGCACTCATGCACCGTCACTGATTCGCAGCGGGGCGACTCTGAGGAGCGCACGTGCAATTCGCCATCGCTTGCACGTTGCGCGAAATATCGTGACGGATCGTGCGGGCTTTGCGTGAACTTCAGCTCGCGTCCGTCGGCTTGGGTGAGATCGAGAACCGAGCGAGGAGAGTTGTGAGATGGGATGTGAACTCGTGCTTCATAGCTATGGCGCCAACCGGCGCCCATCACGCCAGCACGGGAAACAGCCTCACTGTTGTAGTGACGTGCGAACTCGAGGCCGAGTGCTCCGGGCAATGGTGCGAAGTCTGATTCGGCCTGGTACTTGTTTCCGGTTGCGACGTGAATCGGGTTGCCGACGGCGAGCTCGGGCAGATCGATTCCGGGCAGCGTTGCGCCGTTCGTGAATGGAGTCGTTCCCGCGCCCTGAATGTTGCGAAGATTGTCGAGCGGACTTGGCGGGTCGCGCGGGGTTACTGGCGAAGAATTTCCCGGCGGACCTTCGCTCGGCGGAGCCGGAGTCGGCGTGCCGCTTGGGCACTGTTGCGGATTGCCGTTGTTGCCGCCGCCTCCGGATCCGCCGCCGCCGGAGTCCCCTCCGCCATGGCCCGGTGGTGATTGTCCTCCACCGCTGCCATCCGCCGGGCCGCCGCCGTACCCCAGAAACCCATCTCCGAGACTACTGCCGCCGACATTCCCTTCACCAGAATCACCATCGCCCTCGTCGTTGTCCGATTCGTCCTCTTCCTGTTCGTCTTCATCTGGCGGCCGGCTTGCCGCATCGAAACGAGTCACGTCGGGCAGATCCGCGAGCGCAACCACAAGTCCGCTCATGCGTGCGGGCGTCTGCATGCGCACCGTCGCCGTCGTAACCACGGGCAGCAGTGTTCGGCGGAGCAGTTGCTGCTCGAATGCATCGACCCTTCGGTCTCCGCGCAGCGCG
>JBOHZJ010000015.1:0-3809 GCA_050738395.1 Steroidobacter sp.
ATGTCACGCAGCAGCTTCGAAGCGCATGCCCTGGGGCCACAGAATCGGCCAGAGGTTCGCGCGCCGCCGGCAGAAAAGAAAAGAGCCCCGCGCGGGCGGGGCTCTTCCAGGCGAACGCCTTTGACGACTTTAGCTGCGTCGACGACGGGCCGCGAAGCCCAGGCCGAGCAAGCCGAAACCGAGCAGCGCCAGGGAGGCGGGTTCCGGCACGGACACGCCGCGGTCACCCCAGGCTTCCAGATAGGAAATGCCGAACAGGAAATCGCCCCTGTTGGCGCGGATGGTGACGTCCAGCAGGCCGTCGGTGCTGAGCAGGCTCGTGACGATGAAATCAAAGGTGCTCAGAAACTCGACCGTCGGGTCTGACACAATCTGCCAGCCGCCGCCATCGAAGCGGAAGCCCGCGGTTTCTTCGTTATCGCCAAGGAGCCATGACGGCAGATCCTGGCCGATCGCATCATCGGTGAGCCCGATCGTGAGCGAGGCGTAAAAGAGGGAATCGGTACCCGGACGGTAGCCGAAGAATCCGTCTGTGATGTTGTGATGATAGGTGTGCGAGTTGCCGGAGCTGACGCGAGTCAGGTCTACAACCAGATCGTCCCAATAGAACGGTACCGCCTGCGCAGTGCCGACCGAGCCCATCACGAGCGCGGCCATTACGGCGAGCTTCTTACCCAATGTTTTGCCAATCATTCTCTTCACTCCAGGCGGAGGGTGGTTCTGCGACGCTTAGCCGCCTTGCTAGCGCCGCTTGCCTGCTAGGGAGTGCAAGACGGAGGCCACCCTGTTCTTATTATTTGAAATCAATGAATTAGGTTTACCTTGGGCGTCTTCCGAGCTTTGGGGCGCGGGGCTCTGTAAAGCAGCCCGACATGAACCGCGAGATCCACCCCGCGGGCGGAGAATCAGGCTAGGCGTCGCCCCCAGTTCGTGCGCGATCGCGTCGATGCAATAAGATGCGCGCCCGCGCTATGCGATGTGCAAATCGTGCGGACGACTGTGAAGCTGGCACGGGCGGCAATCGAGACTCCACGCGACAATGCGCACTTTGCCGGCGATCCAGTCGCACCTCGCACCAAAGCCTCATGGCTGTGTGCGGCGTCGACCATCAAACTTGCCGCTTTACTGTGAATTTCAAAAGTACGAGGAGTGATCATGGCCGACGCGTTGCGTGACAACATTCGCGATTTCATTCTGGAAAACTACCTGTTCACGAATGACACGTCAGCGATCGGCTTCGATGACTCGCTACTCGAACGGGGCATCGTCGATTCCACGGGCATGCTCGAGATCATCTTCTTCATCGAAGAGAACCTTGGCGTGAAAGTGCAGGATGAGGAAATGATTCCCGACAATCTTGACTCCGTTAACAAGATTGCTCAGTTCGTCGAGGCCAGACGACGCGCGGCCTGACGGCTGATGTCCATGTCGATCGTCCACGCACTCCGGATGGTGGGGCGAAGCCGACCTGAGTCGCCGGTGCTGAGCTGGCGAGAGACACACTGGACCTACGGTGATCTGCTCGCAGCGATCGATGCCGTGAGAAGGCGCCTGTCCGCGCGCAACTTGACGCCCGGCGCACGGGTCGCACTGCTCCTCCGCAACTCCCCGCAGTATGTCGCTCTCTACTACGGAGTGCTCGCCGCCGGATGCGTCGCTGTGCCGCTCAATGCGCAGGACCGGGCCGCCGTTCTTGCGCGACAGATTGAGCACTGCAGCGCAGCTCTGCTCATCGGCGATCCGGCCCATGTGGAGTGGGCGGCGCTGTGCGCAGCGGTGCAGGGCTCGTCTGTCGAAACTTCAGACGTCATCCTGCACAACGGCGGCGATTGTCTGCAGAAGTTCCTGCAAGACTTCGCCGGACCCGCAGCAGAGGCGTCCGGGGCGATGCTGGATGCGAACGACCTGGGGGCGATCATTTACACTTCTGGCACTACCGGTCGTCCCAAAGGGGTGATGCTGAGTCACCGGAATCTTCATTCGAACGCCAGCGCCATCATCGACTATCTGGCCTTGAAGGAAACCGATCGCGGCCTTTGCGTGCTGCCGTTTCACTTCTCGTATGGCAGTTCAGTTCTCCACAGCCACCTGCTGTGCGGCGCGCAGCTTGTGCTCGAAGACAATCTCGCATTTCCGCAAGTGACTCTGCAGCGGCTGCAGGACGAGGCGATTACCGGCTTTGCCGGGGTTCCCTCGACTTTCGCGCTGCTTCTGGGCCGGTGCCGTCTTCAGGACTTCGATCTGAGCCGCCTGCGCTACATCACACAGGCCGGCGGCGCCATGCCGCGTCCGCTGATCGAGCGATTGCGCGATCAAGCGCCGGGAGTGCAGATCTACATCATGTACGGACAGACTGAGGCGACAGCGCGCCTGACCTATCTCCCCCCCGGAAAGCTCGATGAGAAGGCCGGTTCGGTCGGCATTCCGATCCGCGGCGTCGAAATCGAGGTGCGCGACTCGGACCAATCAGCACCTCCAGGCGCGGTTGGCGAAATCCACGCGCGCGGTCCGAATGTCATGTTGGGCTACTGGAATGACGCCGCCGCGACAGCGGAAGTTCTGAAAGACGGCTGGCTTCGGACCGGCGATCTCGGCCATCGGGATGAAGATGGTTATCTTTACATCGACGGCCGCGCCGTGGAGATGATCAAGGTGGGCGCATTTCGAGTGAGCCCGCAGGAAGTCGAAGAAGTTCTCGCCGCGATCGAAGGCGTGGAAGAAGTCGCTGTCGCCGCCATTCCCGATGAGATGCTCGGACAGTCGATCAAGGCGGTGATCGTCCCGAAACCGGGCGTGCAACTGCAGATGCTTGCCGTCAAGGCGCATTGTCGTCAGCACCTCGCCGCATACAAGGTTCCGAAAGTGGTGGAGTTCGCAGCCGTGCTGCCGCGCACTTCATCGGGCAAGGTTCAACGGTTCAAATTGGCATGAGAGATCACACAATGGCACCTGTTACTGTTAGCGCGCGCGTTCTCGAGATGGACGCAGACAAGGTCGTCGACGACATCTGCCGCCGGATGCGCGAGATCCTTTCAGGCGATCTGTCGCGGCGCGGTCTCATCATCGCAATGTCGGGCGGCATCGACAGCTCCGTATGCGCCGCGTTGGCGGTCAGAGCGATCGGTCCGCAAAAGGTGTTCGGGCTGTTGCTGCCAGAGCGCGACTCGTCCGGCTTCAGCACGCGTCGCGGCAAACTGCTCGCGGAGCACCTGGAAATCAAGTACGAGGTCCACGACATCGCAGCGACCCTCGAAGCGATCGGTTGCTATCGCTGGCGCGACGATGCGATTCGCAAAGTGTTTCCGGAATACGGCGAGGGGTGGAAGAACAAGATCGTGATCAGCGGCGGCATTGAAGGTCAGATCAACCATTTCCAGCTGGTCGTGCAGACACCCGGCGGCGAGATGAAACAGGAACGTCTCGGCATACGCGAGTATCTGCAGATTGTCGCCGCGACGAATTACAAGCAGCGCATCCGCAAGACAGTGGAGTACTTTCATGCCGACCGCCTGAACTATGCAGTCATCGGTACGCCGAATCGCCTCGAATACGATCAGGGATTCTTCGTGAAGAACGGCGATGGCAGCGCTGACGTCAAGCCGATCGCCCACCTGTACAAATCGCAGGTCTACGCACTGGCGCGCCACATGAAGCTTCCAGACGATATCTGCAGCGCGATCCCGACCACGGACACCTACAGTCTCGCGCAGGGTCAGGACGAGTTCTACTTCGCGCTGCCCTACCAGCAAATGGATCTGGCGCTGTGGGCCTACAACCATGACCGCAGCGCTGCCGAACTTGCCGGCGCG
>JBOHZJ010000016.1:0-4656 GCA_050738395.1 Steroidobacter sp.
GTCTACAGCGTGCTCGTCATGATTCCGGTCGGTGCGCTCGTCATCATGCTGTTGCGCAATTTCGTCGGCGTGAAAACGTTCGGTACGTTCATGCCGGTGCTGGTGGCGCTTGCGTTCCGCGAAACGCGACTGATCTGGGGGGTCGTGCTGTTTGCGATCATCGTATCGGCGGGGTTGTTGATCCGCTTTTACCTCGAGAAGCTGCGGCTGCTGCTGGTGCCGCGATTGACCTGCGTGCTGACGGTCGTCGTTATTCTCATGGCGGGGATCAGCGTGCTCAGCCAGAAGCTTGAGATCCAACCGGGACTGTCGATTGCACTGTTCCCCATGGTCATCATCTCGATGACCATCGAGCGCATGTCGATCGTGTGGGAGGAGCGCGGCGCCTCGGAAGCGCTACAGGAGGGAGTCGGCAGCCTGATTGTGGCAGGCGTTGCCTACGTGATCATGGGCATTGCGTGGCTGGAGCATCTGGTATTCGTATTTCCTGAGCTGCTGCTGCTCGTCATCGCATTGACGCTGCTGGCGGGCCGGTACACCGGATATCGATTGCTGGAACTGCGCAGATTCAAAGCCGTCCTGCCCTCGGCAAGCACGACATGACAGGCTGCAATCCTGTCGAGGCGCGCTGATGTTCTCGCGAGCCCGCAATCTCAGCGACGTTGGCGTGCTTGGACTCAACAAGCGCAATGGCGACTACATCCTCCGCTTCAATCCGCGCCGGCTGTATCCGCTGGTCGACGATAAACTCAAAACCAAGCGACTGGCGCTGCAGGCCGGCATCGCAGTTCCCCAGCTATACGGGGTCATCGAGACGCAGCACGATATTCGCTCCTTGCCCACGATCGTTCGCGACCATCCCGAATTCGCTCTGAAGCCTTCGCATGGAAGCGGCGGCGATGGAATCGTAGTCATCTCCGGACGCAGCGGCTCACGCTATCGAACCATCGGCGGGGCGCTGCTCGACGGCGACTATCTGTCGCATCATCTGTCGAATGCGATCAACGGTCAGTTCAGTCTGGGCGGCGTGCAGGACGTCGTGATCGTCGAATACATGGTGCGCTTCTCGCCGCTCTTCGAGCGCGTCAGCTATCAGGGCGTGCCCGATATCCGCGTCATCGTGTTCCGCGGGTTTCCGATCATGTCGATGGTGCGGTTGCCGACGCGCAGCTCGCACGGCAAGGCGAACCTGCACCAGGGTGCAGTGGGGGCGGGCATCGACCTCGCAACCGGCGTTACGCTCGACGGGGTCATCGGCACGGAAGTCATCACGCATCACCCGGATACGACCCATGCGATCGCGGGGCTGCAAATTCCGGACTGGGACACGATTCTCGACATTTCGGCGCGCTGTTACGAACTCACCGGTCTCGGTTACATCGGCGTCGATATCGTGCTCGATCGCGATCTGGGACCGCTCGTGCTCGAACTCAATGCGCGGCCCGGTCTCGCTATTCAGATCGCAAATCGTCAGGGATTGCTGCAGCGCCTGCGGATTTGCGAAGATCGGGCGGACTTCAGCGCACCGGCGGCCCAGCGTATCGAATTCGCAAAACAAGAATTCCGGCATCCGCCCAGCGCTGCGGTTTGACAATACGCGGCGGGCAATCGCCGCAACAACAAGTCGACTCAGGAACTGGATCGGGAGGATGGTTCATGGAAATCGCGCGAACAGTTTTCGTGTGCCTGTTGCTATCGGCCGCCGGTACGGCGACCGCGGCGGATCAGGGGTTCTATTTCGGAGTGCTTGGCGGGCGGGCCGACTACGAATTCGAGCAACCGGATTTCTTTCCGATCGGCGGCGTTCTTCCGGGCGGTTCGCTCACGCGATTGCCGATCACCCCGGTCCCTCCAACCATCTCGCCGTTCCCGCCAGACGTTGCATTCGTTGGCGCCATCAACCTCAGAGCGGTAATCAGCCCACTTTCCTGGCCGTCAGATGCTGATCACGAGACGAGCGCCTGGGGCATAGTCGCCGGCTATCGCATCTTCCGTTTCGCCGCCGTCGAGCTGAACTATCTGAATCTGGGTACGTTGAAGAGACAGGAAACGCTTGCCCTCGGATTCCCGCCCTTCACGAGTTCCGTGGATATCCGTCATGAACTCGAAACCAGCGGTCCCTCTGTGTCCGGGCTCGGGATTCTGCCAGTGACCGATTCGTGGGAACTGTATCTGCGCGCCGGCGTGCTCTTCGCGGACATGGAGGCGACGAGCTCGATCATGGGCGACTCAAGCTCGATCACCTTCGGTTCGGATTCGCTTCTATGGGGCGCCGGTACGCAGTTCAACTGGGGGGATCACTGGTCCGTACGCCTGGACTTCCAGCGTTTCGAGCGCGTCGGCGAGGACAACGGCGTTGGCGAAGCGGATATCGACCTGTTGTCGCTCGGGGTGATCTTTCGCCTTTAGACGGCGCGGAAGAACGCCGCCGTTGCGAGTTGTCCGTTGTGCGTTGTCCGCAGAGTCAGGAACTCGCGCGCGGTGCGCTTACTTCTGCGCACAACTCACAACTCACAACGCGCCGCAGCGCGCTCCGCGCGTGTCACTGCCTCGGCAGCGCATCCACCTTCGCGGCGCAGATGAAGTCGTTCTCGGACAGCCCGCCGATCGCGTGGGTGTTGAACTTGATCCTGCAATACCCGTAGCCGACTTCCAGGTCAGGGTGATGATCTTCGGCGTTCGCAATGTGCGCGATCGCGTTCACGAAGCTCATCGTGTGATAGAAATTCCGGAACTTCCATTCGGAGCGGATGCTCTTGCCGTCCTCGGCCAGCATCCACTGCGCGTTGAGCTGCTTCATCAGGGCTTGCGCTTCGCTCATCGACAATGGCTGTACGCCGCCTTCGCAGGGCGCGCAGCGTTTCTCGGTCAAATGGCTCACACAGCCTCCTTACGCGCATAAGTTCGCGAAACATAGTCTTCGACCAGCGAATGAAACTCTTCGGCGATGCGTTCGCCCTTGAGCGTCGGGCCTTTCTCACCGTCGATATACACCGGCGCCACAGGACGTTCGCCTGTGCCGGGCAGGCTGATGCCGATGTTGGCGTGTTTGCTTTCGCCCGGCCCATTCACCACGCATCCCATCACGGCGACTGTCATGTCTTCGACGCCCGTGTATCGCTTGCGCCATTCGGGCATCTGGTGACGAAGGTGCGACTGAATGCTCTGCGCCAGTTCCTGGAAGTAGGTCGACGTGGTGCGTCCACAGCCGGGGCAGGCGACCACCATCGGCATGAACGAACGCAGGCCCATCGTTTGCAGGATTTCCTGGGCGACGATGACTTCCTGCGTGCGATCACCGTTCGGCTCGGGTGTGAGGGACACACGGATCGTGTCCCCGACGCCCTCCTGTAGCAGCACCGACATGCCGGCGGTCGAGGCAACGATGCCTTTCGATCCCATGCCGGCTTCGGTCAGCCCGAGATGCAGTGCGTAGTCGCACCGCCGCGCCAGTTTGCGGTACACAGCGATGAGATCCTGCACGCCGCTCACCTTGCATGAGATGACGATGCGATCGTGGCCGAGACCGAGCTCTTCGGCGCGCTTCGCTGACTCGAGCGCCGAGACGACGAGCGCCTCACGCATCACATCATTCGCATCGAGCGGTTGGGACTGCTGCGAGTTCTCATCCATCATCCGGGTGAGCAACTCCTGATCCAGGCTCCCCCAGTTCACGCCGATGCGCACCGGCTTTTCATAGCGGCGCGCGACCTCAATCATCTCTGCGAACTGCGGATCGCGCTTGCTGCCGCGGCCGACGTTGCCTGGATTGATGCGGTACTTGGCGAGCGCCTCGGCGCAGGCGGGATGCGCCTTGAGCAATCGGTGGCCGTTGAAATGAAAGTCGCCGACGATCGGTGTAAATACGCCCGCGGCTGCGAGTCGGTCGCGTATGTGCGGCAATGCAGCCGCCGCTTCGTCGGTATTGACCGTGACGCGCACGAGTTCGGATCCGGCGCGCGCGAGCGACTTGATCTGCTGCGTCGTTGATTCGATGTCCGCCGTGTCCGTGTTCGTCATCGACTGAACGACGATTGGCGCGGCGCCGCCGACGATGACGGAACCGATGCGAACGGGAATGGAGCGGCGGCGGGCGAGGGCGGACATCGTATCGGCGTGACTCACGGCAGGTGACTTCGCGGGCAGGCATTGTAACTTCGGAACGACCGGCTACCATACGCGCACCCATCGCAAGGCGCGGCCGGAGAGTGCGTGATTTCCGGACGGTGCGAGCTCCCGACTACGATGACGCAGTCGAGTTCAGGCAGTCCCGTCCGAATCCCCACGCCGCCGAAGGCGCAACCGCCCGGAAACGCTCAGGCAAATGAACGGCGCGCCCTTGTGAAGAAATGGGGACTGTCCCCGACTTTGGGGACTGTCCCCATTTCTTCGCTCGAGGGCTCTGGAGAGTAGCGCGGAGACTTGTTCTTTGCGCTCACCGAAGGGGAGAGGTGCGGATCGTTTCGTTGCACCGGATCTCTCAGGTCACAGGACAGAGGGGCGGCGGAGCGCGCGGGCGGTCCGGCGTCATTCATTGTTCTGCCTGATCGTCACCGGAGCTGCTCGATGGGTCACAAGACACCCCTGTTCGATACGCATGTCGCCGCCCACGCCCGCACGGTCGATTTCGGCGGCTGGGATATGCCAGTTCACTAC
>JBOHZJ010000017.1:0-5669 GCA_050738395.1 Steroidobacter sp.
GCCCAGGAGTTTGAAGGCGCGATGACCGCATCGAAGCGGCCGTGAACCACAAGAGCGGGTTGCTCGAATCCGCGCACCTCATCCCAGTAGTCGCGCCCGGCCATGTCTTTGCGCAGCGTGTTGTTCACTTCCATGTTGGAGCCATGCTCCTTGACGGCCTCCAGAAACTCACGCAACGCGACATCGTCCACGAACTCCATGCTCTGGAAGACAGTGACGTCAGCGGCGGTGACGCGCTTGCCCAGTGTTGCGCGTTTCGCGCGCCACTCACCGATGCGCTCCGGGAAGATCTGCTCCATCAGTTGCGTGACATCGCCAGGCTTCGGCGCCGCGGAGTCCATGAAAATCAGACCTCGCACGTGCTGTGGATAGCGACTGGTATACGCGATCGCAAGATAGCCGCCGAAAGAGTGACCGAGCAGGTCGACCCTGGGCGCACCGACGGCTTTGCGTACGGCTTCGATATCCTCGACGTATTTGGCGATGGTTTCGCTACCGTCGGAATCGCTCGAGCGGGACGTGCCGCGCTGATCGTAGAAGACCACGCTGCGAGTACGCGCCAGCTCATCCAGCGCTCCGCGCGCCCGCATGTAGCTCGAGTCCGTTCCCGGGCCGCCCGACAACACGAGCACCGGAACCGTCTTTGCCCGCAGCAATGGGTAGTACGCGATGCGTGCTCCATCGCCGGTCGAAATGAATCTGGCCGGCTCAGGGTGTGCGGCGAGCACTGAGCCGGCGAAGGCGAGCGCGGAAATCACCATCAGTTGCTTCATAGGTACGAGCTCTTGACGTTATTCGGTGACGTTATTCGGTATTGAGTCCGTGCAGCACGAACAGTTCAGGCCGCGGATGCAAGCTGGCGAAACAAATCGGTAGCCTTTTTGTTCCGGAGGATAACGATTCTCGGCGCCTGGCGGCCCAGGGCGCCGAACGGCGGGCGCGATCGTGGCCGCCCCGTTCAAGCCCGCCGCCTCCCCCTCAATTTGAACTCGCGCGAAGCTCGCGGCTTCTGAAATCGAATGGGTCCGCTCATCCCAGCCGCAGCGTTTATCGCACTGCGATTACCGTGCTTCGGATTCGGAGGTTTCAGTGGCTGGGTTGGTCTTCGTCGGCTCGAATTCGCACGCGAAACCTCTCAACATCATTCGATAGGAAGTCTGCTGACTGCTGTGCAAATCGCGCGGTGCTATTCTCATTCGCGGGGAGCCCGCGACATCCACTCGACATCCAAGGGGGACTTGCCATGTGCTACGAAGAGAGTTTCTTCCGATGGTGGGCCAAAAAGAAAGTGCAACAGCACGAGGAATCCAAGCCCGTCGTTGAGCATGCCGCACCACCGGCGCAGCGTGGTCGACCCGCATCGATACCGACGGAAGCAGAGAAGCGGAAGAAAGTCGAGCGTGAGTTGGAAATCGTGTAGAGAGCGGAAGCGTCCGGTTGCCTGATGCAGCCGGCGCTGTTCTCACGCGAACTTAAACCTGCCCGGCCACAGGAGATCGCAATGACGCCATGGGAAATCAGGGGACGCGAACTCGTCAACTGCACCTGCGAATATGGCTGCAATTGCCAATTCAACGCGCTGCCGGACAAGGGTCATTGCCACGCCGTGGCCGGCATCCAGATCGACGAAGGCCATCACGGCAAGACCAAGCTTGACGGCCTGCGGATCGCGGCCATCTTCAAGTGGCCTGGAGCGATCCACGAGGGCAATGGCGAGGCTATCGCTTTCGTCGACGAGAACGCCGACGAGGAGCAGCGCGAGGCGCTATTGAAGATCATGACGGGGCAAGACACCGATCCGTTCGCGACCATGTTTGCCGTCTACGCCTCGACCGTCGCCAAAATGAGCGCTCCGGTGTTCACCAGGATCGATCTTGAGCTCGACATCGACGGCCGCAAGGGACGCATTTTCGTCAAGGACTATATCGACACGAAGGGCGAACCCATCCGCAACAAAGTGACAGGCGCGGAATCGCGCGCGCAAATCGTCTTGCCAGGAGGCTTCGAATACACCGTGGCCGAGATCGGCAGCGCGTCGAGCAAGACCCGGGGCCCGGTCCAGGTCGAGATGAAGGACACCTACGGCCAGTTCGCCCGATTGCATCTCAACAGCCACGGCGTCGTACGGTCCTGACGCGCTGCATGTCCGAGGCGCCAGCATTCGAGCGCCTGCTCAAACGCGACCGCATGATCACCCTTGCGGGGCTGGCGGCGCTGTGTGTGCTTGCCTGGCTCTACATTGTGATGGCGTGATGAACGTGACCTGGATCGCCGCATTGGCCATTCTGGTGCTGATCGAGAAGGCGTTGCCGTGGGGCAATGGATCGGTCGCGTCGCCGGCATCGCCCTGATCGTCCGGGGCGTCGCGACACTCGTGGTCTAAGAACAAGCTGGAGCAGCGTTCAAAGCGGCCAGAAGCGAAGTCTGCAGCGGAAGGGACCTTCTGTTCGAGCGCCTCTTCGGAATGACCCGAGGATACCCATAGTGCTTCAGACGGAGCGATCTATCCGCTCGTGGCTATCACAACGCGCCCGCGCTGCTCGGCACGCCACGCCGAGAGCGTCCAGAGGAAGCTGCCAAAGTCCTGGATAGCAAAGACGAGCGCCAGCGAACCTGGAATGAAATTCATGGCCCACAGGATTGCCATGACGATGGGCACGAGCGGTCGATCGAGCAATGAGGCGAATACGAAGCCTTCCGCGTTCAGACGGCCGCTCACGACGTACAGCATGCCGAGCCCACTAACCAACACTCCCACGAGCCGCAGATAGTTTGCCGCCTGGGGAAGCAGCGCCGGCATCCGCAAGATGCTCGCAACCAGCTCCGGCGCGAAGAGGATGACGCTGCCTTCGATCAGAATGAGCCAGCCAAACACTTCGACAGTCCGCGCGGGTCGACCGCGACCTTGCGCACTCAACAAGCGGTTGAACATTTCCTTGAATGAAGACATGCGCTGCTCCAGCTGTCGCGTCCGGCGGCGGCTGAAACTGCCATGAGTGTCGGTCAGCGGCAATTGCACGAATGGGTATTGTTTGCCCGGTTTCCCGGCACGGCGCCCACCGAGCACTCGACCTGGTCGGCTTTGGACAATGTGAATATCTGACAGTGTGGCTCCTGGATGGCGGCGTCAGATCGGTTGCCAGCCGACGCGGTTCCAGTGTGGCTGGTTGCGGACTCAACCCGAGCGAGGTGTTGGAGAATGCATGCAGAGATAGCGCCGATTCAGGTCTACAATGGATGTGTAGCAGCAGCCGTCATAGCTCGGGTCCTATCCCCCGCAGGTTTGGTCCATGGCCAGATTCTCTGCAACAACTGCACTTGCACTTGTCATATCAGTACTGATTGGCGCGCCGCTGGTCGCTGCGGGAGGACCGTCTCGTACAGATTATTCACTGGGAGACTCCGTGCCGCTTGATGAAAGCGAACTCCGGAACATCACGCTTCAAGTGATGCAGAAAAACCCGCTGTTGGCTTCGAGTCCTGGAATAAAATTTGCTTCGGCGCAGCGTTCTGTCCGATCAACAGACATCGCGAGTATTGTTTATTTTCCGCATGCTGAAAGCGCCGGTATCAAACAAGCGTTTCAGGTTCGGTGTGTGCGACAGGCGCCAAATGAGCTATGGGTGTGCGGCGATGCAGCGATACGCCGCTATCTGCAGCTTGATTCCCAGGACTTTGAAGTCCGTGTGACGGCCGATATTGGAACTGAGGAGGCTCTCGCACTCATTCAGGCGACTCGAGGGACCATGCAGTCGAGCGTGCCTGACGGTTCAGCGATCCCAGAGACCGTAATTATGATTCTTCCCGACGGTAGCGATTATCTCGTTAGCTATGGCAGCCCGAAGGGGCAACAGGAGTTGATCGTGAGAGCACACCTCACGAATGATGGAAATCCCGTCAAGCCGGAGGATTGGCAGACAAGAATGTTCGAGCCGAAAGACTAGTGACCTGGGCCAGGATTTTTGCAGGTGCACGTTGAGAGCGTACCTGCAGTGCACTACTAGCCGCCGCGAAGCCGGCGGCAATGCCGCAGCAAGCGAAGATCGCACAATGACGAGGAGCAGGATCCGCGCAGCTGTTGCGCTCGATCTCTTCAATCGTCGGATTGGTGCTTGATCCACGCGGCTAATCCGAGAGCCGTCGCAGCGTGAAGTTTGTCGGTGCTTCTGCTGCGTCGAGTCGTTCGAACAGACATGGCAATCCCTCCTTCGACGTACTGGATGATCTCCCAAGGAGAGTGAACCTTGCGCCCTGGTTCATCGATCGATCTCACCTCGATCTGAATGCAGAACTTCTGCCGCAGTGTTTTGTTCGAATTGAGCGGATCAGAGTGCCGGACTTGGAGTATCGAATTCGGCTAGTCCGCTCACTCCAAGATCAAGTCCGGCGCCGCACTCTGCGTGCGGCCAGCGCCGCGAAGGCGAAGCCGCGCATCCTGGTCATGTCCGCGACTTGGCCGTCCAGAGGACCTCGCGATAGGTTATTCCGGGCGTCGTGACCGCTTGTCCGTCGACGAACTTCGGCCGGAAGCGCGCAGCACGAACGGCGTCGAGAATGTCGCGCGCGTATCGATCGCGTGTGTCGTGATCCACTACGCGCGCATCGGAGACCGATCCATCAGCGACGACGGTGAACTCGATCTGCACGTAGTTGAACTGCGTTTCTTCCGGCGGAGCCGCCGGGACGTGAGCCACGATCTCTGGCGTCGGATAGTAGACGCGCACCGGAAAATCCAGCGCCGTGGCCGCGGAGTTCGACAGACTCGGCGCTGTGCGCATGAGCTGCCAGGCGCGCTGATAGTAAGGCAGCGCTTCGCGCGGAGACTTCTTGATCTGGCGCCAATCGCCCATCTGGATCAGCGTTTCGATCCGCGTCTGCGTCGACGCGCTCGGATCTCCATCCAGGATCCGCAATGCTCGTTGCAGCGCGTACTCGCCTTCCCGATTGAGCTCCCGCGGTTCAACGATGAGCTTGCCTGCCGAGTCCATGCGAAACGGGGGGAGACATTCTTGGCCCGGAGCGAAGCAGCCGGGTGGCGATGGGGGGCGCCGCCAGGTATCGGGATAACTCGGCCTGAGCATGTACGCCCGGGCTATGCCTCGCAGGGGCGCAACGATAATCGGATCGTTCAGAGACGACGTCGTCCCTACTATGTTGAGCGCCATCTGAAACGTCATGCGAGCCTCGGGGGTCTTGCCGACGTCCGCGAACCAGTCCCCGAGGTCGCACAGCGTCGGAATGACCTTCGGGCTTCCTTCGTGGTAGGCCTTCTCCGCAATGCGCACCCTGTAGATCATGAGATCCTGCGCTTCCGGCGCACGATCGACCGCAGTCAGGCTGGCGGCCAACGTCTTGAGCGTGTCCTGTTGACGCCGGTCGAACAATCCATACTGCGCGCGCGTGATCGCCACCGCTCGCTGCAGGAGAGGGACGGCTTCGTGGTGATGCCCGGATCCGGCGAACGTATTGCCCAGGCCCAGCAGCGGAGCGAGGACGCGCTCGTTCTCGGGGCCGCCGTGCTGTTCCGCAAGTCGCAGCGCCTCGGCGTATGCGGCTTCGGCAGTTGCGTACTGAGTTGCGTTGAGAAAAGCGTCCCCCAAAACGATCAGCGCATCTTCGAGTGCGACCGGATCGGCATCGGCGCGAGATCTGGCTGCGTTGACTCGCGC
>JBOHZJ010000018.1:0-4408 GCA_050738395.1 Steroidobacter sp.
AAGCTGTACTGCGCATCGACGCGAACGCCTTCGAAGCTGTCGTTCATGATGAAGTTGACGACGCCGCCCACGGCGTCCGCCCCATAGACCGCTGATGCGCCGCCTGTCAGCACCTCGACGCGCTCGATCAACGCCGCCGGAATCTGATTCAGATCCGGCGATGAGGCGCCGTTCTGCGTCGGGTCGCCCGGCATGAGGCGGCGCCCGTTGATCAGAACCAATGTGCGCTGGGAACCGAGGTTGCGAAGATCGACCGTGGCGGAGCCCGTCGCGCCGTTCGACAGATTCCCGCCGAAGTCTGCGAAGGCCTGCGGCAAGTTGTTGATGAGATCTTCGACGCGGGTGACGCCTTCGATCCGCACAGTCTCCGCACCAACCGCGGTAACAGGACTGATGCTCGTGAGATTGGGTTGCGGAATACGCGAACCGGTCACCACGACTTCCTGGATCGTCGAGTCCTGCGCGTAAGCCGGAGCCATCACGGCGGCTGTCGCAGCGCTGGTGAAAATGGCGCCGCGGACCGCACTTCGAAGCAAAGTGTTGGTCGACATAAATGATCCCTCCTGCGTTTAGGTAGCGGTGCGTACAGCGAACACTTCGGTTCGCCGCAGCCACGCATCAGGAAAACAACAGTCCGGATGCGTCACGCCGCGTAATGGCGTTGCGCGAAACGTACAGCGGGGATTTCAGAAAAGCGGGGCAGGGATTGCTCAGATGCCTGAACAAGGTCGATTTCAGCCAGTGTTGCGACTGCAACGCGCGACTGCGCACCCGTGCGTGTCCAACTGTGGCCACGCGGCAACGTAACTTTGATCCTTGATGAACCATGTCGCGAACGTGAGATCGGTTGGCGCGCAACAGAACGCGCAACAACCCGGATCAGGTTGTCGCTTACGCGACGCCGACTTTTCGTGCGCAGTCGCGGCTTACTGCACTCTGGTCACGCGAGTCGACCGGCCTGCCGATGTGACCAGCATGAAGGAACCGAATGAAGCTTTTTTAATGGCCACCTTGTCGCCCACTTTGAGCCGGGCTCGGGTGTCCACTGATTTCTGCGCCCACACCTGGCCATTATCGAGCGTGAGCACCAGCTCGCCGCGAGGACGAGTTGAGATTTCCGTGACCGTAGCGTCGAGACGCTCCACTGCATCTTTCGCGGCCTGACGGTCGAGCTCATCTCGCGCAAGCTGGCCGCGGTATCCAAATTTGTCCTCGGGCGCCGTGGATGCAGCTGGAGTCGGAGCCGGAGCCGGTTCAACTGCGTCGCTCGCGTTCTCCAACTGCGCGATTTCGCGGTCGTAGCATGACAGCCGACGAGCGTCGTCCTTCTCCGATGCGCAAGTGCGCATGCTGGCGGGAAGAACCTGCGCCTGGACTCTGGTCAGGGGCGCCGCGGCGATGGCTGCTACGAAAACGAATGTGACAAGGCAGACGCGAATCATTCTGGATTTCCTCATATCGCCCATTCTGGTTTGCCGCCGTCATGCGCGTCGATCGCCTCGAAGAGCGAAGTGACCAGCCCACGCTCTTCGTCGCTCAACTCGGGCCGCCACACGTCGAACAGCAGGATCACGCGCGTCTGAGCGCTGCGATTCCATGCTTCATGCTCGATCGTGTCATCGAACAGCCACGCCTTCCCCGCAACCCATTCGCGCACGTCATTGCCCACCCTGAAGCTGCAGCCGCCCGGTACGATCAGCGGCAGATGACAGATGAGCCGCGTATTCACCAGCCCGTTATGGGGCGGAATCCTGGCGCCCGGCTGCAACAGCGAGAACAGAATCGATGGCGATCGATTGGAGACGCGCGCGAGCGGCGCCGAGCGCAGCGCCTGCATCGTCTTCGGACAGCGCGCCGCGTTCTCCGGAACCACTTCGCCGTTCTTCCAGAGATAGAACGCGCTCCACGCCGGATTGTTGAGCATACCGGCCTGCTCCTTGCGCGGGCGATTCGCATCGCCCTGCACATAGGGCGCGAACGCCGCCGGCTCCTTCATGACCTCCAGCAACTCTGCGCGGATGTCGTCGGTCGCGCGCTCCACCTCATCGAGCCAGGGGAAATCCTTGCGCTCATAAAACTGAATCTGTGGGAGCGCGGGAAAGTAGTAGTACTTGGGCTCCTGAAGATAGATCTTCTTCCTGCCGAAAACGATGTCCATCGATTGCGCGAATCGTTGGCTCGAGCTTGCGGGGTCGAATCCCCTCGCCGCCATCTGGCTCCAGATGTAGGACTCATACTGCGCGGAGTAGCGCTTGTGCATTTCTGCGGCCCGGCGCAACTCCGCGACCAGATCTGGAGGCAGCTGCTCTTTGGGCGGCGCGGACTTCACTGCCATCATGTAGTACGAGGACGCGGAACGGGCGTCGCCTGTGGCCGCAAGATGATCCGCCTTCAGCATCAATGCCCGCAGGTTGCGAGGCTCGATCTTCAACAGACGATCGACAGCTGCGACCTTGCCTTCGTCATCGCCGAGGGCGCGACAGGCGTGCGCAAGTCCGAGCAACGAGGGCGCATCAGCTCTGCCGCCCGCCACGACCTGTCTGAACAATTCGCGTGCGT
The DNA here is from genome assembly GCA_050738395.1 of Steroidobacter sp. Taxonomy (GTDB): domain Bacteria; phylum Pseudomonadota; class Gammaproteobacteria; order Steroidobacterales; family Steroidobacteraceae; genus Steroidobacter. Next base: position 2,560 of record JBOHZJ010000018.1, read on the forward strand.
TGCGCGCATCGCCGGCCCGCAGCGCATCCATGCCCGCGCGAAGCTCATTGTCAGTGACATTCATGATGAGTTGGTCGGATTCTGCAGCGAGGCGAGGGAGGCGCATTATCGCTTACACAACATCGTTTGGAACCTCTGCAGGAATCCGATGCGACGGCGTCGGTCGCGTTCGACCACGCGCCTTCGGGTGGTCGGACCGCTCAGATCGGAGTCGATCGAGCTGCGCAAAGGCTCCCCGACGGAGTAGCTTCGCCGCCCACGATGAGAAGGCTATAGTTCACTCTTCCAGCGGATGTGGACGATGACCGAAAATCCAGCAACCCTGCTCACTTCCGCGCGACGCGCGATGGCGGCCGGCGACTTCGCTTCGGCGCAGGCGGTTCTGTTGCAGGTTCTCGCTATAGATAAGCGCAGTATCCCTGCGTGGCTCAATCTCGCCGCGGCGCGCCGCCAGCTGAATGACGCCAGCGGCGCGCTCAACTCCTTGCGCGAAGTCCTCAGGCTCGAGCCGCGCAATTTTCACGCGCTGCTGATGAGCGCCACGATGCTCGAACGCGGGGGAGATCATAAGGCCGCCGCTTCGACCTATGGCGCTGCTCTTGCCAACGCGCCGCCGGATCAGTATCTCGACCCGCCGACCCTGCAGGCCGTCCAGCACGCTCGCAGCATCCATTCGAAGCATACGGCCGAGCTCAACCAGTTCATACGGGCTCAGGTGGGGGACTCGCAAAGCCAGTGCCCGGCGCCCGCGCGCCGCCGTATCGATTCGTTCATCGAGACAACGTTGCGGACCCGCAAGCGGTATCAGCAGGAACCGCTCGAATACTACTATCCAGGGCTCCCCGCGATTGAATTCTATGAGCGCGATGAGTTTCCGTGGCTGGTCGAGCTGGAAGCGGCGACTGACGACATACGACAGGAGCTGGTTGCGATTCTTCGCGAAGATCAGCCTGCCTTCGAGCCCTACGTCCATTACGACGATCACTTGCCGCTCGATCAGTGGCGCGAGCTGAATCACTCGCCGCGCTGGAGTGCTTTTCATTTTTACGACCGCGGCAAACCTATCGAAGAGCGATGCCGCCGCGCGCCTGCGACCATGGCCGCGATTTCGAAGCTGCCGCAGGCGCGAGTGCCGCTGCGATCGCCGTCCGCACTATTCTCCGTGCTCGAGCCAAAGACGCGCATCCCGCCGCACACCGGCGTGGCCAATTTCCGCCTCGTCGTGCATCTACCGCTCATCCTGCCGCCGGGATGCCGCTTTCGCGTCGGAGGCGAGACGCGGGACTGGCGTCTGGGAGAGGCCTGGGTATTCGACGACACAATCGAGCATGAGGCGTGGAACGATAGCGACGAGACCCGCATCATTCTCATCTGCGACATCTGGAATCCACGCCTTTCAGAGGAAGAACGAACGACGATCGGAAAGGTCATCGCGGCGACCGACGCCTTCAACGGAACCGATCCGACGGCGCAAATTTAGAGGATTGCGGTCAGTGCTTTTGAAAATCAGGAATCTTCTGGGGCCGGCGGAGATCGCGCGGCTCGCAGCGCTGAGTCGCGCGGTTCGCTTCGTCGACGGCCGCGCCAGCAACCCGGCTAACGTGACCAAGATGAACCTGCAGGCCGACACTGCCGACGCGAACTATGCCGAATCAGTGCAGATCGTGAGTGCGGCGCTGGCGCGCTCGCGAATTCATGGATTTCGCAATGCCGAAGCGCGTTGCTCCGCCGCTGTTGTGCCGCTACGAGCCGGGCATGAAATACGGGGCCCACGCTGATGCGGCGCTGATTCCGCTTGGTTCTTCCCGACTGCGTTCGGACCTCTCGTGCACTGTCTTTATCAATGAGC
>JBOHZJ010000019.1:0-6492 GCA_050738395.1 Steroidobacter sp.
CGATCAGGCCCGGCACGAGAAACCACGTGCTGGTGTTCGCTTCGTTGAACCAGACGCGCTGCTCAATCGTCACACCGACATCGCCGCGCGCGGGCTCGCCCGCAGCGCCGCGGCGAACGCCCCATTGCGCGAGCGCGCCTTGCGCATACGCTTGCATGACGCGCGCGCGATTCGCATCCACACCGTTGACCAGGATCTGGACAGTCGCGTCGCCCGCGGCGAAATCCCGCGAAAAATCTGACTCGAGGTGCACGATCCCATCGACCCGTCGCTCCCGCATCAGTCGTTGCGCCTCATGCATCGAAGTCAGCCGCAGCGGCGAAAAGTAGGGCGACAGGTAAAAGCCCGAGACCGCATCGGCCGCAGTCGGCGACACGTCGTCCAGCACGATCGCGATCGGCATGTTCTTCACGTCGAAGGACAAACCGTAGCCGAAAATCAGGATCAGCAGCACCGGCAGGAACACACCCACCATGAGGTTGCTCTTGTCCCGCAGCAGCTGACGCGTCTCCTTGACGGTCAGAGCGCGTATCCGGCGCAACGCCGAGCCGCTCGAGTGCAGCTTCATGCCGCCGCCTGCGGCGCGCGTCCGGGTTCACGCGCCTTCTCGACGATCGCGATGAACGCTTCCTCCATGCTCTGCACCGACGCGCCCGCTTCATGACGCACATCCGCCGGCGCGCCTAGCGCCAGCATGACGCCCGCGTCCTGGATCATGATGCGGTCGCAGTATTCCGCCTCCTCCATGAAATGCGTGGTGACTACGACGGTCGTACCCGCATCCGCCAGTGTCGTGATACGCGCCCAGAACTCCCGACGCGCGAGCGGATCGGCGCCGCTGGTCGGTTCATCGAGAAACAGAATCTCCGGCTCGTGCATCAGGGCGGCGGCCATCGCGAGGCGCCGTTTGTAGCCGCCGGGCAAATCCTCGGCAGCCATGGATTGCATCGACTCCAGGTCGAATTGCTGGAGCGCCCACGTCAGACGCTCGCGCAGCCGGGAGTTGCGCAACCCATAGGCGCCGCCGAAGAACTCGAGGTTCTCACGTACGCTCAGATTGCCGTAGAGCGCAAACTTTTGTGCAACGTAGCCCACGCGTTTACGCGCCTCGGCGCGCGCATGCCGCAGATCCGCGCCCGCCACGCGGAGGGTTCCACTCGTCGCCGGCAGCAGGCCGCACAACATGCGAAACGTCGTTGTCTTGCCGGCGCCGTTGGGACCCAGCAGACCGAAGACCTCACCGCGATGCACACTGAAACTGGTGCGATTGACCGCAGTAAAATCGCCGAACCTGCGCACCAGATCGTGCACCTCGATAACGATTTCATTTCGATCCGTCTGCGTTATTCGAGAAGGCGCATCGCCCGCTTCGGTTGTGAGAACGGGAGAGGCAGAGGTGGTCTGGTCACGCAACAACACCATGAAGCCGTCTTCCAGGCTTGCAGCGACCGGATCAAATGCAATATTGCCCGGCGCCGGCGCGTTGGCGGAAGAACCCGGGCGCGCAGCGGCGTATACGACGCGAACGCGACCACCCTGCGGCACTGCGTCGATCACCTCGGGTTGTTGCATCAAGCGCAACTGAAGCTTGCGCGGCGGCTCGCCATTCTCGGGCGTAGCGAGGAACGTCCGACCCTGGGCGTGCGCGCGTATCGCCTCAGGGGCGCCGACCGCGAGCACTCTGCCTTCGTGCAGCACGATCACCCGCGCGCATTGCGCCGCCTCGTCCATGTAAGAGGTGCTGACGACCACAGACAGACCTTCCTGCTCCACCAGCCCATGCACGATTTCCCACAATTCACGGCGCGACAACGGATCGACGCCGACCGTCGGTTCATCGAGCAGCAGCAACTCAGGCGACCGCACGAGCGTGCAGGCCAGACCGAGCTTCTGTTTCATGCCGCCGGAGAGCTTCCCGGCAAGGCGGCTGCGGAATGGCGCGAGTGCAGTCATCTCCATCAGCCGCGGATAACGTTCCGCACGCTGCTCGCGTGACACGCCATGCAGGTCGGCATACAGATCCAGGTTCTCCTGCACGCTCAGGTCCTCGTACAGACCGAAGCGTTGCGGCATGTAGCTGATGCGATCCTGGATCGCCTGCGGATTGCCGCTCGCGTCAATGCCGAGGACATGCAAGTCGCCCTCGTCTGCACGCATCAGACCCGCCGCCAGCCGCAGCAGCGTGGTCTTGCCCGCACCGTCCGGTCCGACCAGAGCCGTCAGCGACGCGCGCTTCGCTTCGACGCTGACGTGATCAAGGGCGCGAATGGCCGCCTGTTTGCCGCGTGCGAAGTTCTTCGAGAGATCTCGACCGATCAGTACGAACTCATCATCCGACGAGTCGGCCAATGAATCGCGTGCTGAATTCATCGCGGCTGCTCAGCCGAGTCGTCGGAAAGATCGAAATACACGGTCGCCGGCATGCCGAGGCGCAATCGATCCTCGGGATCCTGCACGAACACACGCACTTCATAGACCAGGCTCGTGCGCAGTTCCTCCGTCTGCACCGTCTTCGGCGTGAACTCCGCGACGGAGGAGATGAATCCGAGTGACCCTGTCAGCGGAGCCTCCGGGAAACTGTCGATCCTGACCTGCGCCGGCATGCCCATCCTCAAATGACCGAGTGAACCTTCCGAGGCATACGCGCGCACCCACTTGGGATCTGTTACTGCGAGCGAGAACACCGGACGTTGCGGCGTCGCGAGTTCTCCGGGCTCCATCAGACGACTGCGCACAACGGCGTCTGTCGGAGCGACCAGTTCGGCGTCGTGCAACTGGCGCTGTAGTAGCGCAAGTTCGGCCTGGGCGCCGTCCAGCTGCGCTTGCGCCTGACCGATGTCCTCCTCGCGCGGCCCTGCAAGCGCAAGCTCCAGCGATTTGCGCTGCGTCTCGACTCGAGCCTCGCTGATCTGCAATGCGGCCTGAGCGGCGTCCAGATCGAGCTTGCTGACGGCGCGCCCATCCGAAGACTCGCTGATGCCCTTCAGACGTTCGTACTGGCTGCGCGCGTTCACAGCTTCGGCCTGCGCCGCGCCAACCGCTGCACGCGCCTGTGCAGTTTCTTCGGGACGGGTTCCGTTGCGGAGCTTGCGCAGCCCTTCGGCTTGCGCGGCGACTCGGGCCTCGGCCTGTCTCACCCGCGGCAGCAGGCGTTGCGTTTCCAGTCGGGCCAGCACCTGGCCGGCGCGAACCCGATCGCCCTCCCGCACCAGGACTTCGGCGATCCGCTCGCTATCGGCGAACGGCAATTCGACCTGACGAATATCGACATTGCCGTGCAGCACGAGCTCGTCCGTCTCGTCATCGCCGCCGATGAAGTACACCGTGAGCGCAGCGATGGCGAGGACGACGCCGACAGCGGCGATCGCGATCTTCTTGTTCATTGGGGAAAGCTCGTGGAGGGGCTTGCAACTGACGGCCAGTATATTCAAACTCAAATTTGAATTTCAATTTAGTTTTCGACGGATGACGAACGCATGAGCCCTGCGCCCAGACGTAAACGTGCGAAACGTGCGCCGCCCGCACGCCAGGACGGCCTTGCGACGCGACAACAGTTGCTTGAAGCCGCCGGCGCCGTGTTTGCCGAGCACGGGTATGTGAAAGCGACCAGCAAGGAAATCTGCGCACGCGCGCAGGCGAACATCGCCGCCGTGAATTATCACTTCGGCGGCAAGGACGGCCTGTACGCCGCGGTGCTGGAAGAAGCGCACGCGCGGCTCGTGAGCGTCGAGGCCGTCGCCGCTGCAGCGCAGAGCTCGATCGACCCGCGAATCAAGCTCAGGATGTTGCTGACCCGGATCGTCGGCGAGGTGGCGAAGCGCGACCAGGCTGCGTGGGAATTGCGCGTTCTCAGCCGCGAGGTGCTATCGCAATCACCCCTGATGAGCGGGCTCATCAACAATCAGATTGCACCGAAGGCGCGCTTCATGCGCGCGATCCTCGCGCAGATCATGGACCTGCCTGCCGAACATCCCACGGTGAGCCGCACGTTGCTCAGTGTGATGGGTCCTTTCCTCCTGCTGCTGATCGCGAACCGCACTCTGCTGCAGAAAGTCGCACCGAGCCTCGAGCCGGACGCCGACGGCCTCACAGAGCATATGGCGACATTCGCCCTCGCAGGCATGCAGGCCGTCGCGCGCAAAGCGAAGGCGGCGCCATGAACAAGCGCGCGGCGTGAATGCGCCCAGGCTCGTCGAGCGCAGGCGCGCCCGCAAGTCTGATTAGTGCGCGATTCGTGCGCCAGTCTCCGGACGCCGACGGGCGCTCACTTCGCTGTACGCCAGATCGTTCAGCATCTCGGCGAACCGCGACCACCGGATCCGTTTGCGGGTTTTACGATGCGCGCCCCACCAGAAAAGCGATCCGCGCCCGATGTGCAATTCACCGAGCTTCTCCCCGCGTGAGTTGATTTCGAGCTTGATCGCACTGCCCGTTCTGGCGAGTTCCAGATTATCGAGCGTCGCGCACACCTGATACCGTCGCGGCAATTTCTTTCTAGCCATCATGCGCTCCCTACGAGAGTGAACCGCTTTCCATCACCGATAACTCTTCGCCAGAAACTCGAGCGCAGGGATGAGCCCTGTGCGCCAGTAGACCCACTCGTGAGCGCCGTCGCGCACGCGGTATTCGTGACGGACCTGGCGCTGCCGAAGCACCGTATGAATCGCATCGCCGCCTTGCGACAGGAAATCATCGTCGCCCATGTCGATCCACCAGGAAGTTCTTCCAAGCTGTCCGACGGGCAGCGTCTTCGCCAGGCCTAAAGGTGAGTGAGTGCGCCAGGTTTCATTCAAGCGCGCTTCGCCCTTCTGATCGGGTCCATAGAGCGGCGCCCAGAACTGGGCGTACTGAGCCTCTGGCGTGTTCTTCATCTCCTCTTCGCTGCGAATGGCCGGCGAGAACGCGGCGCAAGCGCTGAAGAGATCCGGATGGCGCATGGCCAGCATCATGGCGCCATAGCCGCCCATCGACAGTCCGGCAATGCCGCGGAACAAGCGTTGCGGTCGGGTGCGATACGCGCGATCGATGAAGGGAATAAGTTCCTCCACGAACATATCCTCGTAGCGCACGCTGCCGTCGAAGCTGTTCGAATAGAGTGTCGTCTTTGCATCCGGCATGACGAGAATGACGGCGGGCACTCGGCCGCTCGCGATCGCCTCATCAGTCAACCGGTCTGCAGCGCCCTGTTGCACCCAATCGGTTTCGGAATCGTGCGGTTCGCCCGGATAGCCGTGCAGCAGGTAGACCACTGGATAGCGATGCGTCGGGTTCGCCTCGTAACCGGGCGGCAGATAGATCGAATAAAGAACGGGCCGATTCAGCACTTTGCTCTTGAACTCCTGGCTCTCCAGAACGACCCCTTTGTCGACAGATTGGCCATCCGCGAACGACGGCCGGCCGAACGCCGCGGCGCAAGCGATAGCCGCGTAAGCGAATCGCAGTAAGCCTCTCCGATGCATGATTTCCCCGCTGAGTTGTTGTTGGCGTTGCGCGCTGAACGACTGTAGCCCAGAACGTCAGCGGCGGTCGACGGGCGCGGCCTCGTCGGCGCTCGATCGGAACATTCCCCCATCTGCTAGATTTACCTCCCGAGTCCCGGCAGGAGTTCACAATGAATAGATCATCCAGTTTCGTCGCAGCGCTCTGCGGCATTGGTTTCGCCGCAAGCGCGACAGCGGCCGATCAGAAGGTCAGCTTTGAGTCGCTCGACAAAGACTCGAACGGCAAAGTGAGTCTCAATGAAGCGGCCGCCGACGATCCTCTCTTTGTCGCTTTCAAGAACCTGGACGGCGACAAGGACGGAGAACTGACGAAGGAAGAGTTTGCGAAGTACCGGGGATGACGGCCGGAACCAAATGACGGCTTCGGCAGGAGGGCGTGCGCAGGAACGCCATCGGCGGCGAAATTTCCTCGCTCTGACTTGCGAGGGCCTTCCTGCCACTGGCCGTCCTGCGAAGCTCTCCTGACAGGGGCCGTCATTCAATGGATCAGTTCGCCGTGCGATGGCCCAGCAGCCGCGCTGGCAGGAATAGCAGCGCTTTGACGAAGGCGAACAGGGCGCTGACGCACACTCCCAGGAAGCGAAACGGCAGGGACAGCAGCCACAGAATCGGCAGCAGCACGAGGATCAGCAGCGCGAGCGGCCAGGCTACGGCGAACAGTAGAAACCAGGCGACGACCACCAGTACGAACGTCATTGCTATGTCTCCCGTCCTTCGATTCGCGCAACCCTGACCGACTTTAATCGACAGGAGTTGAGATGCAGCAGGCGCACGCAAGGTTGCACGCTATACACGCTGCTTCAGGGCGCTCATGCCCTTCATCACTGAAACAAAATCGCCCAGCAGCGCGCGTCTCCCGCGAGCAAATCGAGATTCGTCCGCGTGGGCCTGAGGCAGGGACGGGCTTCGAACAGTTTCGCGATATCGGCTGCTGCAGGAGAGAAGTACGCGGTCACTTCGCAGTGAAGGGAGCGCTCCGTGTCGTGCCGCT
>JBOHZJ010000020.1:0-13348 GCA_050738395.1 Steroidobacter sp.
ACTCTGGATACTGGAGCTGCGCAGAATCAAGCGCGGGTGTTTCAATCCACGCGCCCGCGAAGGGCGCGACCAACTTGGGCTCGCATGGGATTTATAACCACGATGTTTCAATCCACGCGCCCGCGAAGGGCGCGACCGCCGAATCATAACCTGTTGACAGCACTGGACTGTCCTCGCCCGTTTCGCGAACCGATTCGATAAGTCGCTACGCTGCATGAGCGGGCGCCAATCGCGCGTGCCTTCGCCAGAGCAATCAACTGCTTGGCAAAGTGCGATCCTTCCCGGGAATTCCAGGTCGCTTGGGGTTCGCGGAAACCTGGCCTGCTACAGCACTAACGGACCGTGAAGGTCAAGTGCAGGTTTGGCGCCGATGTGCTCGACTTTTTCTTGCCATTTCGATCCCATGAAATAGAACCTTAGACTATCGACGTCTGGATTCATCAGATCGCACAGTTGCTGTTTGATACTGACCCAACGTGCCGGGTCGACTTCCACTTCAAACACGGAGAACTGCACACGTTGGCCATAGCTCTGGCATATCTTTGCAATGCGACGCAGGCGTCTTGCGCCTCCCTCACTGGCCGTGCTTACGTCATAGCTCACTAGTACCATCATGAAGATCGCCTCATTTCCACAGAAACGGGGGATATGCGTCCAGGTCGCCACGCAAGTGGCGAGCCAAAAGTTGTGCCTGAACGTAAGGCGCGAGACCGATGCTGATCTTCTCGCAGAGGAAAGCGTGCTGCAGATCCTCTCGCTTGCGTTCCTGATACGCCACTAACACGGTTTTGCGTGCCTGGTCTTTAAGAAGGACAGCTCCGTTGTCAAACGTCCGGAAATCGCTCTGCGCGACCTGTCTGCGGTTGATGAGGGACAACGCGAGACGCTCCCCCAACAGCGGACGAAATTCCTCAGCTAAGTCCAGCGCGAGGCTGGGTCGACCGGGGCGGTCACGGTGCAGAAATCCCACCGCCGGATCGAGACCGACGGTTTCCAGCGCGGAGCGGCAATCGTGCGTCAACAGGGTATAGAGAAAAGACAGCAGCGCATTGAAAGCATCTCGCGGCGGCCGACGGTTGCGCCCCGTAAAACGTAGCAGCGGCGAGTCGACGCAGATGAGCTGGTCGAACACGCCGAAGTACGCGTGCGCCGCCTCTCCCTCCAGGCCACGCAGCAGATCTACTTCGCTTGCCAGAAGCAATCGCTGCGTGATGCGCTTGAGGCGCTTAAGAGCATGCTGGAAGGCTGGCACATCCGTCAGCTTGTCCTCGTGATCCCGCCAGCCGCGAGCCAGAACTGCGCGCTGATTATGAATCTTTCCAATCAATAGATTGCGCACGATAGCTGCGCAGCGCGCAGGATCGTCGCTGCGACGATATTGTTCGCGCCGCAACAGAACGTTGCCGGACACCGGACCTTCCACGCGTGCCAGGAATCGCCCCTGAGCAGTGAGGTAGCAGATCGTGATCCCCTGTTCGGAGCAAAAGCCCAGCAGCTGTGGCGACACTGCAATTCGACCAATGCATACCAAGCTCTCCAACATATGCACGGGCAGCCGGGCACGAACCTCCCTATCGACTTCCATCACGATGTTCGCGCCGTCCTTGTGCAACCAGGCCCCGTCGGTCGTAGCGTAAAGTGTGTTGAGCTGGCGCCGCATTCAATCCTCCAACTGCCCTCTCAGCCACGATTCAACGCCATGGCCACGGGCGAGCAAGCGAGGCTGACACAGATCGATCAGGGAGCAGGCATCGCAACGCTTGGCGTCGTAGCTCGCGGTCGGGGTCACCCCACTGTGCATCATTGCCCGAGCATCAGCGATCGTCCGCCGAGTGAGTGTGCGTAGTTCATCGTCGAATACGACATCCTTGCGCCGCCGGATTTTCCCGTAGAACAAGGCGCCCGCCGCGACCGCCCGGCCAAGCATGGCTTCCAAGCACAGTCCTTGCGCACACAGTTGCACCTCGTCCGCACGGTGCGTTTTGGGGCGCCCGCGCTTGTATTCGACGGGAAGAATCTGCTCACCCGCGTCGCCCTGATGGAACTCGACCACGTCGGCTACGCCGGTGATTCCCAGCTCCAAATGAAGCAGCGGCATCGCAGTCACCGTGCGCACTCCCTTACGACGCTCGGCCTGCGGCCGGTCGGTACGCTCGTGGAGCAGCCTCCCCTCGGCTGTGTGGCGGCTCTCAGCCCACTGCTGCTCGATGTGGATCAGCGCACATTGGCGCGGACAATACAGATAATGCTGAAGGGCGGAGATGGGGATGAGGTCAGCATCGTCCATCGTCCGCCCTCCCGACGCTTCAGATCACTTCAGTCACACTGATGCCAGGCGGCAACGTTTCGCGATCAAGGCTGACGCGATAGTCCGAGAAGCTGCGCGCCGGCGTATCGTTTTCACCGTTGATGCGCTCGACCGTGACCTTGCCGAACAGCACATGCGCTGGAGCATTGCCCATCGGGTGTTCATGCTCGAACACTATCAGTTTTCGCGCAGCCATCTCCCCGCGAGCAGCGGAACGGTCGTGCTCGAACATATTGGTCAAGGCACGCCAGAGCAGAGACAGATCTTCTTCGGAGAACCCGGTACGTTCGGCCAGCTTGGCTGAGATGAAGCCATGTACGCGGTACAGTCCGTAGGGCAGGATGTGCTTGCGGCCCATCGTGCGTTCCTTTTCCAAATCCTTCTCATTGGTTACCGCCATACGTGTAATGGCGATCTCCTGTGGGATCACTGGATCGATGGAACTGGCAAAGGCGATTTGCACCGGACCGCGGACTTGCCCAGCGTTAACCTCCGTCGTCATGACCGCTCCAAAGGTGCGCACATCGAAGAAGTTCTTGCACATCCAGGCAGTCAGCTCGCGCGCTTTGGCTTCGTCCTTAGGCAGCTTCTTCGCTTCCGGTTCGATGCCAAGCGCGGCATACGCCCGCTTATGCTGATTGTTGAGCACCGACTTTTCCTGAAGGTAGATGGCATGACCCTGCGCACCTTCTTTTTCCAGCGCGACGTAGTTGCGAATCTTGCGCTTGAGCGCCACGTCGGTGACCAGGCCCCGATTGGTTTCAGGGTCCAGCCGCGGCAGGTTGCCGGCGTCGGGATCACCATTGGGGTTGCCGTTCGTGACATCGAACAGGTAAACGAACTCGTAGCGATGGGCTAGAACACTCATTCTTCTTCTCCTTGTGAATCGGTCTCGGTCGTAACATCCCGACCTTCGCTGCGCGCGAAGCGCGCCTGGGTCTGGTGATAGTAGCCAATGGCGAAGTGGCCCTGAGTTTCGATGCGAAGGCTCTTCGGGAAGGTGGGACCCAGCAAATCGATGATCTCGCCGATCTGCTTCTGCAGACTGTCGGCAAAGTTCGGTTTGTCCTTGCGCACCCGGCTCAGATGGTGGCGAGCGTTGCGTATCAACAGCGGGAACACATTGGCCGGTGTAGCCGAAGCAGCACCGTAATAACGGTCGCCGATGGTGGCATTGATCTGCTTACCTAGCGCAACGCGCTGGATATTCTCCAAGATGGAGAACAGCCGGCCCAACAGATAGCCGGGATCGGTATTCGATGAATCAAGACTCACAGGCAGTACCCCCTCGTTGGATTTCTTGTTGCCCAGGCGCTGTTGGCGGGCCAGGACTCCCTTGCACAAGGCGACGCGCGCCCCGGTGATTTCACCGTCGGCACGAAACCGCATGATCACGTTGCTCAGCAGGCTGCGTGGGTAGCGGCCACCGGTGAGGATTGCACGAGTCAGTTCGCCGGCCAGCTGTGGCGGCACGTCCTCACTCTTGGCCTTGCCATCACGCGAGGGCGCCGTCGCCAGCAGCAATCGCCAGACCGCGGGTGGTGCGCGCCACGGCGACGGTTCCAGCCGCAAATCGTTGAAGTGATCGGCAAGGCGTCCAGCGAAAGTGGCCAGCGTCCCCGTCTCCCAGAAACGGATCGATAGCCTCGATGCGTTGGGCGCCAGGCCGAGCACGAAAATTCGCGTGCCGTCTTCAAGTTGCGGATTCAGCTGGCGCAGAGGAAGACCTTGTGTGACTTGCTCAAGCGCATGACGCAGGTTTTCCGTTTCCCGCGGCTCGTCATCCTTCGGGTCGAAGAAGCTGGCCAGAAAACTTTCTGCGGCCGCAGCCTGAGCCTTATCGCTGGCCTGCGCCCAGAACACCACACTGGTATCGCCGATCTGCAGGCGCTGGCGATTGTGCGAGTCACGGCGTAGCAGGTGATTGAGTGCGGTGGTGTACGCGAAGGCGGCCTGCTCGGAGATCGGTGCATTGTCTCCTTGAGTCTTGCCGTAGGAAGTAAAGGACTCCAGATTGAAGGAAACGATCGAGGCGCCCGAACTCTGTGCGCCGTTGACGCCCTTGATTGCGGGATGCAGCCGCGCCAGCGGCGCATGTATTCCGGTCACGAGGCATCGGCCACTGGTGCCCCCGTCATCACCGCTCAGTAGCCTGGCGCGAGCCGCACGCGCCGCAGCCCGCTCGTGCAGGTAACCCAGTTCACCGTCCAAGCGGAAGACGATGTTGCTGTCCAGGAATTCTTCGCCGTGCTTGAGGAAGGCTGGATTTTCCTTGAAATGCGGCGGAGCCCAGGTATCGAGAAACGCCAACATTGCCTGCAATCCCACATCGGCGTCGCCAACCAACGCTTCGCGGTGCACGGCCTTGAACGCAGCGTGCTCCTGTTCAGCACGCTTGCTGCTGGCGCTGACACCCAGCACATAGCTGGTCTTGTCCCACAGGAAATTCGATGCGATGCCAACGGTACGCTTCTCAGGCTGCGGCACGCTGATACTCCGCGCGACAGGTTTTTTACCTGATGTGTCTCGGATGTCGTGAACATCCACCACGCTGCCATCCGACGCCAGCACGATCGCATAGCTGATCTTTTCCCGGCTATACCCGGGTGGTGAGATATTTTCGGGGTCGCTCTCGAGTAACCGCTCGTAATAGTCGTTGAGGGCGGAGAGGATCACGACTTGACCTCGGCGCGCACCACTGGTGGCACTGCAATCAAGCCATCGCGCATCTGCGCGCGAAAGAAATGCGGCGTCACGCCAGCAGCGAAGTCGATGTCGTGCAACATCCAACCGAGATCACGATCGCCGCGCAGCGATTCGTCAACGCAGGGCGTCGTCGTCACATCCTCCAGTAATTCGAAACTTGCTGGAAATTCGCGCGTACCCAGACAGGGCGTGTGGAAGCATTGTCCCTTGCGGGCGCGACGGTTGAAGATATCCAGGTGCTTGCCGACTGAATCCTCGGCGCCTGCCTTGTCGGTCAATTCGAAATGCGCACTGATGATGTAGGCAACATCGCGAAGAACAGTGGCCGCGCGTTGTTGGCGGTCCTCCTCGACGTAACTGACCAGCTCATCGGTACGCGCGGCCTTGATCGCCTTACCAACGCTCGCAGCCGACAGTTTCCTACCCACTTCGTTGCGGCGAATAGACTCGAACCGGATCGGCTTGAGTACTTGAATACTGTCGATCACCCAGCGGATCGCGGGCTTCCAATGGATGGCCTCCAGAAGGCCGCGCGCGGCGGACGGAGTAATGACGTCGTAACTGACTCTCTCGACCTTCATCTCCGGGCGCGTGAAACAGGCCCGCTCACCCCAGATCTTCAGCTTGATTCCGAATGCCATGAATCTCCCCGCTCAGTTAGAGAGCCCCCTCGGTGTTCCCGAGAGGGTGTTCACTTAGTCAGGAGAGCCGATACGTTTCAATCCACGCCAGTCAACCACTTCTCGATTAGCCGCCATAAAAAGGAAGAACCAATGAGGGCCAACAACACGGCGACAAACCAAGGCCATGAAGACGACTTCTGGTTTCCTCTCAGATCGAGACTGAGCTTCAGGGAGAAGTTGGACTTAGAGTCCGGACCAGAAGGGAGAGCCATTCCGCCGCCTTTCATCACATTGGTGGCAGTACCATAACATTCGTATCCGCTCTCTGACAAGAGACAATTTTTAAATAACCAACCTCTCGACCCGGATGAACTCCGGATTATCCCAATGCAGCCCAAACCGCTCGCTGTAGAGCTCGGGGTTCACCAGCTGCATGAACTGCATGCCGAACCGCTGCTCCCCCACTGGCTGAATCGCGTGCGCCTGAAACAGCGCCTCATATGCAGAGTGCGGCACCTGCACCAGATAGGACTGGAGGCGACGGGCAATGCCACCGCAACTCTCCGCGAACTCCAGATCCTTGAGTGCCGCCTTAGCTTCGGCGTCATACGGCACGATCACTGGCCGCATGGCGGTTTCGATGATCTTGAATTTCTCCGCCAGCGTTTCGAACGGCAGAGTGTTTTCTCGGCTGCCCTTGAGCAGCCCCATCAGATCGTGCGCATCGAGTTCCAGCGGCCCCTTCTGCCAATACAGTTCGCGGAAGTAATCGCGCACGGCCGCCAGCGCCAGCAGATCATCCTCGTGCCGGCGCTGGATGCTGCGGAACACTTGGGCGAATTGTTTGAGTTCGGGCGGCGGCGCCCAATCTGGATTCTCCGTGGAGAACACCAACGTCTCGCTTGCTTCACGCAGACGACGACCTTCCCGATTGCAGCGGCCGGCCGCCTGGGCAATGGAATCAAGTCCTGCCTCGGCACGCAGCACAGTAGGAAAATCGACATCCACGCCCGCTTCGATCAATGACGTCGCAACCAGCCGGCACGGCAAGCCATCTGCCAGCTGCTGCTTTACCTTTGCCAACACTGTCCTGCGATGTTTAGCGCACATCAGCGTGGTCAGGTGGTACGCGCCCGGCTCATCGGCAATGGATTCGAACAGAGCGCGCGCATGGCGGCGATTGTTGACTATGCACAGCACTTGTTCGCGGCGACGCAGGTGACCGGCCAGCGCCTCATCGTCAAGCACGCCGATGTGACGCACATTCACTCGTCGCAACCGCCGATATAAGTCGGGCGGGTCCGGGGCAAGTTCGCGCACACCCCGCAAACCGTCCGGGAAATCTTCGTCAGCATTCAACGCCGGCTGCGTGGCAGTACAGAGCACAACACTAGCTCGATAGTTGAGTGCAAGCTCGTCGAGCAATGTGACGCACGGCCTCAGCAGTTTCAGCGGTAAGGTTTGCGCCTCGTCCAGAATGACCACGCTGCCTGCGATATTGTGCAGCTTGCGACAACGCGAAGGACGAGCGGCGAACAGGCTCTCGAAAAACTGGACGGCGGTGGTAACTACAACAGCGGCATCCCAATTCTCCATCGCCAACCGCCGCTTCTCCTGCGACTCCGGCGCCTTGCCGGGATCGTCGAAGAAGGCGCTGTGATGCTCCAGCACCGCGGCTTCGCCCAGGTCGCCGAAAGCTTCGCGGAAGACCTGCGCGTTCTGCTCGACGATGCTGGTGAAGGGAATGACAAAGATCACCCGCCGCAAGCTATGCGCAATGGCGTGATCCAGCGCAAAGGCCAGTGAAGCGAGTGTCTTGCCACCCCCGGTCGGCACGGTCAGCGAGAACATGCCAGGGACATGCGCTGCATTACTGCGCACATGCGCGAGGATGCGGGCACGCAGGCGATTGACGTCGCTGTCCTCGCGAAATGACGCCAGCCGTACGTCCAGACGCTCGCGCAATAATTCCAGCCGCGGGCGCTCGCCAACGGATCGCGGTCGATCGCCTTTGATGCGTCGATAAAAATTGTCCGTATCGATGAAATCCGCATCGACGAGGCAGGAAAACAGCATGCGCGCGAGGATGGCCAACTGAAACGCGCCACACTCTTTGCGCGCCTGAAAGCCGAGAGGCAGGTTCAGTTCGCTTGCGATCGGCAACTGAAGTTCCTGCTCCCAAGCCGGCAACAACTCGTGCAACGTCGCGGCCAATCGGTCCTGCAAAGACGTCCGCGATTGGCCGCCCTGGCCGTCCGCCAGCCCCGCGTGATGCCCGGCGATGCCGTAAGCCAGCAATTGACCGAATGCCCCATACCGCTGCATGGCGATGCGCGCACCCCAGGTTGCATGATCCATGCGCGGGAATTTTCCTTCCAGACGCAGCTGGAATTCACGCGTGTACTTGCCCAGGTCATGCAGCGACCCCGCCACCTCAGCCAGACGTTCGCCTCCAAATGCGGCGGCATTGCGAGCGGCTAACTCGCCAACACAGCGCAAGTGGTCACTCAGCGACTGCCAGTCACTTCTATCTATTTTTTTTGTGGAATGAGCGTAGAACCCAATGATCCCGTCCCTGCTTGTCACCGCTCCGCTCCTCAGGCAGCCCTTTATGCTCTAGTTGTATTGACTGCTGCCGGCTATGGTCGGATTCGATTCGCAGCAACGCATTGGAGCACGTTTTGCTGACATACCGGAAGGCGGATCAGGTGTCGTCAGGTTGACTCGCTCCGGACTGGCGCGCGCCGGTGACGACGACTGCCGGCTTCACTCGCATACGCTCCGAAAGAGCGGAGCCCAGCCTGCGAAGCGCTTTCATGTCGTGAGTGATCGTCATTCACGGCTTGAGAAGCTAGCTCGTGTAAGCCCCACTCATGTGCAAAAACCCACGGTAAATGGAGATACTTGAATACGCGTCGGGAGCGGGAAAGCTGAATCGCGATATCTGCTGAACAGTCAATATGCAAGATCACAAGCGCATAACATATTGATTTTAAAATGTTTTCATTCCCACTCGATCGTGGCGGGCGGTTTACTGGAGATGTCATAGGTCACACGGGAAATGCCGTGAACCTCATTGATGATGCGTCGCGCCACCAATTCCAGAAACTCGTACGGCAATCGCGACCAGCGCGCGGTCATGAAGTCTATCGTCTCGACCGCGCGCAGCGCGATGACGTAATCGTAACGGCGGCCGTCGCCCATCACCGCCACGGATCGTACGGGGAGAAATACGGCGAACGCCTGGCTGGTGCGGTCGTAGAGATCGTGATTGCGCAGCTCATCAAGAAATATCGCGTCCGCGTTGCGCAGCAGATCGGCGTACTGCTTCGTCACTTCGCCGAGGATGCGTACACCAAGGCCGGGGCCGGGGAACGGATGCCGATACACCATTTCGCGCGGCAAGCCGAGTTCCACGCCGAGTTTGCGGACTTCATCCTTGAACAGTTCACGCAACGGTTCCAGGAGTTTCAGATTCATTTTCTCCGGCAGGCCGCCGACGTTGTGATGGCTCTTGATGACGTGCGCCTTGCCCGTTTTGCCGCCGGCAGACTCGATCACATCAGGATAAATCGTGCCCTGCGCTAGCCAGCGAATGCCGGGAATTTTCGCGGATTCCTCCTCGAAAACTTCCACGAACAGCCGGCCGATAATTTTCCGCTTGCGCTCGGGATCTGCCTCGCCCTTCAACGCATCGAGAAATCGCTCCTCGGCGCCGACGCGAATCACGTGCACGCCCATGTGCCTCGCGAACGTCTCCATGACCTGATCGCCTTCGCCGTGGCGGAGCAGCCCATGATCGACGAACACGCAGGTCAGTTGATTGCCGAGCGCGCGATGCAGCAGTGCGCCGACGACGGAAGAATCGACGCCGCCTGACAGCCCCAGCAGTACATGATCGGCGCCGACCTGCTCGCGTACGCGCGCGATCGAGTCCGAGATGATGTTGCCTGCATCCCAGCGCGCTTCGCAGCCGCAAATCTCGCGGACGAATCGTTCGAGGACCTTCTCGCCCTGCAAGGTGTGCGTGACTTCGGGGTGAAATTGCACGCCGTAGAAACGACGCGACTCATCGGCCATCGCCGCCAGCGGAACGTTGTTCGTGAATCCGATCGCCACGAATCCGGGCGGCAGCTCATCGACGCGGTCGCCGTGGCTCATCCAGACATCGAATAACGCCCTGCCCTGCCCGTCGCTGTGATCCCGCAATCCATCGAGCAGCCGGCACGGCGCCGCTGAAGTGACCTGCGCGTATCCAAACTCGCGGTGGATACCGGCCGTGACGCGACCGCCGAGCTGCTGCGCCATCGTCTGCATGCCGTAGCAGATGCCCAGCACCGGCACACCGAGTTCGAACACCGACTGCGGCGCACGAGGCGGTTGCGCATCGGTGACCGATTCAGGACCGCCCGAAAGAATTACACCGCGGGCGCCAAAGGCGCGCACGTCGGCATCGCTGACGTCCCACGGATGGATCTCGCAGTACACGCCGCTCTCGCGGACGCGACGCGCGATCAATTGGGTGTATTGCGCGCCGAAGTCGAGAATCAGAATTCGATGCGCGTGGATATCAGGAGGATGCAGGACGGGAGTGGGAGCGGACTGAGCGTTCACGCGAGGAAGCCTCGAATTACAAAGTTGACGGTTGACTGTTGACGGTTGACCGCCGGAACCAGGCCGCTGAAGTTTCAGCAGCAGGTCGCTCAAAATTCGCCGCGCGTCTGACGGTCAACTGTCAACAGTCAACCGTCAACTCGCGCGATACGCGCTCAGCTGACGCGATAATTCGGCGCTTCCTTCGTGATCGCAACGTCGTGGACGTGGCTCTCGCGCACGCCGGCGCCGGTAATGCGCACAAAAGAAGGACGCGTACGCATATCTTCAATGGTGCGGCTGCCGGTGTACCCCATCGCCGCGCGCAGGCCGCCCGCCAGTTGATGAAGGATCGCAACCATCGAACCCTTGTAGGGCACGCGGCCCTCCACGCCCTCCGGCACGAGCTTCTCGAGCTCTTCGGTCGCGTCCTGGAAGTAGCGATCCTTGGAGCCGTGTGACTGCGACATCGCGCCGAGCGAGCCCATGCCGCGATAGGACTTGTATGAAGCGCCCTGGTACAGCTCGACTTCACCAGGCGATTCCTCCGTCCCGGCGAACATGCCGCCCATCATTACGGAGTGCGCGCCGGCGACGAGCGCCTTGGCGATGTCGCCTGAAAAGCGAATACCGCCATCGGAGATGAGCGGTACGCCCAGACTCTTGAGCGCAGCGGCCACATTCGCAACCGCTGTGATCTGCGGGACGCCGACGCCGGCGACTACCCGCGTCGTGCAGATCGATCCAGGGCCGATGCCGACCTTCACGCCATCCGCGCCTGCCTCGACCAATGCACGAGCCGCTTCCGCAGTGACGATGTTGCCGCCAATCACCTGCTGGTCCGGCCACGCACGTTTGATTTCGCGAACCATCTGCAGCACGCCGCTTGAATGACCGTGCGCCGTATCGACGACGATCACGTCGACGCGTGCTTCGCGGAGCGCCTCGACGCGCTTGAGCGTGTCGGCGCCGGTGCCGACGGCGGCGCCGACGCGCAGTGCGCCGCGATCATCCTTGCAGGCGCGCGGAAATTCGGTGGCCTTCTGGAAGTCCTTGACCGTGATCATCCCCTTCAGATTGAAGCTCTGGTCGACGACCAGCACTTTCTCGATGCGGTGCTTGTGCAGCAGCGCGAGCACTTCGTCTTTTGGCGCGTTCTCGCGAACCGTGATCAGCCGCTCCTGCGGCGTCATGACTGTGGAAACCGGTGAATCGAGCTTCGTTTCGAAACGCAGGTCGCGATGCGTCACGATGCCGACGGCCTTCGATCCGACCACTACCGGCACGCCGGAAATGTTCTTGGCGCGCGTCAGTTCGAGCACTTCCCTGATGGTCTTGTCCGGCGAAATCGTAATCGGATCGTGAATGACGCCGCTTTCGAACTTCTTGACGCGGCCGACTTCGCGCGCCTGCTTCTCGACGCTCATATTCTTGTGGATGATGCCGATGCCGCCTTCCTGCGCCATCGTGATCGCCAGACGCGCTTCGGTGACCGTGTCCATGGCCGCGGAAATGACGGGCAGATTGAGGCGGATGGTTCGGGTCAGCTGGGTGCTCAGGTCAGCATCGCGCGGCAGGAAATCGGAGTACGCCGGAACCAGAAGCACGTCGTCGAAGGTGAGTGCTTCCTCGAGAATACGCATTGGGAGCCGCCCGCGGTTATCGATGAAAGCGCGCCATTGTACGCGGCAATGGTGGATGCGGCTACAGGCGACGGGCCACAACTTCAAGCCAAAGCGTGGTGAGGCGCCTGTTGCGTGTGGCCCGTTGGCTGTAGCCTTTCGCCATGCCCACCGGTCTCGAATTCGACTTCAACTCCGCCAGCTCCACCTCCGCCGACGGGCGCGACGTCTACACGCCCGCACGCCTGAATCGCGAGGCTCGCACACTGCTCGAGCGCGGATTGCCGGCCCTCTGGATCGAGGGCGAGATCTCTAATCTCTCGCGCCCCTCCTCCGGGCACTGGTATTTCTCACTCAAGGATGAGGCGGCTCAGCTGCGTTGTGCAATGTTTCGCCAGCGGAACCTGCTTGCCCGCTTTCCGCCGAAAGACGGCATGCATGTGCTTCTGCGAGGACGCGTCAGCCTGTATGAACCCCGAGGCGACTATCAATTCATTGCGGACCACATCGAAGACGCCGGCGAAGGCGCGCTGCGACGCCGTTTCGACATGCTCAAAACGAAGCTGGCGGCCGAAGGTTTATTCGCCGCTGAACGCAAACGCGCCCTGCCGCCCCTGCCCAGACGCATCGGTGTGATCACTTCTCCGACCGGCGCCGCCCTCCGCGATGTGTTGAACATCCTGCGGCGGCGCTTCTGCACGATCCCCATCCTGATCTATCCGGTCCAGGTTCAGGGCGCGGCTGCGGCGGCTCAGATCGCCGCGACGATCCGGCTGGCGTCCGCGCGCGCTGAGTGCGATGTCATTATTCTGGCCCGCGGCGGCGGCTCGCTCGAGGACCTGTGGGCGTTCAACGAGGAAGTCGTCGCGCGCGCAATCTGCGATTCGAGCGTGCCGATCGTCAGCGGCGTCGGTCATGAAGTGGACTTCACCATTGCCGACTTCGTCGCCGACCTGCGCGCGCCGACCCCTTCGGGGGCGGCCGAACTGGTCGCTCCCGATTGCAACGAGTGGATACGCAATGCTTCACTTCTGGCGCGGAGGCTGAGCGCGGTCATCAACCGAAGCCTGGCAGGTCGGCGTGACCGACTCGTCTGGCTGCAACGACGCCTGGCGCAAGTACATCCCGGCGTCGAGCTGCGTCAGCGGGCGCAACGGCTCGATGAGTACGAGCAGCGTTTGCTGCGCACCATGCGGCATGGATTATCGGACCGACGTGCGGCGTTGACGCACCTGGCTGCGCACTTGCGCCAGCAGTCGCCGGCGCTGCGCGTGGCAGCGGCGGGTGCGCGTCTCAATATGGCGCGCTCCCTGATCGACTCTGCGCTGCAGCGGCGCCTTGCGATGCTGCGCAGCCGTCTCGCTGTCGCCGCCGGGACGCTCGACATCGTCAGTCCGCTGGCCACTCTCGAGCGCGGCTACGCCATCGTGACGAATGCGGCAGGCGCCGTTGTGACGGAAGCGGCGGCTCTACGGCCCGGCGATGTGCTACATGCA
>JBOHZJ010000021.1:0-9383 GCA_050738395.1 Steroidobacter sp.
GGTCGCGCGCAGCGCGGGTGAGGGTCCTCTGGAAACTGAAACGCCGCCGTCGGAGTTGTTCGACAAACAACTCGACTCCGGACCGCCATGCCC
The DNA here is from genome assembly GCA_050738395.1 of Steroidobacter sp. GTDB lineage: Bacteria > Pseudomonadota > Gammaproteobacteria > Steroidobacterales > Steroidobacteraceae > Steroidobacter. Next base: position 94 of record JBOHZJ010000021.1, read on the forward strand.
GTATCTCTGCTCACGGACGACACGCCCTTTTACATCGTCCTGAATGCGGCCTCCGGGTCCGGCGACGCCGGCGACGCTCGCGCGCAAATGGCCGATATTCTCAACGCCGCGGGCCGGCGGCATGAGTTCCTGTTCACGAAGAATCCATCGCAGCTTCCCGAGTTCGCGCGCCGCGCCGCGGAGGCGGCGATACGCAACGACGGCGCCGTCATCGCCGCAGGCGGCGATGGCACCATCAATGCTGTTGCGCAGGCGGCGCTTCCCACAGGCCGACCGTTCGGCATCGTGCCGCAGGGCACGTTCAACTATTCGAGTCGCGCGCATTCGATTCCGCTCGATACTGCTGACGCTGTTCATTCATTACTGCGCGCACGACTCAAGCCTATACAGATTGGCCTCGTCAACGAACGCGTGTTTCTCGTCAACGCAAGCCTCGGACTGTACCCGCAGATTCTTCGGGATCGCGAGCACTACAAGCAGCAGTACGGGCGCAAGCGAGTCATTGCGATCTGGTCCGCGCTGGCGACGCTCGCTCGCGGCTACCGGCAGCTGGTGCTCGAAATCGAGCATGACGGCGAACGAGAAGTCGTGCGCACGCCGACGCTGTTCATCGGCAACAATCCATTGCAGCTCGAGCAGGTTGGTTTGCCCGAAGCGCAGGACGTGCAACGCCGTCGTCTCGCGGGCGTGATCGTGCGGCCCGTCGGACCGGCGACGCTCCTCTGGCTGGGAATGCGCGGTGCTCTGGGACAGCTCGGGGCGGAGGACAAAGTTCGCGATTTTGCGTTCAGCCGGATGACCGTCCATCCGCGTGCACTCGGCGCGAAGGGCGTGCGAGTAGCGACCGACGGGGAAGTCGCATGGATGCGTCCGCCATTGCATTTCTCAGTCGCGCCGCAACCGCTGATGCTCATGGTCCCGGAAAGATGAAAGAAGCCGCTAGCCACTAGCCACTAGCCAGCAAGAGCTACGCATGCTCGCGCCGTTTACCTTTACTCTGACTCTGACTCTGACTCTGACTCTGGCTAGCAGCTAGTAGCTAGTAGCTATGGAGCATCCCGATAAATGAGCGTTCTGGTCCAGATCTCCGATCCGCATTTCGGCACAGAGCAGCCGCCAGTGGTCGAAGCGCTCGTCGAGCTGGTGCATCGATTGAGTCCGGACGTTGTCGTGCTTTCCGGCGACATCACGCAGCGCGCGCGCCGCACGCAGTTCGCAGCCGCGCGGGCATTCGTGGACCGGCTCGCGGCTCCAGTATTGCTTGCCATCCCGGGCAATCACGACGTCCCTTTGTTCAACGTCGCGGCGCGGGCGCTCTATCCGTACGCGGGTTACACACGTGCGTTCGGCCCGGAGCTCGAACCGCAGTGGTCGTCTGCATCGATGCTTGTGACGTGCGTCAACACCACACGTCCGGCGCGACACAAGGACGGCGAAGTCTCAGCGGAACAGGTCGCCCGCGTATGCGAGCGGCTGCTTGCGGCGACGCCTGGACAGTTGCGCATCGTCGTCACGCATCAGCCGGTGCACGTCATTCGCGAACACGACATCGAAAACCTGCTGCATGGCCACGAAGCGGCGATCAAGGCGTGGTCGCGCGCCGGCGCCGACATCATCATGGGCGGGCATATTCATCTTGCGTATGTGCGCTTACTGGGCGAACACCATGAAAATCTGCCGCGTCGTATCTGGGCCGTGCAGGCGGGGACGGCAGTGTCCTCGCGGGTGCGTGGGACTACGCCGAACTCAATAAACGTGGTGCGGCATTCGGCGGAGGACCTCGTTTGCAGCGTCGAGCGGTGGGATTACCACGCACGGGTTTCGCAGTTTGTGTTGGAGAGCGAGAAACGGCTGAAACTTGATCGTGGAGAAATGCACTAGTCTCCGCCAAAGCCGCAAAGTGCTTGGCCCTTGCCATCGCAACGTGAGGCTGCAACTCCTTTGAACATTGCGTCTCTGGCTGTCGATGGGTCCCTGATTGTGCATGCGCGGGGGATGGAGTCGATGACTGTCTTAGGAACGTGGCGTGCGATGGATAACACAACGGGCCTCTGGTGCCCCTCGGAAAGTCCCTACGGCTGTGCCGGAACAATCTGACAGCCACGTACGTCTCGGCGTTCACTGCGTCCGTAAAACGCCCACGGATGAGACGCAAGGAGATGTCGCATGCGCATTCATACCCCCGTTCTACACAGCGTTCTCGTGGTCCTTTCGGGATTGCTCGTGAGTCCACTGGCGGTCGCGGCGGTCGGCGCAACCGCAGGAAGGGCGAACGTCACGCGCAACGGTGCGGCGACTTACGACGTCCAACTCGCACTTCCGCCCGACCGTTTGATGCCATCGCTCGGCATTTCGTACAGCCACGTGCGCGGCAATGGGCTGCTGGGAATTGGGTTTCGCGCTCAGCGGATTCTCGACCATTCAACGTTGCAGCCGGACGCTGGCGCAGGACGGCGTGACCTCTCCGGTGATCGGCACTGACCAAGGAGACGATGGATACTGCCTGGATGGCAATCGACTGATGTTGGTCGGCGGGACGTACGGACAGCCGAACTCCACCTACCGAACCGAAGTCGAGACGTTCGCGCGCGTTACGGCTCACGGCAGCTCTTCGGCGATCACGTCGTGGACGGTCGAGCGTCGCGACGGCTTGATCCAGGAGTTCGGTGCGACGACGAACTCCCGCATCATCGCTCCGGGCGGGACGCACGCGCGGATTTGGGGCGGTCTTTCGCGCGTTCGATTTCGCTGCGAGCTTGACGCCACCTTACATTCAGCACACCGGATTTCTCGTGTGGGCGGACGCCGGACAGTTGCCGGGGGACTTGAACGGTGACGGACTCACGGACGTCGTCTACACGATGGATGGACATTCTCTGTCCGCGAACTACGGAAACGGGCAAGGGTTGGATCCAGCAGTCACGGTAGGTCCCGTCCTGGACGGCTATGGCGGGCAGATCCTGTGCATCGCCGACATCGATGCGGACGGCAAGTCCGATATCGTCACCTATAGTCCCGGGCACAACGATACTTGGCTCTATTCGCGGTCGAATGGCAACGGGTTAGGTGCTCTCGTAGACTCCGGCCTCTCGGCCGTTGGCACTGACTCGGTCGTGGTCGCTGACGTAAACGGGGACGGCTTGGCGGATCTCGTCAGAACGTCCTTTACCGCTTGGCGAGTGCGGCTGCACTCCGGCGTCGTTCCGGACCTGCTGGATCGCGTGACCGATGGGCTCGGCAACTTCGTCGACTTCGACTATCGCAGCACCGGGCGCGATGATCCCTTCTACACACCGAACGCTGTCGCTCCGGCGTATCCTGCGCGAAGTCACAATCGGCCGATGATTCTCGCGGAGCGCTTCACCGCGAACGACGGTGCAGGCGGAACGTATGTCGTACGTTTCGAGTACAACGGCGGCGTGCTCAACTTGCAGGGACGCGGGTTTCAGGGCTTCGCAGGGCGTACGGTATATGACAGCCGCGACGACCGTGTCCTGCGTGAAACGCTAAAAACCTCCTTCCCTTACAACAATTGGGTCGAGCGCGAGGATCTCTCAGCGGCCGGCCACAACGTGTACGTGAAGAATGCGTTACACGTCGCGCACGATTATGGCTCCGGTTTCGCGAAGAGATATTTCCCGTACGCGTCTACGGAGTCGGTGGAGCAGTACGGCGATGCGGGCAACATCGTCAAGCAAGTCACGACGTCCAATACTGTCGACACTTGGGGGACGACCACCGATCAGACGGTGACGGTGGAAGAGGTCAGCGGCGGATTGAACGCCGGTGCAGTCCACACGCTGCGAACGTCGCACCCGCTCGTCACGAACGATCAACCGAACTGGTGTTTCGGCAAGCCGGCGCAGACTCAGCAGATCAATACTCACACGCTGCCGAGCGGCGCACAGCTCACGCGCACGACGAACCTGTCATGGGACACGACGCTGTGCCGGTTGACCAGCACGGTCGTCGAGCCGGGTGATCCCAGGTGGCAAGTCACGACGACGTACGGCTACGACAATTTTGGCCACGTCAGCACGTTCACGGTCACGCCGGCCACAGGTCAGGGCCAAACCGCTCGCGTGACCAGCATCGACTGGGGCACGACAGGCCGCTTCCCGCTGACGATCACGAATCCGCTTTCGCACGTGACGACGTTTGCGTGGGACGTGAAGCGGGGACTGCGTACTGGCGTCACGACGCCCAACGGTCTGGCGCAGTCGTTCCAATTCGACCCGCTCGGGCGAACGACGCGCATCACCCACCTGGATGGCACGGCGGCCGAGTTCGTTCTCAGCTGGTGCACGACGAGCACGTGTCAGGGCGCCGATCCGAACATCCGCGTATACCTGCAGGAGATTGCGAAGACAACCGACAATGCTGAAATCACGCAGGTGCGCCGCTACCTCGATGGCTACGGTCGCGAGGTTCTCACCCAATCGAAGTTGCTCGATGGTACGTACACGAGTGTCCGGCGCGCATTCGAGGCGAGCGGCTTGATCCGGCAGACCAGCCGGCCGTTCACGACGGCAGGAGCGGAAGCGTACGAAACTATCTCGTACGACTATCTGTTGCGCCCGACACTGATCAGGCGTCCGGCCAATGACGGCGATCCCAGCAACGTCGACGTGCAGTTCGCGTACGAGGATTACAAGACGACGGTTACGGATGCGTTAGGGCGCACTTCTATTTCCTACGTTGACGCAGCGGGCCAGATCATCCGGACTATCGATGGCGGAGGCGGTACATCGGAGTACGAATACGACGCCTTCGGGAACTTGCGGAAGACTCGCGATCCGCTCGGCGGCGTCATCGATGTTGCGTACAACGTTCGCGGCATGAAGATGTCCACTAACGATCCCGACATGGGTCCATGGACGTACGACTACTATCCCCTCGGCGAGCCGAAGAGTCAGACCGACGCGAAGAACAAGACGATCACGTTCACGTACGACAAGCTGTCTCGCCTGCTGACGCGCTCGATGCCAGAGGGCGCAGGCTCGATCACCAGTACTTTCACCTGGGGCAACTCGAGTACCGCAGCGAACATCGGATCACTTCAGTCGACACAGATCAGCGGTACTGGGATCACCACGTATCAGGAGGTGTACGGGTATGACGCCAAGGGACGACTCTCCCAGACGACTTATTCCGAAGGCGGCACGAACTATCTGGTCAACTACGCCCATAACACGAACACTGGGTTTCTCGAGACCATCACGTACCCGACGAGCACGTCCGGCTATCGTCTGGCGATCTCGTACGAGTATCAGCACGGTCTGCCGTCGCGGGTTTGGAGCACCAGTAAGCAGTGGTGGATCGCGAATGCGTCCGACACGAATGGCAACGTCACCGACGCGACGCTCGGCGATGCGGCCGACGGCAACACCGTGCAGGTCTCATCCGTCTATGACTCGATCACGAATCAGCTCCAGTCGCGTGGCGCGACCGTCACGTTGGGCACGTCGGCTGGGACCGTCATCAGCAATCTCGGATTTCTCTACGATCGGTTTGGCAACGTCATCCAGCGCCAGGACAACCAGCAGGGACTGACCGAGAACTTCTACTACGACAGCCGCAATCGCCTGGACCACTCGACGCGCGGCAGCCAAACCTTCGACTACACGTATGACGCGCGCGGCAACATCACGGCGAAAACCGGTGTCGGTACGTATAGCTATACAGCCAACGTAGCTGGCTGCAGCTATTACGCTCATCCACAGGTGCACGCCGTTCGGCAGATCACGGGCGCCAGCGCGACCCTGAACTTCTGCTATGACGCGAACGGCAACATGACGAACCGCAACGGCACGTCGCTGACCTGGTTCGCCAACAATTTCCCGAAAGCAATCACGAAGGACGCGAGCAACTCCTCCACGTTTCAATACACTCCGACGGGCCGGCGCTGGCGCCACGTCTATCGAGACGCCGGATCGACCTACACGCACACATACATCGGCAATCTTGTCGAGAAAGTCGTCGGCCCGTCGACGACAGACTGGAAGCACTACGTATTCGTGAACGGAGAAGCGATCGCCCTCTACATTCGCAGCAGCAACGGGGCGAAGACCACTAACTATTTCGTGAAGGACAACCTCGGCGGCATGGCCGCGATCGTGCGCAACAGCGGCACGTGGACCGTGCGTGAGTCGTTCGAGGCCTTCGGCGAACGCCGCAACCCCACGTCGTGGAGCGGGCCGCCAAGCGCCACGGACCTCACGAAGATGAGGGACACGACGCGCCGCGGGTTCACGTCGCACGAGCATCTCGACTCGACCGGGCTCATCCATATGAACGGTCGCGTGTTCGATCCCGTAATCGGCCGCTTTGTCTCCGCGGACCCCTTCGTACAAGCGCCGTACTTTAGTCAAAGCCTGAATCGATATAGTTACGCGTTCAACAATCCTCTCAGGTACATAGATCCCAGCGGATTCGACCTCGAAACAGTCTTGCCGGGGGACGTATGGTTCCCATTCCTTCCGCCCACTCCTTGGGCGAGGCACTGCTACACGCTTACATGTGGAGGCGAGGTCGGCGTCAACATCAACGTCAACATCGACGTAGATTGGGCTGCTCTTGCGCTTATCCTTGCCGGCTTATTGCCGACTCCGGACACGCCGATCGACTCGACACCGACCGACCCGGCGCCCACCGATCCGAGGCCGACCGATCCCGCGCCGACCGACCCGACACCGACCGACCCGACACCGACCGACCCGACCCCTTCGAACCCGACGCCGACGACAAACAGAGAGTTGATGTCCGCGAGCACGGTGGGTGAGAGGATGAACCTCGCCGAATGGTCAGCCTATCAAGACCGGCACATCGCGGAGTTGGAAGCGTTGCTCGCGATGGGTGATGGCACGGAACCATATGTTCCTTCGTACACGACGATGGATGGTGCCGCCGATTTAGCCGAGCTCTTAACTATGGCTAGTGGGCCAGGTGGCTTCCTTGTCAAAAGAGTTGTGCGCTCCCAGCTTGCAAAGTCAATTTCTCGGGCAAAGGCCTTTGACAAAGCAGGTATTGAAACCACCCAACATTTTCGGAATAGAGTTGTACAACGCGCGGGTCGTGGAATCAACGAGGCGGATGCGCTCGATGCGTATCGAAACGGTAGGCTTTACTTCAATGAAGCGACCGGCAACTATGTTCGTCATTCCTCACGGACAGGTATATCCGTCGTGACAAACGCACCATCGGGAGGTAGAGCGATCACGGTTTTTGAGGGTAATCCATCACCCGGTTGGAACCTGGTTCCATGGAGACCCGGGATGTGAGAACCATTAGCGTCAATGTGAAACCCCCAACCAAGGCGGGGCGTCTCTATCCGCGCTACGACGAGGAATCTGGGATTCTCGCGGTTGAATCAAGCGTCCAGCGCGATTGGCTATTTGGGATCGATATTGATGGAACGCTAGTTTTCGACTTGGACGAGCAGCGTGTCCTTGCCAATTTCGATTTGCATATTCCTAAGGATCGATGGGAGCGAGATCTTGGTCCAGATGCCACCCTGATCTCACGACCCGGAGATCTCATGCTTACACCAGAATCGATCGCTCAGAAGAGCTTCAATTTGCCGATTAGAGTCCGGACGGATAGTCAGGCGCAACGGCTGCGCATCGAGATCGGTGTTGCCAAAGCGGATCACGCAGTCGCTTTGTCCGAATCGTGCGTTGCTCTGCTTGCCAGGAACGATCTCGTTGGTTTCGTGATTAGGATTGTCGATTCTCGGTGACGACCGCGTGGCTGTTCAGTGCGATTCAGTTGTCTTCGATCCACCGCGTGTTGCAACGTGAGTGATGTAGTTGATCGCCCAGCACACTGCTTGACCGGCCATATCGCTTGAAGCCGCATCAGGGTCTTCGAGCTTGCCGAGCCTCGGCCGCTGCGGCGCACTCGCTGCAAATTCCTGATCGCATCGGGAAAGTCGCTCTTTTACGTTACCGCAGCGCGTCGGACCCACCTGCGCTTCGGATTGGTGCCGGGTTCGGGTGAGCTCGGTGGATCGTCGGTCAGCACCGGTGAAGCCGCGCGTGCTGGAGAAGTTGTTCACTGATCCGCAGATCAGCTTATGCGTATCGAGATGGTTGCGAGGTTGGTCGCCCTCTTGCGCTTCACTTTGGCGACGGTTGCAAACGGCAGAAACGTGAGCGACACCTGACAATCATCGATGAATGTATCAGCGCTTCGTGAGCTTCTTATGCACCATGCCAGAGCACCGGCCCTTGATCGCATCGCGTGCGCGATGCTGGTCCTCGCGCTTCACGTCGCTGCGGCACTGTGGATGAGCACTGCGATCGTGGTCTTGCGCACTGAGGCAACCATTGAACAGCCAAGACCGGAACGTCGCGCCATGCTGGTCACGGCGTTCATATCAGAAGAGGCCAGCTCAGCACCTCGGTTCGCAATGCTTTCGGCCGCCGATCTGAGCCTGCCCACCGCGATCGTGCTACCGCTTCCTCAACTACCGAGCATCCATCCCGTCGCGGCCGATTCCTTCGAGCGCGCTCGGGAGATGGCCAACTCCGAAGATGTCGAGAAGGCTGAGCGTCTGCAAGGCTTGTACGTCGGACAAATCAAGGCACGACTCCATCGCCTGCTCGAAGGCGCTCGGGATTCCAACGCTCCGCGGGACAACTGTGTGGTGTACGTCGTCCAGAACGAGCGCGGCCAGGTGCTCGACGTCATGAGCGACGAATGTGAGGGTGATGCTCAGTGGCGGCGCGATGTTGAAACTGCAATTCGGCGCGCCTCGCCGCTCCCTCTACCTCCCGAGGGGCTTGCGATGGGAAGTTATCTAACGCTCGACCTGTCTACGCTGCAGTGACTAGCGACCTCTGCGGATCAGTCGCCGATGTGAATCGCCATCTCGTTGTCCTCGACCGCGAGGGCGCGGGCGCACTTGTGAAATCCAGCAGGTCCAGGTCCGGGTTGGGATGCCGTCCACCTGTCCGGCGCATGCGCGCGCGAAAACGGGAGCTCAGGGTCTAAGTTGTTACGAGCCGCACTGGTCATCGTCGTCCCTCCTCGTGCCTGTATGGCTACGAAGCGGCGATCAAGGCGTGGTCGCATGCCGGCGCCGACATCATCATGGGTGGGCATATTCATCTTGCATATGTGCGCTTGCTGGGCGAACACCATGAGAATCTGCCGCGTCGTATCTGGGCCGTGCAGGCGGGAACGGCAGTGTCGTCGCGGGTGCGGGGAACTACGCCCAATTCAGTGAACGTGGTGCGTCATTCAGCGGAAGAACTCGTTTGCAGCGTCGAGCGCTGGGACTTTGACAT
>JBOHZJ010000022.1:0-8422 GCA_050738395.1 Steroidobacter sp.
GTCCCCATTTCCGAGACTCCGAGACTCCGCACTCAAGACTGGAAATGGGGACTGTCCCCATTTCTCGCCGAATGCAAAGGAAAATCGCGGCTCGATGCGGCGCGTCGACCGACATACTTCGTACATGCCAAGGACGGCGCGGGCAATCGTGGGCGGCTACTGTTATCACCTGATCAATCGGGGAAACGATCGCGCACGCGTGTTTCACGAGCACGCCGACTATGCGCACTTCGTGTCGCTCATCGGGAAAGCCCAGGAGCGTGTGACCGTCCCGCTGCTCGCAGCCTGTCTCATGCCCAATCATATTCATCTGGTTGTTCGTCCAGAGGGAGACGCCGATCTCTCGTGCTGGACCCATTGGTTATTCACGACGCATGTTCGTCGATACCACGCGAAGTACGGAAGCGCGGGCCGAGTCTGGCAAGACCGATTCAAGGCTTTCGTGATCCAGGAAGACCGGCATCTGCTGACAGTCATGCGATATGTCGAGCGCAACGCAGTACGCGCCGCGCTCGTAGCTCGCGCCGAACACTGGTTATGGGGCAGCTTACGTTGGCGGGATACGGACCAGAATGCGCTGCTCACACCTTCGCCGGTCCGGCTTCCGTCCAACTGGCTCAGGTATGTCAACGAAGCACAGACCGCGGCGGAACTCGACGCATTGCGTGCATGCGTCAATCGACAGCGGCCGTTTGGTACGCAAGCGTGGGTTGGGCGAAAAGCGCGGGAACTTGGGCTGAGTTCATCCTTGACGCGGATTGGTCGACCAGGAAGGGACCGGAGACCCGCTGAAATGGGGACTGTCCCCATTTCGAAAGCGGAGGTGCGCTGAAACGGGGACTGTCCCCATTTCGTCAGTCGCGATGCGCAAGACAGAAGACCGGATCGCGTCGCCCGTTTGATATTGATCTGTTGCTACGATACCTGACATTCAAAAAATGAGACCGACTCATGGGGATCAAGCGTCTTCTGATTGCAAACCGGGGCGAGATCGCGATCCGGATTGCGCGCGCCGCCGCGGAATTGGGCATTCAGAGCGTCGCCGTACATTCGAAGGACGACGCTCGCTCGTTGCACGTCCGCAGGGCGGACGCCGCCGTGGCGCTGCCTGGATCGGGGCCGCGAGCGTATCTTAATGTCGAACAGATCATTGCGGCCGCTCGAAGCGCCGGCTGCGACGCGCTCCATCCCGGTTATGGCTTTCTGAGCGAAAGCGCTGGATTCGCAGCCGCCTGTCGCGAGGCGGGGCTCGTCTTCGTCGGCCCGCGTAACGATGTTCTGAAACTATTCGGCGACAAGACCCAGGCGCGTGCGCTCGCGCAGCGCCTGAATGTCCCTCTGATCGCGGGCACATTCGAAGCGACGACGCTTGATCAGGCCGTCATTTTCATGCGCTCTCTGGCGCCCGGGGCGCAGGTGGTGATCAAGGCCAGCGCAGGCGGCGGTGGGCGCGGCATGCGCGTCGCATCGAGCGAAGCCGAGCTCCCTGACGCATACGCACGCTGCCAGTCCGAAGCCGCGGCCGCCTTTGGCATGAGCGATGTCTACGTCGAGGAGTACTTTCCACACGCAAGGCACATCGAGGTTCAGATCATCGGCGACGGCCGCACTGTCAGTCATCTCTGGGAGCGCGAATGCTCGCTGCAACGCCGGCATCAGAAGCTCGTGGAAATTGCGCCGAGTCCCACATTGTCCGAGCGTGCGCGAGTTCGCGTGATCGACGCGGCGGTAGGCATGGCCCGCGAAGTGCGATTCGATAACGCGGGTACGTTCGAGTTCCTCGTCGACTCGCGCGGCGGCGAGGACGCTCGGTTCGCCTTCATCGAGGCGAATGCCCGCCTGCAGGTGGAACACACGGTGACCGAGGCCGTTCTCGGCGTGGATCTGGTGCAGGCGCAATTGCGCATCGCCGCGGGCGAAACGCTCCGGGAGCTCGCCCTGGAGCAATCGAACGTTCCGGAGCCGCGCGGCGTCGCCGTACAAGTGCGGATCAACATGGAGAGCATGCAGGCCGACGGCTCCGCGAAGCCCTCGGGCGGCGTGCTCAGAGCTTTCGAACCGCCGAGCGGTCCTGGCGTGCGCGTCGATACCTTCGGTTATGCAGGCTATCAAACGAGCCCCAGCTTCGATTCGCTGCTCGCGAAAGTGGTTGCGCACGCGCCGGGAGGCCTCGCAGACGCCGCACATCGAGCCTACCGCGCTCTTTGCGAATTTCGCATCGAAGGCGTCGTCACGAACAGGGAATTCCTGCAGAACCTGCTGCTTCATCCGGCGTTTCTGCGGGGTGATGTCGATACTCGTTTCATCGAGAGCCACATCGGCGAGCTGATCGGCGCATCCGTAGATCATCCGCGCCTGTACATCGACGCGGCGGCAGAACGACGTGGGCGCGCCGGCGCACGCGTGGACGCGAGCGACCCGCTGGCCGTGCTCGCGCACGGCAAGCAGGGCGGTGCTGACGCAGGCCGCAATGCGCGAGCTGCATCGACGGGCGTGCTCTGCGCGCCGCTGCAAGGCACGATCGTCAGCATCGACGTGCGCGAGGGCGATCTGGTGCGCAAGGGCCGGCAGATGCTCGTCATGGAGTCCATGAAGATGGAGCACGTGATCGCGGCGACGCACAGCGGCCGCGTTCAGCGTATTGACGTTGCGATTGGCGATGCGATCTTCGAAGGCGCGCCGCTGATCGAACTGGAAGCGGATGAACTTGAACACAGCGGAAGTGCTGATGAGCAGCGCGTCGATCTCGACACTGCTCGACGCGATCTGCGGGAAGTCATGGAACGTCACGCGCGCACGCTGGACTCAGCGCGTCCGGCAGCCGTCGCGCGCCGTCGCGCGACCGGGCAGCGCACCGCGCGCGAGAACATCGAAGATCTGTGCGATCCGCACACATTCGTCGAGTACGGTCCTCTCGTGCTCGCCGCGCAGCGTGCGCGACGCTCGCTCGATGAATTGATCGAGAAATCTCCAGCCGATGGAATGGTGACGGGCGTGGGCCGCGTCAATGGCGATCTGTTCGCCGATCCGGCGGCGCGCGTGGTCGCGATGTCGTATGACTACACGGTGTTCGCCGGTACGCAGGGAGCACGCAATCACGTCAAGACCGATCGCATGATCGGCGTTGCGCAGGAAGGGCGCATGCCGATCGTGCTGTTCGCGGAAGGCGGCGGCGGTCGGCCGGGCGATACTGAGACCAGCGGCGATTCAGGCGGCGTGCCGACCTTTGGACGGTTTGCCGAACTCAGCGGCTTCGTGCCGATGGTCGGCGTCGCTTCGGGCAGGTGTTTCGCCGGCAACGCTTCGTTGCTTGGATGCTGCGATGTGGTGATCGCAACCGCGAACTCGAATATCGGAATGGGCGGCCCCGCGATGGTTGAAGGCGGCGGACTGGGCGTGTTCGCGCCGGAGGAGATCGGACCGCTGCCAGTGCATCTTGCGAATGGGGTCGTCGACATCGGAGTTGCGGACGAAGCCGCGGCCGTGCGCGTCGCGAAGAAATATCTCTCCTACTTCCAGGGCAGGATCTCTGCATACGAGGTTCCAGATCAGAGATTGATGCGGCAGATCGTCCCGGAGAACCGCCTGCGCGTCTACGATGTGCGCAAAATGATTGAGACGCTCTCGGACGTCGGCTGGGTGCTCGAGCTGCGCGAGGGATTCGCGCGCGGCATGATCACTTCGCTCATCCGAATCGAAGGCCGGCCGATCGGCGTCATCGCCAATAATCCGAAGTTCCTCGGCGGCGCGATCGATTCAGACGGCGCAGACAAGGCGTCGCGTTTCATGCAGCTGTGTGATGCGTACGATCTCCCGATTCTGTTCCTCTGCGACACCCCCGGCATCATGGTCGGCCCCGAGGTCGAGAAGACGGCCCTCGTGCGGCATTCGAGCCGCATGTTCGTCATTGGAGCCAACCTGAGCGTGCCGATCTTTACGATCGTGCTGCGCAAGGCCTACGGACTCGGCGCACTCGCGATGGGCGGAGGTTCGTTCAAGCGACCGGTGGCCACGGTCGCCTGGCCCACCGGGGAATTCGGCGGCATGGGCCTCGAAGGCGCGGTGAAGCTCGCGTTTCGCAATGAGCTTGCGCAGATCGAGGACGCCGGCGAGCGCAAACGAAAGTACCAGGAGTGGGTCGCGCAGATGTACGAACGCGGCAAGGCGCTCAGCATTTCCACGATCTTCGGCGTCGATGACACGATCGATCCAGCGGACTCGCGCAAATGGCTCGCGAACCTGCTGAGCTCGATTCGGCCGCCGTCGCGTCGTGATGGCAAAAAGCGGCCGGCGATCGATGCGTGGTAGGCAGGAGGGCCCGCTACATCAGAACTGATAGCGCGTCTGCAACGTGATGCGGCGCGGTGCAGCGGGATACCCGATGCGCGTGCCGATCTGCGCGGGCGCTTCGAATTCGTACCAGTAGTACTCCCTGTCGGTCGCGTTCTGCACCAGCAAACCCACGCTCCAGCTTCTGCGGCTCGACGGTCGCAATGTGAGGCCCGCATCCAGCAGCGTTCTCGAGCCCTGCGTGATGGTGGGATCCAGCGGATTGCGCGGCTCACTGGTGTAAGTGAGATCAGCGCGCAGCGTGGCTTCAAGATCGCTCCACAGAGGCTGTGTATACACGCCCGCGTTGCCCTGGAATGTCGGCGCGAAACGCTCGCCGGAGAGATCCTGCAGGAACGATGCGGGCGTCGGCGGCGTGGTCGCCGGATTCGCGGGCGTTCGATGGCAAGTGAGCCGGCGGCGCCAATGGCTGCGGTTGCAATGACGCCATTTCCTCCCGATCATCCGTCTCCATGCCCGACCTCTATCAGAACCTTCCCCACGGCGTCACCGTGGTGGACACCGGCTTTGTCCGCACGAAATTCGACGCCAGCTATCTGATCATCGAGAACGGGCGCGCGGCGTTCATCGATACCGGACCGAATAACGCCGTGCCGCGGCTGCTGACTGCGCTCGAAGCGCATGGGTTGGAGCCGGATGCGGTCGACTACGTCATTCCGACGCATGTGCATCTGGATCATGCAGGCGGCGTGGGATTGCTGATGCGCGAGGCGCCGCAGGCGAAGCTCGTGATTCATCCGCGCGGCGCACGTCACATGATCGATCCGTCGCAGTTGATGAATGGGGTGCGTGCGGTCTACGGCGATGACATCGCCGCGCGCGATTACGGCGAGCTGATTCCAGTTCCACAGGAGCGCGTCGTCAAAACCAGCGACGGGATGGTGATCGAGCTCGGCGGGCGTCCGCTCAGATTTCTCGATACACCGGGCCACGCCCTGCATCATCACTGCATATGGGACGAAGCGAGCCGTGGGTGGTTTACCGGCGATACTTTCGGGATTGCGTATCCGGAGCTGTACACAGACAAGGGCCCGTATATGGTTCCCGCGACGGCGCCGGTGCAGTTTGACCCCGAAGCGTTGCACGCCTCGGTCGAACGTCTCTTGCGCGCGCAGCCCGAAGCGATGTATCTCACACACTATGGTGCGGTCGGCCATCCGGAGACACTGGCTGTACAGTTCCTGGGGCAGGTCGACGCAATGGTTGCGGCCGCGCGCGAGTTGAAGGATGCGCCGGAGCGCCATGCACGGTTGAAGCGGGCGTTCGCCGACATCTATATCACTGAACTGCGGCGGCACGGCTCGGTCGAAAGCGACGCCCGGCTGCTCATGTCGCTTGCGACTGACGTAGAACTCAATGCCCAGGGTCTGGGCGTCTGGCTCGACAAGTCCTCAGGCCGTAGTCGGTAGTCCAGCGGTGCGCTTGCGCTCTGTCCCGAGTCAAGCGCCAACGTCCGAAGCGGTTCAGCTTCCGCCGTACGTCAACTGCGGTGGAACCGTGATGCATCGCACCGACCGTTCGCCTGCAAAATCGCATGCTCCACGCATCCAAACGCCTCAGAGATCAGCTCTCCATGCCCGCAGAATTCATGTCAGCAATCGCCTTCCTCAGCGGCGCCCTCGTCGCGATGATCGCCTCCTGCAAATCCGTCTCGCGCGCAGTGCAGGTTCAGCAGGAGATCCTGAAGCGTGGGGTGCTTGTGCAGGGCAAGATCCTGCGTCTGTGGCGCCCACCGGTATTCGGCGCATTCACGCGCATCTACTTCGAGTTCGAGCCCGACGCAGAGCAGGGCGTGGTACGGTCCTGCCACGTGGATCGTCGCAGCCTGGGCGAGCTCGCCGCCTCGCTGCCATCGATAGGCGCCTCGGTCAGCGTCCGCTACCTACCGGAAAATCCTACACAGGCGGTCATCGCCAAGCTGGTGTCGCGCTTCGTCAATTGAGCACGGATGCGACGGAACCAAGTCCAGTCGCCCTTCATTTCGTGGTCGATGGTTGATACCTGACTACCGGAGGGATTTATGGGCATTATCGTTTGGCTGATCGTGGGCGGCGTCGTCGGCTGGCTGGCGAGCATCATCATGCGCACGGACGCCCAGCAAGGCATTCTGCTGAATGTGATTGTCGGCATCGTCGGCGCACTGTTGGCGGGATTCATCATTTCTCCGCTGCTCGGCACGGGCACGATCAATGAGGGTGTGACGCTCTCATCGTTCCTGGTGTCGCTGGTCGGAGCGGTCATTCTCCTCGCCATCGTCAATCTGTTCCGCCGCGGCACTGTTCGTTAGCAGCCGACGGTAGTCAGAGGACGACTTACAAAAAAGGGCCGGGCGGCGTCGCCGTCCGGCCCTTTTCCATGCCTGCGAAATGACGTGAGTCCGTAGTCTGCACTCCGTAGCCAGAGAGGCGCGCGCGCGAAACCGCCATTCGGACAGCGAGAGCGGATACTGGGAGCTCTTCAGGCTACGGACCGCGGACTACAGACTACGGACACATGACGCAGTGTGATTTGTTTGCGCCGCAACTTCCGCGCGGCATGACGTATGCGCAGGAGTTCATCACGCGTGGGGAAGAGCAGGCGCTGCTCGCGATCATTCAAACCTTGCCGCTGAGCGAAGCGCAGTACCGGCAGTACACGGCCCGGCGCCGCACCGTGAACTACGGGTCCGTCTATGACTTCACGCAGCTGCAATCGAAACCGGCGCCGACGATTCCGGAGTTCCTCGCCCCACTACGCGAGAAGGTCGGCGCGTGGGCGGGCGCGCAGGCGTCTGCTTTTGTGCACTCACTGATTTCGGAGTATCGGCCGGGCGCGCCGCTCGGCTGGCATCGCGACGTTCCCGAATTCGAAATCGTCGTCGGCGTGTCGCTGGCAAGTGCAGCGCGTATGCGCTTTCGTCCGTACCCCTGGAGGCCCGAGCGAAAAGCGCAAGTTTTCGCAATCGAGCTCGCGCCGCGATCTGCGTACATCCTGCGTGACGACGCGCGCTGGCAATGGCAGCACATGGTCCCACCCGTCAAGACGCTGCGCTACTCGATTACCTTCCGGACGCAGCGTGACCTCCGAGAAGAGTAACGGCCGCAAAAAGGCGCAAAAGACGCAAAAAAGAAGGAGCTGGTATCAGTTCTCACTTTCTGCCTATTCCGTTTTGCGCCCTTTTGCGGCCATTGATCCTTTCTGTTTTCTGCGTACCTTGTGGCTATTCCCTTCCATCGGCCGAGACTTCAGCGGCACACCCGGTACGGCCCGCGATCGAAATGAAAGTGATCCCGGTGCGCTTCGTTGTAGTCGGGGCTCAACACACCATCGAAGAAACGGCAGGCGCCGTCGCGCACGTCGTGCAGGAATCGGGAAGCCGCGCCTTCTGCTTTCCAGTCGCTGATCACGCGTATTCGCGCGCCGTCGGCCAGAATGAATCCGGCGATATCGAATGCTTCCGCGGTCGCATGTCGGCTGCGCGTGGCGTTCGATCTGCCATAGACGTTGCGACAGGCGTAACTGCCGAAGTGTTCGATACGCGTAACAGGCAGGCCGAAGTGCGCCTGTGCCGCAGGCTGCAGCACATGCCGTTCCCAGAGCGCCAGTGACACTGCGGCGCGGCAACTGAGCGAAAACGATTCCGTCACTTCGCTGCTGGTGCGGTCGATGCGAACCGCATTCTGGAAGCCGCACGCGGGACCGGTCTGGCGATCTGAAAGCCGTGCGTACTCTATCGAGGTGGTCGCAAGCACCTGCTGACAGAGCGTCGCGTCATCCGATAAGCGCGACAACTTGAGGCGCGTGAGAACATTGGGGATCGTCTCGACGTTCAGCGTGGACGAGGGATTCCAGCGATCCGGAATTTCGATCGCGCCGCTTCGAAGCGCCCAGGCGGCAATGGCGGCGCCGAGCGCCAGAAGCAGCAGCAGAACCCGTGCAAGCATTCATTTCGGAACGGCGGCTCTGATCCAGCGGTTCCCTCCGGTTCCCTCCGGGAACCGGAGGTAGGTTCCTGCGTTCCCTCCGTGCATGGAGGATCGTGAGTTGTGAGTCGTGAGCCGTGAGCCGTGAGTCGTGAGTCGTGAATCGAAAG
>JBOHZJ010000023.1:0-17872 GCA_050738395.1 Steroidobacter sp.
GTGACATAGAGGTCGCGAGGGCTCTCGACGCCGATCTGGAGCATGACGGGGATTCGAAGCTCACGAAACCGCCCAGCGTTGAAGTTGTACCTGCTCAAGGCGCGCAAATCGCGCAGCGACGCCCTGGCGTCCGCGACGATAGGCGCCCAGAGTTCCGTAGCCCGTAGCTCCTCGAGCTCGCGCATGGGAACTGAGAGTAGCTCGTGAAAAAAGGTGACTGAGAAACCCTCCCAGTCCTCGGCTCGCGCCAGCGCTTCAAGCGGGGCCAGGACTTCCTTCGTAATAAGAGTTGGCCATGGAGCTTCGTAGAGCACGAGCTTGCGGATTCGGTCAGGAAGCTTCGCGGCAGCTGTAAGCGCGACCTGGCCGCCGTAGGAGTGGCCGAGGAGAAAGACGGGCTCATCGATTGAGCGAACCACCGCTGCCACATCGATGCTCTCATCTTCAACGCTATGTCCTTCGGTCGCGTCCGTTTGGCCGCGTCCGCGGCGTGCGATCGCATACACGGTGAACTGCGGCTCCAGCAACGGCTTTACGAACTCCCAGTTGGTTCTGTGATCGCTGAACCCTCCGTGCACGAGGACCAGGGGCGGGCCGTCGCCGTACTTATCGTAGGAAACACCGATGCCGGCCGGTGAGGTGAGTCGCTGCATGAGTTGACCTCCAACGGTCTTCGATTGGCGAGATTGACGATCTGGCCCGAGCTTTGTACGCGGCGCTCGTGATCCGAAGGTCTCAACAGCCGTGAAGAAATCGTGAACGCGTTGATCCGCTCCAGGTCATGGCCATCCAAAAGCGTTTCAGCTGAAACGTCTGTGGATGACCCAACCCAACCAGGTTGGGGCGGACGCTCTGGGTGTGATGGCCGAAAGCTTCCTCATGGAGTGACTGCAGGTTCGCGAGTTCGCGAAGCAGTTATGACGTACAAGCAGGAAGGGACTCGAGCGCTGCAAGCGCTCACTGTTCCTGATCTACCGAAGGAACCGTGCAGGGAGTAAGGTCTGCGATGCAGTAGTCAGGAGTGCAGCACGTGACCGACGCCAGCAACGCGTTTCCGTATGCGACCTATCTCAACATTCTGTTCCGCGCACTCGAGCGATTCGATGTACGCGAGTTGGCCAGCACTGTTGGAGACAGTTGGTACAACCAGACGTTGTGCCGTGTGAATGACTCGGTTTTACGCCTGGGCGTCATGCAGGGTGAGTACCATTGGCACAAGCATGATGTCGACGATGAACTGTTCTTCGTATTGAGCGGCAAGTTCTTCGTCGACCTCACCGATCGAACGGTCGAGTTGGAACCCTGGCAAGGATTCGTCGTTCCAAAGCAGACCGTTCACCGCACGCGGGCGCCCGAGCGCGCCGTCATTCTGATGATCGAAACGGCCGCGATCGTCCCGACCGGAGATTGAAGAGCACGCGATTGCTTCCTGGCGCTCCACCGCGATGAAGATATATCAACACCGGATCGCAATCATCGTCGCCGCATGTTGGGGCCGAAAGTCCGATCGCATGAGAAACGAGCCACTGACGTAAGATCATCGTATGTCGCAGGAAGTCGCAGATCCGGCCGCCCAGCCAGAGAGCAGCCCTCGGCCTGTCGGCCGAAGAACTTCACAGAGGCGAACGTCGCAGAGGCCGAGAGCTCGCTGGAAGACTCTGGCGCGAATGTTGGGCGAGATCGCGGTGGTCACGGCGGGCATACTGATCGCGTTTGCGCTCGAGGCCTGGTGGGACAACCGCGCAACGGCGGAACGTGAGCAGATCCATTTGCGCGCTCTCGCCAGCGACTTTCAACAGAACACCGCGGTGCTGAGAGCGCTTGTTGAGAATGAAGAGAGCATCATGTCGAGCAGTCAGGAACTGCTCAAGGTTGCGCGAAGATCGCAGCACAGCTCTACGGAATCTATTGCGGCGTTGATGAGCCAGGTGTTCAACTCGGCCCGATATGACCCGGTCATGGGTGCGTACGAGGCGCTCGTGAACTCGGGCGGCCTGATGCTCATTCGGGATGAGCCGCTCCGCGCGTCGCTGGCTGAGTTCGCCGCGCAGGTGAGCGGCCAGTACGCCGAGAGCTGGTCGAACGAACATTATTTCGCCTTCGCACGGGAGTTCGGCGGCCGCGTCGTGCTCGACGTCCTGGACACGCAGCCAGGATCTGATCGCGACCGTATGTACGCGGAGATGCTGCGTAATCCGCGGTTCCAGGAACACCTGGCGATGCGCTACATCAGCGAGCGTGACATGGCTGGAAAGTATAGAGAGCTGCTGCGAGAAGCCGAGTCAGTGCTCGCGCAGTTGCACGAGCAGATCCGGAACTGAGCACGGCGGATGCGGCAAGCGCATCACGCCTCCGCAGGGATTAAATTATCTGCGCCGGCTTCACCCGCTCGCTGACATGCGTCCACCAGGCGGACAGGCGCTTGTTGGGTTCCATCATCTGCTGCGCGTCCGGTGTTCGCATGAAAAGTGCAAACATCGGTGCGGCGTGGAGGTCGGCGAGACTGAGCTCGTCGCCGGCGAGCCACTCCGATGCGGGGGCAAGGTGCTCCAGCGCGTTCAAGCAGATCTTCGCTTGCTGACGTCCTGCTTCGATCACCTGGACGTCGGACACGAGACCACGTCGCGGCTTGTCGATGCACTCGACGTACACGCCCCAGACCATTGATCGGTACGCATAGTTGTCCATGATCGAGACGGCCTGACCCATTACCGCTCTGGCCGAGGGTGTGGGTGGCTGTAGCGACGGCCCTTCGAACGCCTCGTCGATATAGCGACAGATGGGCGCCGTCTCGTGCAGCTTGAGTGAGCCGTGCTCGAAGGCTGGGATGCGGCCGAACGGATGTCGTGCGAAATGCTCGCGCGGCGGACCGCCGGGCGCGAACACATCCACCTCGATGAGATCGTACGACACGCCTTTGGCCCAGAGCGTCAGGCATACGGCTCTCACGTAAACGCTGTAAGCCGCTCCGAAAACGACAGGACGGTTGACCATGACCAGACGCCGCGCGCGATGAGAATGGCCGAAGCGTACGCGGAAATACGTCGTATCGATCGCGGACTCCGAGCAAGCCCTGCACACGCATCTGGTTCGCTCGCTTTCCGGCTCGTCGAGCGACCGCGCAATGCTGGGATGGGCCTCTAGTCGCAAAGCCCCAGCGCGTTTTCGGCCGAGCACTCCCTGCAGGCCTGTGCGACATCGTCCTGGTGGTCGATGACACACTGCAGGAATTCGTGTGCGGTCGCCTGGTCGACACGGAAATAGGGATCTTTCGATCCCTGGCACCAGAGCGTCCAGCCCGACAGCACACCGGAAACGATCTGCTCGACGACGCCGTCCCGCTCGAGGAATAGCGGCGAGCCCGAATCGCCGTAGCAAACGGCGTCATCCCCTTTCTGCGGGCTTTGCCGCGGCCATAGCGAGCTCTCGTGGACCGACTGAATTGGCCCCACGCGCGCGATCCGCTTCACCCCGCTGTCGCCGCCGAAAGTGAGCGGCCCGAGGCCGCGTGACGGCTGCTGCCCCGTGATCTTCGTCCAGTTGAGACCATAGCCAACGCTGACGGCCGGCGTCCCGACGAGGTCGGGGATGGTGTCGAGCTCGCCCGGCGCACGGAGCGGAAGCGGCGCAATATCCGTGACCGGCTCAACGAGGATCACTGTGCCCATGTCGGGGGCGTTCTGCAGGTTAGGGTCCTCGGCCGTTGCCGTGCCATCGTTCTTGAGGCCAGGGCGCAGATAGTCAGGGTGCGTGAGCCCGTGCGCGATGGGCACACCATCGTTGCGCCCAGTGATCGCCGCTGCGCGGAACACCGGCAACGGAGTCGTCCTCGCCGCATCGTCGCAGGCGAGCTCTCCGATCAGGAATTCCGAATAAAGGACCGCCTGGTCGCGCAGGAAGCACCGGAAATCGTTCGCTGTGGCGACGACGTCGAACGTGACCCAAGCCAGATCGTAATAACCCGCGATACCATCGGCGACGTAGTTGAACGCTGTGCAGTGCGCCGCAGTGAGGATCACTTTCTTGGAGACCAGCGTGCCTGTGCACGACTCCTCGGCGAACGTAACCTCGGGTGGGCCGTCCGACGGCAGGAGCACGAAGTACTCGTAATAGGCGCCCACCGCCGGGTACTCGCCATTCACGTCCGGCTGGCCGTCGCTCGCGAACGCCAACGACGCTGCCGCGAGACAGGGGAGCAGGATCAATATCGACAGGACTCTTGAGCTCGTCATGCCTTCTCTCCACCTGTTCGTTGCCGACTAGCTATTTTCGCGAACCGCTTCGCCGGTCCCGCGGTCAGATCACGGGGCAAGCTAACCACTCGGAGGGCTCGAGGGATAGTGAGGGATAGTCATGATTCCACAAACGCCGCCCTGGTCGGCCGCGCGTTCGAGGGTCAGTGAATGCTCGAGGTCGGAAAGCTGTGCGCACGGTCATCGCTTGTCTCCTCATCTCAACGATCACGGCGCAGGGAGCCTTCAGCGCAACACAGGAGGAACTCGTTCGCGCCTTCAGATCTGATGGACTGCATCCATCCGAGGCGTCGATCACCCTGGAGCGGACCTCCTTCGAGAGTTCGACCGTGCGAACAATCTCTGCCGCACGATCAATGAATTCACTCCCTCCGCGTTTCGCCAATTCGCGTGGCTGGGGTCATCTGATCTATATAGAAGAGAGCGTCGAAGGCTCTGCTGATGTCAGTTATCGTGTAGTTGCCCTGACCGGGAGGACGAGTGCTGCTGCCGGGCGCGGGAACGAGAATCCGCATCGCGTGAGGACTGCGCAGGGGATGGTCCGGTGTCGCATCGAGCGCACGGAAGTCGACAAACAAATAGGGTTTGCCGAGCGCGTGCAGGCGCGCTTCAAGGCTATCCGGCGCGACTGACGGAAGCTGCGTCGACACAGTGCTCGTCGCCCAGCCGTCCAGCCCTGCATAGGTGGTGACCCCAATGGTGTACACCTTGTCACCGAACCACTCCGCGACGTACACCCCGGTCGGTTTCATTCCGCCTGGCTGTGGCTCCAGGTGAATGTCGCGGAATCCCGCCTCGAAATACGCGTTGATGATGTGAACGTTGTGGGCCCAGACGATCATCTTTCGACCGGGGTAGCCCTTCTCGATCAGCCAGCGCAGGTTGCGCGCGTTCTGCGCATCGCGCCGATTGAACGACATGGACATGTTCCGGAAGGTCGCTGCAACGCTTCCGCCCGCCCCCTGAACGACATCTGCCTGACTCGCGCCATCACTGCGCATGTTCTCGATCGCATGCTCCATGAACGACGCTTCTCTAGGTCCATGGACCTGCTCAAACAATGAGCGGTGTGCGGCGATCGATCGAAGAAGACCATCCGTTGCATTGTTGAGCGCGTCGAGGTGCTCCGGCGTCGGCTGCAGGCGCGGTCCATCGTTGTTGTCCCATGCCGCGAGCGCCTCTTCCAAAGCTTTCCCCGTCATTCCCGCAGCGGCTAGCTCCGCCTGCTTGCGTGAACGCGCCTCCCGGCGTGCACAACAGATGCGCTGATAGGCCGCCAGCGCCTGCTCGGCGAGTTCTTGTGAACGGCTACGCACGGCGTGATCGCGCACGCGGCTCACGAAAGTCCGGAGGTCCGCGCTGAAGCGCTCGACTGCCTGACGTGCAGTGAACTGCAGATCGAAGCCCGCCATCTCGAGCGGACGCGTGCTCGATTGGGCGGCCTTCACGTATTCGAAGAGCGGTTTCAACTCCTCGGTATTCGACCAGATGGTGAAGATGCCTCGCTGCGCGGCTGTTACTTCGTCGTCCTCAGCGCGCAGGCCGGCTTGGGCTACGCGCAATCCGTGCATTCCAGATTCCCACGCCAGGAGGTCGAAACCCATCCGTTGATGCAGGAACTTGATGAGCCTCACCTTTGCAGCGAAGCTGCCGCCGGCGCCGTGGCTGGGTTCTCCCAGTTGCACCACTTGCGCGGACCCGATGGCGTCCATCAAAGGCTCGAGATCCGTGAAATCCTCATCCGCCGCATCGATCGAGCGCACGACAACGGCATGTTGCAAGATCCAATCCTGCAACGTGTCGCTCGGTCGCGATACGGTTGCAGTAAACAATGCACAAAACGAGACCGCGAGGGCCGCTTGGTTGGATCGCACGCGCATGCCTGTCCCTGCCTTCACGTTACATCAGATGCATCGGCTCAACGTTTGGTTGCGTCGGCAGGGTCGTCATGCCTCCGGATCCTGTGTAGCCGCTCACGAGTCCCTCGATGTCACGGTCGGGCGACTGCACAGGTCTTCGAGGCCTTGGCGGAACAATGCGTCGCGCGCCCAGATATCATTGCCGCACCGATGACTTCCACCACCCGCAAGGAGACTTCCTCGATGACCACCAGCCGCCGCGATTTCATCGTGGGCGCCGGCGCTGCTGTCGCCGTAGCCAACTTGCCGGTGCGCGCCGCCGGCGCCAACGAAGATGCAGCGGCGCAGAAGCTGTTGGCGGAATTTGCCGAAGAGCTGCTCGTCGACTATCCGGAGGGCGCGACCTCGTTAGGCATCGACAACGGCTCGCGCGCTGCGCTCAAGGCCAGATTGTCCGACCGCTCGGCGGCGGGACAGAAGACCATCGCGCAGCGAGTGGCGAAGCGGCTCGAGCGCATGAAGTCGATCAAGACTTCCGCTCTCGGCGAGGCGGCGCGCATCGATGTGGATGTCATGCGTACGGCGCATGAGTTTGCGGCGGAAGGGTTTGCCTTCCCCTACGGCGATACGGCGCTGCTCAATTCGAGCTGGTCGTGGCGCAACGCTCCCTATGTCGTCGCACAGAACACCGGCGCGTTTCTCGAAATCCCCAGCATGCTGGACGAGCAGCACACGGTGGAGACGCGAGAGGATGCGGACGCCTACCTCTCGCGACTCGAGGCGTATGCCGGTCAACTGGATGGCGAAACCGGGCGCCTGCAAGCCGCGGCGGCGCAGGGTGTGATCGCGCCGGATTTTCTGCTCGACAAGACCCTCAATCAGATCAGGATCGCGCGCAACGGGAATATTGCGGACTGGTCGCTCGTGACCTCGCTGGCGAAGCGGACCAAGGGGATGCCGGGCGACTACGCCGCCAGTGCGGCGAAGATTGCGGCAGACAAAGTTGCTCCGGCGCTCGATCGTCAGATCGCCGAGTTGGAAGCACATCGCCGCCGTGCAACCAGCGATGCAGGCGCGTGGAAGTTGCCGCAAGGTGATGCGTACTACGCGTGGACGTTGAGGGCGGCGACGACCACGCGCATGACGCCGGATGAGATTCACGACAGAGGCCGCGAAGAACTGCGGACGCTGCAGTCCGAGATGGACGCCATCCTGAAGAGGCAGGGCCTGACTCAGGGAACCGTCGGCGAGCGCATGACGTCGCTCGGGAAACAGGAGCGCTTCCGTTTTGCGGACAGCGACGAAGGGCGTACGCGCCTCATGGCCTTCCTCGAGGAGCGCGTGCGCGATATGCGTTCGCGATTGCCTCGCGCATTTGCAACGCTGGTCCCGGGGAACTTTGAAATCAAGCGTATGGCGCCCGAGGTGGAGCCCGGCGCTCCAGGCGCCTACGGCGGCGCGGGCACGATCGATGGCAAGGTCCCGGGCAAGTTCTGGATCAATCTGGGCGCGATGAGCGTCTGGACCACCTACAATTTGCCGACGCTCACCTACCACGAATCCATTCCAGGACACGTATGGCAGGGCGAGTACACATTCAAGTTGCCGCTGTTCCGTTCGCTGCTCGCGTTCAACGCCTATTCGGAAGGCTGGGCGCTGTACGCCGAACAGCTCGCCAACGAACTCGGCGTCTACGATGACGATCCGTTCGGCCGGTTGGGCTATCTGCAGTCCATCGCTTTCCGCGCGTGTCGACTCGTCGTCGATACGGGCCTGCACGCGAAACGCTGGACGCGCGAGCAGGCAATTCAGTGGTTTGCTGCGACGAATGGTTCGAGCGTCGCGGAAGTGACCAGTGAAGTCGATCGCTATTGCGCGTGGCCAGGCCAGGCCTGCGGCTACAAAGTGGGCCACAGTGAGATCAACCGGCTGCGCACCAGGGCGCAGAAAGCATTGGGCGCGAAGTTCGATCTTCGTCAGTTCAACGATACCGTTGTGAAGGGCGGCGGTGTGCCTATGGTTGTGCTGGCGAGCAATGTCGATGCGTTTATAGCGCGGCGGTGAAAGTTCCGGAACGCATGAACTGAACCTTGCGATGATGAGTTTGAGCCGCGCTCGCAATGCTTGATCGGAAGCAATCCCCTCTCCCTCAGGGAGAGGGCCCGGGTGAGGTATTCCGGAGCAACGCGCACGATTGAATTCGTTCACGAATAGTCACGAGCCGCAGCAGGTTGAGCCGCCGGGCAAACCCCAGTAAGGTGCCCTGTCATGCCCGGTACAGCCATTCACGACCGGGGCTGGGCGCTGTTCCTCGATGTCGACGGCACGCTTCTGGAAATCGCCCCGACACCGCAGGCCGTCCACGTGCCCGAAAGCCTCAAGCTCCTGCTGAATACTCTATGCGTGCGCCTCGATGGCGCGCTCGCGCTCATCAGCGGACGCAGCATCGAGAATCTCGATCAACTGTTCGCCCCGCATCGTTACTGCGCATCGGGTGTGCACGGTTGCGAACGGCGCGTAGCCAGCGGCGCAATGCTTCGTCCAGAGATCAGTGCACGCAGTCTCGCCACCGCGCGCAGCGCGCTTACTGCCTTCGTACAGGCTCGCGAGGGACTGCTGCTGGAAGACAAAGGTTATGGTCTCGCCGTGCATTTCAGGCTCGCACCGCATCTGCACGATGAAGTGCACGAGCAGATGGCGGTGATGCTGCAGCATCTCGGGCCTGACTTCAGACTGCAGGCAGGCAAGTTTGTTTTCGAGATTCGGCCGGCGCACTGGAGCAAGGGCACGTCGGTTTCAGCGTTCATGCAGGAGCCGCCGTTCCTCGACCGGCGGCCGGTTTTCATCGGCGACGACGTTACCGATGAGGATGCCTTCGGTGCGGTGAACGCGCTCGACGGCGTTTCCGTGCGCGTCGGGGAAGCTTCGAACACGATTGCGAAATATCGCCTGGCCGGCGTCGCGGCAGTGCATCGCTGGCTGACAACGTTTCCTCCGCCCGAATTCGCGGCGCTGGGTCCGTGATGCAACGAGCGCGACTCGTCTGCGTTTCGAATCGGGTGTCGCTGCCTCGCAAGACTGCCGCGCCCGGTGGACTCGCGGTGGGTCTGGTGGGCGCACTCAAACATACCGGCGGACTCTGGCTGGGCTGGGATGGCGAACTGACGGACGCGGACCCCGACGAGCCGGACATTCGCACTCGCGACGGCGTGACCTACGTATCCGTTGCGCTGCGGCGCGAAGAGTTCGGCCGCTACTACAACGGCTTTGCCAACGAAGCGCTGTGGCCGCTGTTTCACTATATGCCGGGCAAATTTCGCTTCCGCGCCGAAGATCGCGAGGCGTACGAGAACGTCAATCGCCAGTTTGCACAGTACCTGCTGCCGCTGCTGCGCCCCAACGACATCATCTGGGTGCACGACTATCATCTGATTCCGCTCGCGCACTATTTGCGTGAGCTCGGCGTACGCGCACCGATCGGATTTTTTCTGCACATTCCGTTTCCGCACATCGAGACTCTGCGAGTCCTGCCGACGTATGCGGAGCTGGTGCGCGACCTGACGAGCTACGACGTCGTCGGGTTTCAGACCGACAGCGATCTCAAGTCGTTTCATTCCTCGATCGAGTATGTGTTC
Organism: Steroidobacter sp.; assembly: GCA_050738395.1. Taxonomy (GTDB): domain Bacteria; phylum Pseudomonadota; class Gammaproteobacteria; order Steroidobacterales; family Steroidobacteraceae; genus Steroidobacter. The sequence continues at coordinate 9,748 of JBOHZJ010000023.1, forward strand.
GGCGATAAGTGCAGCGCGGATCGAGAGCACTTGCGCGTCGCTGATCGCACTGTCTTTGCGGATGTATTTCCGATTGGCGTCGACGTGAACGCGATTCAGGCTGAAGCGATCCAGGCGCGCAACGGTGAAATTGTGCAGCGTATGGTCGACAGTCTGCTCGGCCGCAAACTGATGATCGGCGTCGATCGGCTCGACTACATGAAAGGCCTCGTTGAACGATTCGCGGCATATGAGCAGTTCCTCGAGGGCTTTCCGGAGAATCGTGGCCGCATTACCTACCTTCAGATCGCCCCGCTGTCGCGCGACGACGTGCAATCGTATATCGAGATCCGTCGAGCGCTCGAGCAGGCCTCGGGCAGAACGAACGGCCGCTTCGCGGATACCGACTGGACGCCGATCCGTTACCTGAACCGCAATTTCCCGCATGGATCGTTGATGGGATTTCTGCGAGCGGCCAATGTCGGCCTCGTCACGCCGCTGCGCGACGGCATGAATCTGGTTGCGAAGGAATATCTCGCCGCGCAGGATCCGGGAGACCCGGGCGTGCTCGTGCTGTCGAATCTCGCCGGCGCAGCGCGCGAACTGACCGCGGCGATACAGGTGAATCCATACGAGGCGCGAAGCGTCGGGCACGCGATTCAAAGCGCGCTCACGATGTCGCTGAGCGAACGACGGGATCGGCACGCTGTGCTGCTGGACACGTTGAAGAGCAACGACATCTCGGGCTGGGCCGACCGTTTTCTTGAAGCGTTGCGGGCGGGCCATGGAAGTGAACAGCGGACAGCGGATAGCGAATAGTCAGAGCGCGTTCGCGTGCCTCGTGGACGCTTCGGGTTCCCCTCACCCGCGCTGTGGCGACCTCTGCTGCACAGGGATGTGTCCCGCGGGATTTCCGTTGGTCACGAATGCCGCGGGCGCATGTGATGCACATGGATGTGCGAATGGAGCGGGCGCATGGATGCGCAGGAGCGGCGACGCGCTGGAGCGGCGCCCAACTGGAGAGGTAAGAATAAAAAATGGCAATCCCCTCTCCCTTTGGGAGAGGCCCAGGGTGAGGGGTGCGCGAAGCGTCCACAAGACGCAAGCGAGCGCTCTGACTAGTCGCTACTCGCTTCCAGACTTCACTTCTCGATCCGATACTCGATCCCCGCGCGCGTATCCTCAGGACCACGCTGCGCTTTGACGTCGAGATCCTCGGTGAGTTTGTAGCTGAGCGTAACGACCTCGCCTGGTTCGAACATGCCGACGCCATAGCTCAGGTACAGTCGTGGCGAGAGATATTGGCCGACGGTGAGTGCTGCACCACCGATCACCTCGTCATCCTTTACCGCGAACTCATCGACGCCGAGTCGACGACCGATGTTCTTGGCAAGCAACCCACTCGCCGCAGTACCCAGTGAACGCGTCGCGGCTTGCAGTGCATCGCCCTCGCCTTCGTCCGCGCCGATGTCGTCGAGCGGCTTGCCCGCGACCAGATATGAGAGCGCGTTCGCCTGTCCCATCGGCGGATCCGAGAACACCGTGAGCTCCGGAGCCTGCGCGTCGCCCCTGATGCGCAGCCCTGCGGTCACTTCTCCGACCTCACGCGTTGCCTCGATGTTCAGTCGTGGATTATCGAGCGGCGTCGCCGCGTAGAGCAGCTGACCTTGCTGGATCGTGAGGTCCTGACCGTACGCCTTGTACCTACCCGCCACTCGCACTTCGCCGGATCCCGTCGTGGATTCTCCCGGCGCCTCGTGTACGTCGAGTCGACCTTTGAGATTTGCCTGCAGACCAAAGCCCGTCAGCTCCACTTTCTCGCCGAGGATGATGGTCACGTCCGCGAACAGCGGCGCTTCAGCGACTTCGTCCTCACGCGTCTTCGCATCGATCACGACGACGTCCGAGGACGCCTGTTGTACGCGACCCCCGCGCGGCAGCTTCTGCAGATTCACGGTGGCTTCCGGGATGCGCACTTCACCCTGCAACGTCATGCGCTCATCGGCGCGTGCGAACGTGAGATCCGGCGTGATGACCACGTGCGCGCCGGGGATATCGGCGGCGAGAAAGCGATCGCCATTGATGTTGAGATCGATTGCGCCGGCAGGACCAGCTCGGCCCGCAAATTCAATCCGACCCTCGCCGGACTCCACTCCGCCGGAAACAGCGAAGTCACCGCCTTCCGCCGGCCTCGCCTGCAGGCGACCATTCGTCAAATGCAATCCCACGGCGGGAATGTCGGCGGCGAGTCCGGTTACATTCAGTTCGCCGGCGATTTCAGGCGCCTGCAACGTTCCCGAAACGCCTGCGCGCACATCCGCGCGGCCGTGAACGTTCGCCAGTTGCGGCGCGAACACCGCGAGCGGCGCGAGATCCGGAATGTTTGCATCGAGACGCCCCGCGACCGCAGTTTGCGCCTGGCCCATTCCTCGCACGGTCGCTTCGCCGCCGATGGATCCACCGTTGTCCAACCGCGCATTGAGCGATGCGCGCGCATCCGGTCCCGACAGATTCGCTGCAATATTCAGATCGCTATACGAGAGCAACGTCTGCGCCTCCTCGGCGCCGCCCCCCTCTGCCGTCTCCAGCAGATGACGCGACACGCGTCCGGACGACGAGCGAATCTGCACATCGCCGAACAGCTCGCCCTGCGCCGTCCGGCGAATGTCGCCGCGACCTTCGATCTCGCCTGCAAACGTCAATGGCAAGTCGCTCGACGCAAATACATTCGCCAGCGCGAGCGGCACGCCGGCGAGCGAATAGCTCGCCTGCAGTGCGCCGTCGGGTCGCGTCGCGCCGCGGACGCACAGCTCGATGTCGCCATCGACGAGACACGCCCGCGACACGTCGAGGCCGCTTTTCGCGAATACAATTTGAACGGGCTCGCGCAGTGCAAGGCGCGCAGCGTCCTGAATGTCGAATGCCAGCGCGTTGAGCGATCCCGACCAGCCGTCGGAAGTGCGAGCGCCCCGCACGCCGAGACTCATCGCCAGCGGTTCGCCTGTCGCGTTGAGTTCCAGTTCGTGAGCGTCGGGCGCGCCGGATGCGCGCGCCTGCACCGTATCGAATTCAAAACCGGCCGCGGTCAATCGCGTGAGATTCAGAGAGACAGCCCCTTTGGGATTGCGCGGATCGTCGATATTCGCATTGAGCGCCAGCGCGTCGATGCGCACGTTCATTGCATTCAGTTCGCGCCCGCGCGCATCGCCTGTGATCGACAATTCGGGCCAGCGGCCGCGCACTGCAAGGTCGCCCGTCAGTTCGCCGCCGGACTCGGGCAGCCAATCGTTGAGCGAGGCGATGTCGAAGGCAACCTCGGCGTCGAGCTCATCGCCGCGTTTTCCATGAAACCCGAGCGCGCTCTCGCCCGAGCGAAGCGACAGGTCGCCAGCGATCAACAGCGGCGGCGCGAGTTGCAAATCCGCACTCCCGGACAACTTCCGTCCGCGAAGTTCGCCCCGCAACCCGGCGAGCTGCAATGTCCCGGCCGGCCCTTCATCCGTGATCCGTCCTGCGCTCGCGAGCTCGAACGCCAGGTTGCCGCGCCAGGCGACGGCGAACGCGCCCGGATCGAATCCCTTGCCGCTGGCCGTCACATTCCAGGCGAGGTTCGGCTGCAGATCGATCCTCCCGGTGGCCGCGAGTCGCCCGGTCTTCTGCACGATGTCGAATTGCTCGAGCTGGATGGCTGCGGGCGAGCCGTTGATGTTCAGTGCAATGTTGGCGATGCGATCCGGCGGCCCGAGCTCCAGCGCGCCTTCGGCGGAGAACGTCTGGGGGTTGCCGCTCAGATCGAGCTGACCGCGCGTGTGCAATTCCTGGCCCGCCCACACCGCGGGAACTACGACGTCACTCCAACTTGCATCCACCTTCGCCACCCACGGCTCGCGAGCCAGCTGAACGACGCCGTTCGCATGGAATTCACCCGCCGCTTCGCCGATGCGAACAGTGCTCTCGATGGAGAGGTTCTCTTGATCGCGCGTGAATCGCAGCGGATCCAGCAACAACGGTTCACCATTGATGAGCAGTCGTCCGGAGATCGTCCCGGCATCGAGTGAACCTTTGCCATTGAGGGAGGCCGCGAGACTCTGCAGGCTCGAGCCCGGCATGAGCTCCTCGCGCGGATCGAAGGGCGGCGCCTCCATCGTGAAACGCCACGGCAATGCGTCGGTTTGTTCGAGGAACACATCGAGCTGCGCATTCAGCGGCTGGTTCAGCTGCACCGCGAGATTGACGTCCCTGTCCTCGGCGATGGTCTGCAACGAACCTGCGTAGGTCTTCTCGCCCACGCTCCAGCGGAAGCGCCCATTCCCCTTGCCTACATACACGTCTGTCTGCGCCACGCGTCCGGCGAAATGAATTTCTCCCTGCGGCGAGCGCACGTCTAGCCGTTCGATCGCAAGATCGGTTTCCGTCCAGTGGCCAGCGAAAGCCGCCGTCGTAAGATCGAGCAACGTTTCAGCCTCACGGCGAATCGCGACATCACCGACCGCCAACGCATCGATGACGACGTCGATCGGCGGTTCGAGCGTGAACGGCGCCGACTCTTCGGGAGCAGTGCGCGGTTGTGCAGGTTCATGAAGCAGCAGATCGATGCCGCTCGCTTTCGCATGCTCCACGTGCACGACGCCGCGCAACAGATCCATGAGCGCCACATCCACCGCGATGCTCTGCACCGTGACATCGAGTCCCGCCGCCGGGTCGCGATAGCGAATGTCCGCCACAGTCAACGGACCGGCGATCGTTCCTTCGACGGCGCCGACCTCGAGCTTCTCGCCCAGTGCATTGTTCGCGATTCCAGCCGCCCACCGCGTCCCTGATTCCGCATTGAGCACCCACGCGATGAATGCGATGACGAGCACCACCAGTCCGCCGATCCCGATCGCAGTCCACTTGAGCCACTTCATGTGCTTTGCCTGGCGACCAGCGACCAGCGACCAGCGACCAGCCAGATGCGCACTTCGTGCTCCCTCTCTCCCCAACAGATCTGGATGGGAAAATCTTCAGGGTCCGCGCGAACGCGTTCTGGCCAGTCGCTAGTCGCTAGTCGCTCGTCGCTCATTACAGGTCCGGTCCGATCACCAGGTGGATTCGCCATGAGTCGTCGAAGTCGGAAACGACCGGTCGTGCGACGTCGAGCCGCACGAGTCCGACGGGGGACTTCCAGCGCAGACCGAGGCCGGCGCCCACGTTGGTTTCGAATCTCGATTTGAAGGCGTCGCCGGCGTCGACGAATGCGGCGGCGCCCCAATTCTCGAGAAAGTAATGCTCGTACTCGGCGCCGCCGACGACAAGGTACTCGCCGCCGATGACGCCGCCCTCGGCGTTGGTTTCGCCGATCTGCTGATAGTCGAAGCCGCGGATCGATCGATCGCCGCCGGCGAAGAACCGCAGCTCCGGCGGCAGCGCATCGAAATCGTCGACCGCCATCGCGCCAAGGGCGGCGCGCACGATGACGCGTCCGTCCTCACCGATCTGTCGCAGCCACTTCGCCTCGGCGCGCGCCTGCGCAAAGCTCGTGTCGGACAGCAGCGATTCGGAGGCGAGCCGCACCCCATAGAGGAGTGAATAGCCGCTGACGGGAAAATACAGATCGTCTGCTTTCCTGCGAGTGAGCAGACCTTCCGCGTACATGAGATTGGTCGAACGCTGCTGATCGGCGATTTCGAAGTCGCCGTTGAGATACTGCAGACCGAGCGTGCGCGTAAATCCATTCCAGCGCTCGGTGACTTCGGTAGCGGCGAGGCGCGCCATGCGCGATGTACTCGTGTCGGTTTCCTCATCGCGATAGGCGGCGCCGTAACTCAGATAGCGATTGCGCGGCCCCGGCTTTGGAACCCGGTACTTCGCGCTGATTTCCTCCAGCCGCGGCGAGTATTCGATTTCCCCGCTCAGCTTGTGTCCGCGCTTATTCAACCAGCGACGCTCGACGCCAAGGCGGCCGCCCGGGCCGGAGTCGGTGCTCACATAGACGTTCGCCGTATACACCGTGCGCTTGGCGGGAATCAGCAACACGTCGATCGGAACGATATTGTCTTTAGCACTCTCCAGGTCGGGAGCGACCGCGACCGAGGAGAAGTAGTCGGCGTCGACCAGGTTCTGCTGCAACGCCAGCAGCTTTTCCGTGGAATAAAACTCGCCCTCCCTCCAGGGCTTGTAGCGCTGCAGAAACTCGTCCGGGAACTGGGTTTTCGAAAACGTAAGCTCGCCCAGCCGATGCCGTTCACCGGCGTCCCAGGCGAGATCGATTTCCGCCGAGTTCGCCGCGCGCACCACTTCGACGCGATGCCGCACCAGGTCTGCGTCGAGGAAACCATCGTTGGCGAGCGCCGTGGCGATCTGCTGCTTGCTGCGTTCGTACGCGCCATGATCGAGACGTTCGCCCTGCGCGGGCTCGAAGTTGTCCAGCGCGTACTGAATCGTTTCGAGTTCAGCCGCCGGCGCGCTCACTTCCACGCGCGAGTCGCGCACGATGACCGGATCGCCCGGCGTGACCTGGAAGACGGCGCGATAGGCGCCTTCCTGCGCTCGTGCAAGCTCGCTCTCGACGTGGGCCGCGTAGTATCCGAAAGGCTCCAGCGCAGCTCGGATCTGTTCATCCGCCTGTTCGAACAAGCGGCGCACTTCGACTGGAGAAACCTCGCGGTCTTCGTACTCCCGCAGCTGGACGTTGGCGCGCGCCGATTCGAGCATCTCGCCATCGAGGCCGCTGATTTCGACGCTCACCTGCTCGGCGGGGAGCGGCGCCGGGGACAGAAACGTTGCAAAAACCACGCAAGCGCACGCCGTCCCGCCGGTGCGTGCGAAGAGCCTCATGTTCTGTCAGCGCGGGATTTCACCCTTGATGGACGCCCTGGTCGGCGGCTTGTTCCGCCTGCGCCGTTGTGAGTTGCACGTTGTCCGGCAGATGCGCGCGATGCGCGCGTCCGACTCTGCGCACAACGGACAACGCGAAACGGACAACCTGACGGCGGAACCCGCAGATGTGGTTGCGGCGTTGACTTCGTACGTCGTGCAGCCTGATCGACGCCGCGCCGATCTAGAAACGGAGTCTCTCCATGCCGCGCTCTGTATCAGCCGATTCGCACTACATCCCGGATCACGAGCCGCATCGCGGCCGACATGCGCGCAAACCACAGCAGATCCCGGCGAGGGGCTGGCTGGATATTCTGCTGCGCGTAAAAGATCAGCTTACATCCGACAACGCTTCGATCGTCGCAGCCGGGCTCGCGCTGTACTCACTGCTCGCGATCTTTCCGGCGCTGACTGCAATCGTGTTGCTGTACGGCTTGTTCTCCTCGCCGGAACAGATCTCCGCACAGCTGCAATCTTTTCAGGGGCTGCTCCCCGCCGAAGGAATGAAGATCCTCGAAAGTCAGCTCAGCACCCTGGCGAGCCAACAGGATCAGACGCTCGGCATTGGACTGATCACCGCAGTACTGCTGGCGCTATGGAGCGCGCGCAAGGGCATGGTTGCACTGATGACGGCCGCCAACGTGGCCTATAACGAACGCGAGGAGCGTGGCTTTTTTCGCCGCCTGTTCGTGTCGCTCGCGTTCACGTTCGGTGCGGTATTCGGCTTCATCGCAGTGCTGGCCCTCGGGGTGGCGGTCCCCGTGCTGTTGAAATCTCTGCCGCTCGGCGGCGCGGCGGAGTTCGTGCTGCTCATGTTCCGCTGGGCTCTGTTGTGGGTGATCGCTGCGCTCGGTCTCGCGATCGTTTATCGCTTCGGCCCGGACCGCAACGAACCGAAATGGATGTGGGTGAGTTGGGGCTCGGCGATGGCGGCCACCTTGTGGCTGGGCGGCAGCCTGCTCTTCGCGTACTACGTCCGTAATTTCGGCGATTCGTACGGCGAAACCTACGGCGCGCTCGGCGGCGTAGTTATCATGCTGCTATGGCTGTACCTGTCCGCGTATCTCGTCATTCTCGGCGCCGAGATCAATTCGGAGATGGAACGTCAGACGGTGAAGGACACGACCGAGGGGCCGGAGAAGCCGATGGGCGAGCGCGACGCGTACTCGGCCGACACGCTGGGGCCGGCCAGAAACGAGTGAGTTGTGAGCCGTGAGTCGTGAGTCGAAAAAGGTCTCGGAGACCAGCGCCGGATCGCGGTTCCATCGTCTTGCGAATCACGGCTCACGAC
>JBOHZJ010000024.1:0-2738 GCA_050738395.1 Steroidobacter sp.
TGGGATATCGATGGAAAGAGGGCTGAGCGTCGGGCTGCGTGCTGGACTCCGGGCTCTGGCCAGATGTAAGAGCAGCCAGATGTCGGCAGTCGCCGCGAAGCAGTCTTTGCGGCAGACGCCCAGAGCCCAGCGCCCATAGCCCTTTCTGTGTCCCTCCGCATCAAGCTTCTGTTGCTGAGCTTGCTCACGCTGATCCTGCCGTGGGCGGGTTGGCGTTACGCGACGGAAATGGAAACGACTCTGCGACTCGGCCAGGAGGCTGCACTGCTGACGACGGCGGAGGTGCTGAGTCGCGTCGTTGCGAGTCAGCCTGAACTGCTTTATCGCATTCGCGATTTGCGCGAGCAATTCGACCCCGAACGCGGCGACCTGTTCGCGCCGCTCCTGCAAGTGCACCCGCTGGTGGATGGTTTTGCCGATGAATGGCCGGCGCCGGCGCGTCCCGTTCCCGGCTTCGAATCAGAAGAAAGCGATCCTGTTGAAGCGCACCCCGCGCCCAGGCTGCGCCTCGGCGTGCATGGCCGATCGATGCATATGTATGTCGAAGCCGGCGCAAAGCAGATCCAATACGAGACGCCTGCCACGAGCGAACAGGCGCGCCCGGGGGCGTCCGACCGATTGGTTGTGCTGACCCGAGACGAATTCGGGCGCGAGCGAGCATGGTCTATCAGTGCACTCGCGCCGGGGCCGATCATCGTTCGTCCATGCGACATAGGCGCGCCGTGGCGTGTCTTGAGTGAAGAAGCGCCTTATTTTTCCGGCGTGTGGCGTCAGACGACCAAAGGCTACGCCATTGAGCTGCGAGCCCCGCTCAATTTGTTCGGGACGCAACTTTCAGTGCATGTACTCGATGAGAACAATCAGACGCAGAGTCAGTCGCCGCTCGGCTGGCTGCACACGGGCTCCGAGCAGCTCAAGCAGCGGCTCGAGCAATACGCGCCGGACGGCGTGCGTGTGTCCGTTGTCGATGTACATGGCTGGCTGCTCGCACGCGCGGGTTCGATCAAGGTAACGGCTGCTCAGTCGAACCCCTTATCCAGTTATCCCGGTATGCGTGAGGACCGCGATGGCTTCATGCGCTCGATGTATCGAGTGCTCTTCTCGGGCAGCGAAACGCCGGTGCGTCCGTATGGCCTGCCTTATGGGATGTGGGGTGCACCAGTGGACGCCGCGCGCGCCGGAGATACGAGCGCAATCTGGTTTGAGGAGGCTGGCGGCGAGCCATCGATTGTGCGAGCGGCGGTTCCGGTGCGCCACGAGGAACAAAACCTCGGCGCTCTGGTCGTTGAACAACCCGGAGAACAACTGGCCCTGGTGCGCGAACTCGCGTTGACGCGCCTGCTGAATCTGACATTGGTCGCAACGCTATTCACGGTGATCGTCACGATTGTATTTGCGGCCCGCTTGTCGCAACGCATCCGCCGCCTGAGCCGCGCCGCAAGCACAGCACTCACGCCAGAGGGTCGAATCGAACCAAGCATTCCGGATACTTCGGCGCGCGACGAACTCGGCGCGCTGGCTCGCAATTACGACACGCTGCTCAATCGTGTGAAGGAGTACACCAACTATCTTCAGACGCTGGGCGCGAAGCTGTCGCACGAACTGCGTACGCCGCTGACCATCGTGAGCTCTTCACTCGAGAATCTGGCATCCGAAGAAAAGCTGTCGGAGGCGGCCCGGAGCTACATCACCCGAGCACGCGAGGGCGCCGGGCGTGCGCATGGGATTCTGACGGCGATGAGCGAAGCGACCCGCGTCGAGCAAAGCATCGAACATACCGAGCGCGTGAAGTTCGATATCTGCAAGGTCGTGCGCAACATGGGCCAGGCGTACGCCCAAAGCTTTACCGATCATCGAATCGAAACGCACGTGCCGGAGACGCCCTGCTCGATGCTCGGTTCACCCGATCTGATCGCGCAGATGTTGGACAAGCTGATGGACAATGCTGCGGACTTCGCGCCGCCCGGCGCTCCCATCACGATCGCGTTCGAATGGGATGCACGCAGCTGCCGCCTCAGTGTGCGCAATGAAGGTCCCTTGCTGCCGCCGCAGATCAATGATCGGTTGTTCGAGTCGCTGGTCAGCGGCCGAACGAGTGAAGCCGATCGGCCGCACCTGGGACTCGGGCTGTATATCGTTCGATTGATTGCTGATTTCCACCACGGAAAGGTCAGTGCGGCAAATCTGGCCGATCGCACCGGCGTCGTCGTCACGGTGGAGCTGCCGCGTTTCATTTGACCTTGTCGAAAAATTTTACAAACGCTGGCATGCAGCGCGTGGTGTACAGACGACATGTTCAGCTAAGTTTCTGTTCTCTAGACCAAAATCCGATCCGGCACGCCACTTGCTCATCTGTATGCAATCGCAACGTGCGCGAGCCGGGCGATGAAAAAGGGCAGAGAAGCGGGGATGGCGCCGCTGGGAAAGGGAGGAGCAAGAAAGCGTTATGGATGACGCCGCCGGAGTCTGATCGCAGGCCGGCGCATTCGGGATTTGAAGGGTTAGAGCGACAAGAGCAACGTTTCCTGATTTAGCCGACGCTACCAAACAACTCGAAGAAGTCGTCGACTCGGAAACGAGAAGCCCCGCAAATGCGGGGCTTTTTTTTTGAGCCTGCGAAAAAGCCCGCATAGCCAGGGGCGCCCTCACCCCTTGCCCTCTCCCGTAGGCGGGAGAGGGGGAGTTGGTTGAAGCCGCTTGCCCTCACCCCTTGCCCTCTCCCATAGACGGGAGAGGGG
>JBOHZJ010000025.1:0-19757 GCA_050738395.1 Steroidobacter sp.
AAATGGAGCAAACCACCGATCTCATGGCATGCTGCCAGAGCGCAGTTCGCTGTCCAGTTTGAAAACCGATTCATTGTGAACGAGTGATTTCATCAACCGGCTCGCACACAAAATTTCCGACACGCCCCCTGCCGCTGTGGAATCGCATCGAGGAGGCGCGCACTGGTGCTGTCATTGTCCGGTTATGCGTAACGGCGGAAGTCGGCCACGGTGAAACCAATCTTTGCTATCACCAACACTACGGCGTGGCACGCCTCGATCGAGCCCCCGATGTAGAACATATCGTTGACCGACTGAGCCTTGCTCTACAACGCGGCAGTGGCCGGAGGACTTAGCGCGGCGCTATTTTTTTCCGAAGGCGAACGGTAACGCCGTTGATGCCAACGCATCAATCTTCGACTCTGCAATGTCGGCTTGGCCGATTGCGGACACAAGGAGCGGTGTGTTCGCGACCCATCTGGAAATATTGATATCCGATCTGCAGCGGGCTCTCCGCGAAAAATCCGGGACGCCGACGCTACCGCCAAATCCCCATCGTACCGTTTCCGGATATGTCTGGACTTCAAGAAAACGTGGGAATAGTGTCGGTTAGCGGTAGAGAGCCGCAAAGGGCGGCCCCCGCCGGTGCGTCAACACCGACGAGGGCCTAACCACAACGCCTGGATTAGAGGCAGTTATGGCTACCTTCATTATCGCGCGCCCGACGATTGCGTGCCTGCGTGCGTGTGAATTTCGCAGGGACAATGGCCTCGCCGTACGTCGGCGACTCCGGATCGGTCGGGTGCGGCCATGAACGCCCGACAAAAGCGCGCCGCCAAGCGACCCTCGCGATCTCCCGAAAAGGACAAAACCGTCGCTCGTTCTCCGGCCAACTCTTCGCGCCGAGATTCTTCAAATTTGGCAGGCATCGGAAGCGCGCTGGACGAATGCGTTGGTGCGATCTGTCTCGTCGAAGTCACTCTGCACTCGCTCGAGTCACAGGAGATCGCCTATCCAGAACAGGAGGTGCTGAGACGAGCGCTCAAGACAATCTGGTGTGTACACGACCGGATCGACGAGCTGACACCGAACGCTCTCGATGACGCAGCCCCGGAAGGGGAGGACGAGCCATGAACGGTGTCACCGCGCAGGACATGGTCGTCATCAGCATGGGCATCGACACGTTGCTCGAATGTGTGCGCCGGACGGAGGACTGGTGGCGAGGATGCGGCGACGATGCCGCGCTTCGGCGCGCTCAGCGGCTTTCCGCCGCGATCCGCACAACGCGTCGCAAGTTCTTTCCCGAGGCTGCCGACTTCGATCTGCAGATCTCTGAAGCGCTAATCGTCGCGGAGGGACTGTGCGAAGCTGCGAGGCAATACAAGGAAGGGCAAGCCGCGCTTCATGCTCGACTGGCAGGCGGCGCGGACACCATTGAGCGGCTATGACGTTCGCGAGGGGCGCGGTCATGACGCGCGCCAAACCGATGAAAGCGTCTCGTGCGAAGGCTTCCAGGCAAGCCGGCGAGAGTGCGACCCAACAGGCGCATGCTCCGACGCAGTCATCCGCGCCCGCAACGGTCGCCCCGGAATCATATCCACCAGCGCTGAAGCTTGCGGTTCAGGACAGCTTGTCTGCGATCGCCGAGCGGCTGCAGGCGCAACGGAAGGAAATCTTCAAAGCGATCTCCATCGTCGAGTGCTGCAAGAACGCCACTGCCACGTTGCTGGAAGTGAACGACTCGGAATACATGATCCCGGCATTCGAAGCGGTCTGCGATCTCCTCGATACCTCGGCAATGGAACTCGGGAGGATTGTCGATGAGTGCGTAGGCCGACGTCGGCCGCGCGAGTACGGAGTCGAATGAGCGGCATTCAATCGACGATTGCAGCAATCCGAGTTTCGCCGCTGTACGGGGCGAAACTCAAAGCTGAGTCCGATTGCTCTCGGCAGTGTCGAATGTTGCCGCGCGTTTCGCCGCTTCCCGCGGCGATACTCGTGCCGCACCGTGACGACTCATCTGCATCCGAAATTCCGTGCGAAGTATCGCCCGAATTTCCCGCCAATCTCCCCACTGACTTTCTTGCGCGATCTCGCAATCATCGTCATCAAGTGACAACTCGTCCCAGAACGACTGGAACGACGTGATGGATGGCTCCAGCAATGGACACGAGCGAACCCCAATCCGAATCCGAACCTGAGCTGCGTCAATCAGCCTTCATTCCGAACAGGCCACGCTCGAAGCTCGTGCTGCCGCGTTTCGTGCGTCTACGCGACGCGGCGATTTATCTCGGCATGGATCCATGCCGATTCAATCGCGAAGTGCGTCAGGTCATCACGGAGATTCCCATCGGCCATCGCGGCATCGCGTTCGATCGGATTGATTTGGATGCCTGGGCGGATGACTATAAGAACCGCAACGGGCGTCCCGCGACTCAATCCGTAGGGAGAAAGTCATGGGCGAACGAAATCCGCCAGGTCTCACCAAGCGCGGTGGCATCTGGCATATCGACAAGCAGTTCAGAGGAATCCGCATTTGCGAGAGCACTGGAACTGGCGACGTCAAGAAAGCCGAGGAGCAGCTCGCGAAGCGGATAAGCGAAGTCCGCGCAGCGACCGCGAACGGCATTCCGACGCGGCGTACGTTCCGGGCAGCGGCTGCGAAATATCTCAACGAGAACCTGCACAAGAAGAGCATCAAGGAAGATGCGCTGCACCTGAAGCAGCTCGACCCCTTCATCGGCGAGTTGGATCTGCGTCAGGTGCACATGGGATCGCTGCAGCCGTTCATCGCAAAGCGCAAGGCCGATGGAGTCAAGACGAAGACGATCAACATTGCGCTCGCGGTGGTGCGTCACATCTTGAATCTCGCGGCGTCGGAGTGGATCGACGAGTGGGGCAAGACTTGGTTGGAAACAGCACCGAAGATCAAGCTGTTCTCCGTCAGGGACGCTCGGCAGCCGTATCCGCTCACAGCCGAGGAACAGGCGCTTCTGTTCCGTGAGCTGCCGGATCATCTCGCGCGGATGGCGGTCTTCAAAGTGAACACGGGATGCAGAGAACAGGAGGTATGCACATTGCGATGGGACTATGAGGTCAAAGTCCCGGAGCTCGGGACCTCGGTCTTCATCATTCCGGGCGAGCGCGTCAAGAACGGCGACGAGCGTCTCGTCGTGCTCAACCGGATTGCGAAGTCGGTGATCGAGAGCCAGCGCGGCAAACATCCAACCTATGTGTTCGTCGACTCGAAGCGGTACGGAGAGCCGCGACCGATCGGGAAGATCAACAACACCGCCTGGAAGTCGGCCCGCGAGCGTGCGGCGGACAAATGGGAGCAGGAGCACGGAGAACCTGCGCCGGAGGGGTTCCGTAGGATTCGGGTCCACGATCTGAAGCACACGTTCGGCCGTCGCCTCCGGGCAGCCGGCGTGTCGTTCGAAGATCGCCAGGACCTGCTCGGGCACCGCAGCGGTCGGATCACGACGCACTACTCGCGGGCCGAGCTGAGCAACCTGATCGCGGCGGCGGAGAAGGTCTGTGGAGACGAAAAGTCCCGCAACCCTCCCGCAACCACCTGGCTACGTCGGCGCGTGAATGCGGTAAGTCTTTGAGAAATTTTTGAGAAATTGGCGCGGCCGGAGGGATTCGAACCCCCGACCACCTGGTTCGAAGCCAGGTACTCTATCCAACTGAGCTACGGCCGCGCGGTGGCCGAAGTTTACCCAATCGAAGAAGACGTTGCCGGAGGGATTGTTCTGACCGCCCGAAGGCTCGGCATCCGCGTCTATCCGATTGAGCGGCCGGGCGTTGGGGTCGCTTTGCTCAGCAAGCGACAGGAAGTCACATCTTCCGTGGTCGATCTCAGCGCGCGGAGTAATATGGATTCATGGCGCGAATAACCCGCAAAGATGCGCGAAACTACCTGCGGCGGTGGGACGCGGCGTCCGCGGCGGAGCAGCGGGAGGTGCGTGAAACTTCGATCGAGATCAAGTTGCAGCAGACCGCAGCGTTGATGGCTTCGGCGGCGCTGTTCACCGACTCCGCCGATCAGGCTCGATTGGAGGAAGAAGTGCGTGCGCGATGGGTAAGAATCCGACGAGCTCATGGCGTCTGAATCATTGCCGCAGCCGCTCGTTCTTGCTCTGTCCGATCTGTCGCGGTGGGTTCAGGCTGAGAATATCCCCTTCGTGATCGTTGGCGGCGTCGCAGCGTCCCTTCTTGGGCGGCCCAGGCTGACGCGCGACATCGATGCGCTTGTCGATCTGCCCGAGTCTGTGTGGGCGACGACTGTTTCCAGGGCGAGCGCATACGGGTTCGTTTCACGCATCGAGAATCCGGTCGAATTCGCCGAGCGATCCCGAATGCTGCTGCTTCGTCACGTCGCGACCATGATCGACATCGACGTGATGCTCGCAGCGCTCGCTTTCGAGCGCGACACGATCGCGAATTCGCGTCTCGTGACTCATGCCGGACTGCAGATTCGATTACCTCGTGTAGAAGATCTGCTCGTCATGAAAGCCATTGCACATCGCCCGCAGGACCTGGTCGATATCGATGGTCTGCTCAGTGCGCATCCGAAGGCCGACGTCGACTTCGTGCGGCAATGGGTCAGGGAATTCGCAGCGGCAGCGGCGATGCCGGATCTTCTGACCGACTTCGAGAATATCGTACTGCGCCAGCCGACTCGTTGAACCGCGAGGGGCGCCGCCAAAGTGTCCGCACCTGTCCGGTAGTTGTCCGGATTCGCCAGCGGACGATTCTGTCGCGCCCGCGAAAGCCATAGAAAAGCGCCTTTTCCAGCTGAAATCGCCCGTGCTCGGGCCGCGCGGCGCGTTGGCACACGCCATGCAATCCCTATCCGTGCAGAGATCATTCGGACAGATGGGACGGGGAAAACGCCATGAAGCCGCTTACTACTCACATCGCCAGTTGGTTGATCGTCGGCTTGACCGTGCTGCCGCTCATCTCGGATGCCGGACAGGAGACGAGTTCCCCGGCCGATGAAAGGCTCGAGTGGTTGCTGGCGTCGCACGACGTGCGTCATGCGATTCGCGCCACGAGCGCTGCATCGAGCGAATGCCTGGACAGCGAGACGGAGAGCGGTCGATGATTTCAGCAGCGCCATCGAACGGCGGAGCCAGAGTGACGCCGATTCGCGATACCTCCGCGCAGGACCGACCGGTTGATCCGGCGCCGCAGCGTTCACGTAAACGTATTCAGTTGATCGGCGCCGCGATCGGTGCGGTGCTGTTGGTGCTCGTCCTCGGCTTCATCGTGAGCCGCTGGATTTCCGCGGAAGCCTCCGTCCCGCTCGAACGCGTACGAATCGCCGAGGTGACGCGCGGCCAGTTCATTCGCGATCTCTCTGCGCAAGGCGTCGTGGTTGCTGCTGTGAGTCCCACATTGTTCTCGGCCGCAGCCGGGACGGTGCATTTTCTCGTGCAGGCCGGCGACGTAGTGAAGAAGGAGCAGGTCATTGCGACGGTCGACAGCCCCGAGCTTCGCAATGAACTCGAGCGCGAACAGGCGACGCTCGCGGGGCTTGAAATCGCGGTGCAGCGGCAGAGCATCGACACACGCCGGCAACTGCTCACCAATCAACAGGCGAGCGATCTCGCCAACGTGAACATTCAGGCTGCGGAGCGCGAACTGCGCCGCGCCGAGGATTCGTGGGGCAGGAAGCTGATCAGCGAGCGCGATTTCGAGAAGGCGCGCGACGACGCGGCGGCCGCCAGCGTCAATCACAAACATGCGCTCGAGACTGCGACCCTGCAGAAAGAAAGCCTGCAGTTCGAACTGAGCGCGCGCCGGCTCGAGCGCGATCGGCAGCGTCTGGTCGTCGAAGATCTGCAGCGCCGCGTCGGTGATCTCAGCATGAAGTCGCCAGTCGACGGAGTCGTCGGCACGCTTGCCGTCGCCGAGCGCAGCAACATTGCGCAGAACGCACCGTTGCTCACGGTCGTCGATCTGACTGCTTTTGAAATCGAATTCCTCGTACCGGAAACTTACGCGGATGACCTGGGTTTGGGGATGGACGCGGAGGTCACCTATGCGGCGCGGAAATACGCCGCCAAGGTGAGTGCGGTGTCGCCCGAGGTTCAGCAAGGTCAGGTGACTGGCCGCCTGCGTTTCTCGGGCGACGTCCCACAGGGTTTGCGGCAGAACCAGCGCCTCTCCACGCGGATCGTGCTCGAACAGCGCGACGACGTGCTCAAAGTCGCTCGCGGCCCGTTCCTCGATAGCGGCGGCGGCCGCGTCGCCTATGTCGTCCAGGACGACATTGCCGCCCGCACGAAGATTCAGACGGGCGCAACGAGCGTCTCCGAAGTGGAGATCCTGGAAGGCCTGTCTCCCGGCGATCGAATCATCATTTCAAACCTTAGCGAGTTCGAGCGCGTCGAAACGGTGAGGCTGTCTGATTAGAAGTGGTTGGCGGTTGGCGGTTAGCGGTTGGCAGGAACCGATACCGACGCCCGACTGACCGATACCGGGACTGGAAATCAAATGATGCCGAAGAACTTGATACTGACGCCTCGATAAATGCAGCGTGAGCGCGCTTCCGAACTAACCGCTAACCGCTAACCGCTTCCAAGGAACCCCCATGTTCTCAATGCACAACATCAGCAAGGTCTTCCGCACCGATCTCATCGAGACGCATGCGCTGCGAGACTTCAGTCTCGAGGTGAGCGAAGGCGAGTTCGTTGCAGTGACCGGTCCGTCGGGCTCGGGCAAGACCACGTTTCTGAACATCGCGGGGTTGCTCGAAGCATTCGACACGGGAACTTACAAGCTCGACGGCGAGGATGTGAGCCGGCTGTCTGATGATGCGCGCTCGCGCATTCGCAACCAGAAGATCGGCTTCATTTTCCAGAGTTTCAATCTGATTCCGGATCTGGATCTGTTCGACAATGTCGATGTGCCCTTGCGCTATCGGGGCATGAACGCGGCCGAAAGAAAGCGGCGCATCACCGAATCGCTCGAACTGGTTGGACTCGCTTCGCGAATGAAGCACATACCCGCGCAGTTGTCGGGCGGTCAGCAGCAGCGCGTCGCGATCGCCCGTGCGCTCGCGGGCAGCCCGCGTTTTCTGCTGGCTGACGAGCCGACGGGCAATCTCGATTCATTGATGGCGCGACAAGTCGTCGATCTGATCGAGGACATCAACAGCCGCGGCACGACGATCGTCATGGTCACGCATGATCCGGAACTCGCGCGTCGTGCGCATCGCAATGTGCACGTGATGGACGGCCAGGTCACCGATCTGCAGCCGTTTGGAGCGAAGCCGCTGGTCCGCCCGGAAGCCGTCGCAGCGGGCGGATGAGGCGAGTTCTCCGTTGACCGTTGCGCGTTGTCCGCAGAATCGCGCAGCAGCTCCGGACTCACAACTCACAACTCACAACTCACAACTCACAACGACTCCCATGCTCACCTACCACCTCCGTCTCGCCATGAAGAGTCTGCGCCGCAACCCGGTCGTCGCGGGACTCATGATCGGCGCAATCGCACTCGGCGTCGGCGTGTGCATCACGACGTTGACCGTATACCGGCTGATGTCCGGCAATCCCATCGCGCATCGCAATGACGTGCTTTATGCGGTCACGGTCGATAGCTGGGATCCGAAGGAGGCGTTCGATGAAGACGACCGCACCGATCTGCCGCCTCCGGAACTGACGTATCGCGACGCGATGGCGCTGTTCCAGTCCGACATACCTGATCGCAAGGTCCTCATGCGCAAAGGCGCGTTCGTGCTCGACCCGGTACAGACGCAGGGCGCGCATCCATTTCTCGTCGAAGCTCGCCTGACCACAGGGGACTTCTTTGCAATGTTCGACACGCCGTTTCTGTACGGCGGCGGTTGGGACAAGAGCGCAGACGAGACTTCTCAAATGGTAGTCGTGTTGTCGAAAGAGACGAACGAGACGGCCTTTGGCGGCGCCGACAGCGTGGGGCGCACGCTGCGTCTCGACGGTCGCGATTTCAAAGTCATAGGCGTGCTCGATCAATGGACGCCGACGCCCAAGTTCTACGATCTGAACAATGGCGCGTTCAACGAGGTCGAGGAGATCTATGCGCCGTTCAGCGTCGGCACGCAGCTGGAAGTGCAGAGCTCCGGCAACGTCAACTGCTGGAAGATACAGACGCTGAATTCTTTCCAGGATTTCCTGAACGGCGAGTGCGTATGGATTCAGTCCTGGGTGGAGCTTGGCGACCGCGACAAGGTCGAGGCGTACCAGAACTTCGTCGACAACTACGTTCGCGAGCAGAAAACCCTTGGGCGCTTCGAGCGGCCGCTCAACAACCGGCTGACTCGCCCCGACCAGTGGCTCGAGGACAATGAAGCCGTGCGCGACGACAATCGCGTGCTGGTCGGCCTCTCGTTCATGTTCCTGGCGGTCTGCCTGCTCAACATGATCGGCCTGCTGCTGGCGAAGTTCCTGGGCGCCGCACCGATCGTCGGCCTGCGTCGCGCACTGGGCGCCAGCAAGGGGATGATCTTCCGCCAGCATCTGGTGGAGGTCGGCGTCATCGGCTTCGCCGGCGGCGCACTTGGCATCGGCATCGCCGCGCTCGGCCTGGCGGGCATGCGCAAGGTGTACGAGAACTTCGAGTCGCTCACCCAACTCGACGTGCCGATGGGTCTCGCCGCGCTCGCGATCGCGGTCGTCTCAGGCGTCATCGCCGGTTTATATCCGACCTGGCGCGTGTGCCGGCTGCAGCCCGCGGCGCATCTGAAGACACAGTGAAAAGGGGCCGCTGGGTGGCTGGGTACTGGGCTCTGGCCCGAGTCAGGATCCGACCCTATCGAGCCTGCAAGTTCTGAATCCGATGCAGTACACACAAATGACGATCAATCTCGACGCCGTCCGCTTAATACGCTGCTCCATCCTGTCAGCAGCGAAGTTTCTCAATCTGACCAGCGCCCAGAGCCCAGCACCCAGCAGCCCTATTTCCTGAGGTCTTTATGGAACTTCGCCCAATCGTCAGCGCCATGCTCCGTAACAAGACCGGCGCGATTCTCGTCGGCCTGCAGATCGCGATCACGCTGGCGGTCGTCGCCAACGCCGTTTTCATCATCATGCAGCGCGTGGAAAAAATGGGTCGGCCTTCGGGCGTCGATTCCGACAATCTCATCTTCGTTCAGAGCTTCGGCTACGGGCCGACTTACAATCATCGCGAAACCGTGCGGCACGATCTCGACCTTGTGCGTGCGATGCCCGGCGTCGTGGCCGCAGCGCCGATCAGCGGCATTCCGCTGTCCGGCGGCGGGTCTGCACTGCCCTTCAGGCCGAACGCCGACGCAGACCTGAACAGCGGAGTCGACGGCAATACGTATGAGCTCGATGAGCACGGCGTGGCAGCCCTTGGTGTGAAGCTCGCAGAAGGGCGCGCTTTTACTGAGGCAGAGATTCAGTACACCGACAATCCGACGAGCTCCGATTTCGTACCGTCGGTGATCATCACGCGCGAGATGGCGCGCTCGCTCTTCGGTGAAGGATCGCCGCTCGGCAAGCGCGTCTACGATCCGCTTGGCGAATCCGCAGTCGTCGTCGGCGTCATCGAGCACATGCTGGGCGCCTGGGTGGATTGGGACAAACTGTCGAACGTGGTCTTCCTGCCGCGCATCCAGACCGGGCCGCTTGCGCGCTATGTCGTGCGCGCCGAACCTGGCCGGCGCGATGCGTTGATCTCCGAAATGGAACGCAAGCTCGCTGGCGCGAGCATCAGTCGCGCCATCACGTGGGTACGGCCGCATGCCTACTACACTGAACGCAGCTATCGCGCGGACAGCCGCATGGTTTCGTTCCTGAGCGTCATCGTCGGCCTGATGATCTCCGTCACCGCGCTCGGCGTCGTCGGTCTGGCGAGCTTCCAGGTCAACGTGCGCCGCAAACAGATCGGCACGCGTCGCGCCGTCGGCGCCAGAAGGGTCGATATCCTGCGTTACTTCATGCTCGAGAACTGGCTGCTCACGACCGGCGGAGTCATTCTCGGCGCCGCTCTGGCATTCGCTTTCGGCCAGTGGCTGAGCTCCGAGTATTCGCTGCCGCGTCTCGAACCGCTGTACGTCGTTTCGGGCGTGCTCTTGCTGTGGGTGCTTGGCCAGGTCGCCGTATTCGTGCCGGCGCGTCGCGCAGCCGCGATCCCGCCGGCGATTGCAACGCGGACCGTATAAAGAGGAGAGCGAAGATCTCCACGGGATCACGGGATAAAGCTGAAGCAGACGGGGCTGGAAGCGGATGCATCGGCGGCTGCTGCAACAGCCGACTCTGATGCAATCTGAGCCTGGTTCGCTTTTATCGCCGCGTTCCCGTGTTTCCCGTGGAGATTTTCTTCGCCGACCAGTAGCCTCGTTCCCATGCCCACGATTCTGATCATCGACGACAACGACGCGGTGCGTACCGCGCTCGATGTTCTGCTTTCGCTGCAGGGACACCGCGTGATCGCGGCGAACGAACCGGATGAAGGTCTGCGCGTGCTCGCGCGCGAGCCGGTCGATCTCGTCATGCAGGACATGAACTTTCGCAAGGAAGCGACCAGCGGGGAGGAGGGGGTCGCGTTATTTCGCGCGATTCGCGACCAGTATCCCTCATTGCCCATCATGCTGATGACGGCCTGGACGCACCTCGAAACCGCGGTCGAACTCGTCAAGGCGGGCGCTGCCGATTACATCGCCAAGCCGTGGGACGACGCTCGCCTCCTGACGAGCGTGCGCAACCTGCTCGAACTGCGGCGTCTGACAACGGAGAACGAGCGCGCCGCGCGCAAGCGCGCGGAGTCGCGTGCGCTGCTGGCGGCGAAATTTGATCTGTGCGGACTGATTTTCGAAAGCGAGTCGATGCGCGATCTCGTGACGAAGGCGACGCACATCGCACCGTCGGATGTTCCAATCCTGATCACCGGCCCGAACGGCTCGGGCAAGGAAGTGCTCGCGGCAATCATTCAGGCGAACTCCTCAGTGCGCGGCGGCCCATTCATCAAGGTGAACGTCGGCGCCCTGCCCAAGGAGCTCATGGAAGCCGAACTCTTTGGCGCCGAGGCCGGCGCTTACACCGGCGCAGTGAAGGTGCGGCAGGGCCGCTTTGAAGCCGCGGACGGCGGCACACTGTTTCTCGATGAAATCGGCAATCTGTCGCTCGAAGGTCAGACCAAGCTGCTGCGCGTATTGCAGACCGGCGAATTCGAACGGCTCGGCAGCAGCACTACGCGACGCGTCAAAGTACGGCTGATCAGTGCGACCAACGCCGATCTGCCGGCTGCGATCACCGAAGGACGTTTTCGCGAGGATCTGTACTACCGGCTCAACGTCATTGAGTTGAAAGTGCCGCCGCTCGCTGAACGCAAGGAAGACATTCTGCCGCTCGCGCACCACTTCCTCGCGCAGGGCAAGCGATTGACGGCGCCGGCGCAGCGGGCGCTGGTCGCGCATCCCTGGCCCGGCAACGTGCGTGAGTTGATGAACACCATCCGACGCGCATCGCTCTTGTCGATCGCCGTTGAAATCACACCCGACGACCTGGGGCTGCCGACGGTGACTGGTCCCGCTGAGATTCTGGAAGAGCGCGAACCGGATCGCGCCGAAATCGAAAGCGCGCTGACCCGCGCACGCGGCGTGATCGCGCGAGCCGCACGGGAACTGGGTTTGAGCCGTCAGGCGCTGTATCGGCGGATGGAGAAGCTGGGACTCAAGGAGTGACTGGTGACTAGTGACTGATGAATAGTCAGACCAGCATTCACTGCCCGATGTCTGCATTGCCTGTGATCGCGCAGGTCGGACTTCAGTCCGACATGTCCGAGTGTCGGAATGAATTCCGACCCACGAGGAACGCTTCGAAGCTGGTGCGAGGCGGGTGAACAGTCAAACCGCGCCGGACGCTACAATCCAGCGTCCCTCCGGCTATTCACCAGTCACCAGTCGCCAGTCACTCCCCGATGCGCTTTTCCCTCGAAGGCAAACTCGCCCTGCTTGGCGCCTGTCTGATGTTGCTGGCGTCCGCTCTGGCGGTGGCGATCGCGGCATGGCTGAACTCCTCATGGCTCGGGTGGGCCGCGTCGATCGCACTCGTGATTCCACTTGCGCTCAGCGGCGCGCGCCTCTTCGTTCGACCCATCATGCGGACGATGCAGGCGGTGAGCGACGGCATCGTCAGTATGAAGGACCATGATTTCAGCATCAGCCTCGCGCCGTCCGCGCAGCCTGAGTTGGGCGCGCTGGTCGAAAGTTACAACGGTCTCGGCCAGTTGCTGCGCGACGAACGACAGTCGCTCTATCAGCGCGAGTTGCTGCTCGACACCGTCATTCAGGCGACGCCGCTTTCGATCGTGCTGACAAATGCGGGCGGGCGCGTGGTCTATAGCAATCTCGCCGCGCGGCAGACTTTTCTTGGGGGGCGCAAGCTCGAAGGACTGTCGTTCGCCGAGCTGCTGGCGTCCTCGCCGGAGCCGCTGCGTCAGGCGGTCGCCGGCGAGGCCGACACACTGTTTACGATCGAAGGCGAGGGTGAATCCGAGATCTATCACCTGTCGCAGCGCGCATTCCTGCTGAACAGCCAGGCTCACCGGCTGTACCTGCTCAAGCAACTGACGCGTGAACTGGCGAGACAGGAAGTGGAGACCTGGAAGAAAGTCATCCGGGTGATCGCACACGAGCTGAATAATTCGCTGGCGCCGATATCATCGCTCGCGCATTCGGGCAGGCGGACGATGGAGCGGCCCGAACCGGCGCAACTCGATCGCATCTTCCGCACGATCGAGGAACGCGCGAAGCACCTGCACACGTTCATCGACGGCTACGCCCGATTTGCAAAGCTGCCGCGCCCGGAACCCGAAGCGATCGATTGGCGGGGCTTCCTCAGATCATTGCAGGAAACCGCGCCGTTTCGCCTGCTGCGGGAGCCGCCGTCAAAGCCGGGCGTATTCGATCCGACGCAAATGGAGCAGGTGCTGATCAATCTCGTCAAGAATGCGCGGGAGGCCGGTGCGCCGAGCGAGAGCATCGAACTCGACGTGCACGAACATGCGGGCGGCTGGCGAATCGAAGTCCTCGATCGCGGCGCCGGCATGTCGGAAGACGTCCTGCGCAACGCCCTGCTGCCGTTCTACTCCACCAAGCCCGCCGGCGCAGGCCTGGGCTTGACCGTGTGTCGCGAGGTCATCGAGGCGCACGGCGGCCGAATCTCGCTCGCGAATCGCCCAGGCGGCGGCCTGGCGGCTTCATTGTGGATTCCGGGGTTGCGCGGAGATTAAGATCAGGGTGGAGCCGCGAAAGACCGCAAAAAAGGAAATGTATGTGGGATAAAAGATAGGACGGCCATATCTGGACGGCGAATGACTGTCCGATAAAGCTCCTTCCGCCTGGTCGCCCCGTTAATCTAGTTCTTTTATGCGGTCTTTCGCGGCTCTCCTCTCCTCCTGATCCGATTCAAAATCTTCAATGGCCGCCCGAGCAGAACTAGTAGAGCAGTGGAATGCGGTCGCGCTGACGAAGTTTCGGGCGCCGCGTTTGCGCCGCGATGTCGTCTCGCGCCCGGCGTTGTTCGAGCGCTTCCTCGCTTCCGTCGAACATAACCCCGTTACGCTGGTATGCGCGCCGGGCGGCTCGGGCAAGACGACGCTGCTGACGCAGCTGTGCGCCGGCGCCGTACGCGACTTCAGCGTCCTGTGGGTGTCGATCGACGCCGATGATGACGATGCGAATCGTTTCTTCGCGGCGCTGATCCACTCCGTTCAGCCGCTGAACCTCAGCTGGGAAGTCGATCCGCGCGCGCTCGTCGCAAGCGTCGCTGCGTCGAAAGCGCATGCGCGCGCCGCCCTTGCCGCGCTGGTGAATGCGCTTTGCACGACATCCGCTCGTCGCATCGTTCTGGTGCTCGATGATCTGCATCGGATCGAAAAGCCCGAATCGTTCGAGTTGCTCGATTCACTGATCGAGCGTCTTCCCGACCATGTCGCCGTCGTTCTGGGCTCGCGCGTCGAGCCGCCTCTATCCCTGGCGCGCTGGCGCGCCTACGGCGAATTGGGCGTATTCACCGCGGACGATCTGCAGTTCACCCTTGATGAGGCGATCGCGCTGGGTGCGGCGCGGCTCGGGGAAAGGCTGAATGAGGCCGCCATTCGCGAAGCGCTCAACCGCACGCACGGGTGGGCCGCCGGTTTGATGTTGCTGCTGCAATCGCGCGCTGGCCTGGATGCGCCGTCGGCGTCTATGGACGGCGCCGGGGCGAATCGCCATCTGTTTGAATACCTCGCGCAGGAAGTGTTGGGAGAGCTGCCCGGAGATATTCAGGATTTCATGCTGCGCAGTTCGATCCTGCTGGAGCTGAATCCTGCGATGTGCAGGGCCCTCACCGGTCGCGCCGACGCGCGGCAGGTGCTCGAGTCGCTCTATCGCCGCAATCTGTTTCTCACCGCGGTCGATGAAATCACGCCGGTGCTGCGCTTCCACGACCTGTTTCGCGAGTTCCTGGAAACGGAACTCGCGCGACGCGATCCGGCTCTGAAGCGCGAGTTGCATGAGCAGGCCGCGGGCGCCGAATCGATCGACTCGCGCGTAATCTATCACCTGCTGGCGGCGCAACGCTGGGACGAGGCGATGACACGCATCGTGCGTGCGGGCGAGGAACGCGTCGCGCACGGCGGCGTCGCAACGGTCGAAAGGTGGATTCATTCAATCCCTGAACACGTCCGCGCAGGCAATCCTGCGCTCGCCTATCTGCATGGAACGTGCGCCTGGTTTCACTGGAACTGGCCCCTCGCGAGGCGTGAACTGACGCTTGCGGTCGACGGCCTCACCGGCGCTGAACAGAATCCGCAACGCGTACGCGCCATCTTTCACCTGGTCGATGCGCTGAATTCGTCCGGCGATCGCGCCGGCGCAATGCAGCGTCTGGAAGACGCGAGCCGCATGCCGCTCGATGAACTCGGCGAGGCGGAACTCACGCTCCAGCGCGCGTGGTGCGTCGCGCCCTCGGGAGAGCCGACCGCCGTCGCGCGCTACATGACTGAGTTCGTGCGGCACGCCGAACGCGAGCCGCGCTCGATCTGCGCAGCGACCGCGGATCGCATTCATTGCATGCTGATCGGCGTGCCGGGCGTCGCAGATACATTCGAACGGTTTCACGACGCCTATCGTCAGACGCGCGGCGAGACGGTCGCGCCCTGGCACATTTCGGCGCTCACAGTCGGCGCGTGGGCGCACCTGTGGCGCGGTCGGAAAACCGAAGCGCTCGCCGCCATCGAGCACGCGGAGCGCTTGCAGCATCAGTTCGGCGCCACGCGTCTGGTGATCGAGCGTCTCGGTCAACTCAAGGCGCTGGCGAGCGTGGCTATGGGCAATCACGCTTCGGCGTTGTCGATCATCCACGCGCATATTGAAGGCATGCAGTCTCCGCAGATGGCTGGACACGGGGCAGTGTGGTTGCGTCCGTATCGTTATGGGCTTGCGCGCGCGTGCTGGGTTGCTGGCGACGCAGACGGCTTTCGCGACGTGGCCCACCATCTGCTTGCGCCGCCTGGCCCCGGCGAGTGGCCGTTCGTGACGATGGCGAGCGCAATCGCGCGCGGTCAGTTGGCGATCTTCGACCAGCACTGGGACGAGGCGGAGGCGGCATATCGCGATGCTCTGCAAGTGCACGACCGCCTGCGCCTGCCAATCGTCCATGCAGACGCACGCATTGGGCTGGCGTACGCGCTTCTGCGGCGCAATCGCAAAGCCGACGCATGGTCTGCATTTGCGCCCGCATACGACGAAGTGATCAACGAGCGTGCGATCGGTCTTCTATTGCTCGAGTCACGCTCGATCGTCAATGAGTTGCTCGAGAATGCGCCGACGGCAGTTCGCAAGGAGGGCGAGCACACCGCATTTCTGGCGCAATGGCGCCGCTGGAATGAAGCATCGACTCCGGAGCCGATCGCAAAGAGCAGTGTGCTCGCGCCGTTGTCCGAGCGCGAGGTCGAAGTGCTCGCGGAAGTGGCGGCGGGCGCCAGCAACAAGCACATCGCGCGGCAGCTCTCGCTCAGTCTGCATACCGTCAAGCGCCACATCGCGAATATTCTCGACAAGCTCGACTGCGACTCGCGCGGCCAGGCCGCGGATCTTTTCAGGCGCTCCCAGTGAAGAAATTGGAAATGGGGACAGTCCCCGTTTCCGGGCCCCGCGCGTAAAGCCCGCTGCGGCTGCGATGCAGGCAAACTGAGCGGGAAATGGGGACTGTCCCCATTTCCGAATGTGCGCTGTATCACCGTCCTGCGGCGCATGCATCACGCGCAGTGCGGGCGGACGTACAATCCGGCGCATTGCGGTCGGGTAATGAGATGAAATGAACAAAGAAGCTGCACTGGCGCGTCTCGGGCTCGCCGGCGATGAAGACGTCGCAACCGTCGCCCGCGTATATGGCGATCGCTTGTCGAGCGTGCAGCAACAGTTGGTCACCGCGCAGACGGACGCTGATCGCATGGCGAGTCAGACCAGGCTGTCCGAGCTCGTTGAGGCCTATGAGTTCGTGACGAACTCCGGACGCTACACGCAGCCGCCCACCGATGATTCATCCGCGACGGTGATGCGCTCCGGCGAAGCTCCGGCCCAGCGCGCAAACGACACCTTCGTGCGAATGGAGCCAGGCGTCGTGCTGGCCGGCCGGCTCGAGATCGGCGCATTGCTGGGTCAGGGCGGCATGGGCAACGTGTATGCGGCGCGAGATCGTCTGAAGGAAGAAGACGTCGCGATCAAGGTGCTGCGACATGATCTGTTGTTCAGCACCGCCGCGAAGGAGCGCTTTCTCGCCGAGGCCAAGGTGTCATGCAGTTTGTCGCATCCGAACATCGTGCGCGTGCACGACGTCGGCCTCAGCGGCGATCACTACTATCTGTCGATGGAGCGCCTGAAAGGGCAAACGCTGCGCCACCGCATCGAGGCATATCACCATGAGAATCGCGAGTTCAACGTCGCCGAGGTCGCCGACATCGCTCGCCAGCTGATCGAGGCGCTGCGCTATGCGCATCGGTACATCGTGCATCGCGACCTGAAGCCGGAGAACATCTGGCTGGCGGAGGACGGCACGGTGAAGCTGATGGACTTCGGCATCGCGCGCGCATTCAGCGCTTCGCAACTCACGCAAACGGGCATGACGCTCGGCACGGCGTACTACATGGCGCCCGAGCAGCGCATCGCAGCGAAGGAAGTGGACTGGCGTGCGGATCAGTACGCGCTCGGCGTGGTGCTGTATGAGTTGCTCGCGGGCACGTTGCCGACTGGTGCAGTCCGGCCGCTGGAAACAGTTCGACGCGATTTGTCGAAACGATATGCAGCGGCAGTGATGCGCGCCATGGCGGCAAAGCCCGCGGATCGTTTCACTTCGCTCAACGAACTGCTCGCCGAGATCGAAGCCCCCGCGCGCAAGACGCCGGTGGGCGCGATGCTCGCCATCGGCGCGGGTCTGGCCGCGGCTGTCGCGGGTGCATTCATCATCATGAACCGACAGGCGGATGCGCCGCCGGCAACGCCCGCTGCTGCGACCGCCGCGCTCGATGAACGCCCGGCCGACGTGATCGAACCCGATGCCCTGGAAGATGCTCAAGGCGCCGCGAATGAGATTGAAGCTGTGAGCGGAACTTCTGACGGCGGGCCGCCCGGCGATCCCCCGCCCGCTTCCGGGGAGCCGGTCGACGCAGCGGCGATTACAGCGAGCTCCGATGCAAGCGCCGGTTCAGCGCCGCAGTCGAAAGATTCAGGCGTCCTCGCTGCGCCTCCTGCAAGCAAGCCGACGCAACGCGCAGCAATCGTTGAAATCCCTGATTCGCGCCGTCAACAATGCATCGCGCAGTGCGAGCGAGACGAAGGTGAGTGCCGCAGCATCAACCGCCGCGGCAAGCAGGATTGTATGCGCGCCGTTGCGTTCAACGGCAGCGGCCGTCTGACGACCACGAATCCGTCCGCTGCAAGCTGTGCATTCTTCGGCCGCGACCGATGCATTCGTGCAGTAAACCGCGAGGCGTGCGCAGCGCGAATCGCAGATCGCTACAAAACCTGCCTGGACGTACTCGGCGGCACGGTCGTTTCACGCCGCCAGGACTGCGAAGACAATGCTCGCGAGTCGGAACAGATGTGCCGCGACGAACTACGCGACTGCCGGGCGAGCTGTGAATGAGGAGGACGAAGAGCCGCAAAAGACCGCAAAAAGATCACCCAAAATCCTTGAGAGAGCCGGTGGGCGCGGCGGGTAGCGCAGATACTCTATTCTGGCGCGCTGCGCGTTTCAGGACCTTCAACTTCCTTTTGCGGTCTTTGCGGCTCCCCTTCCCGCGACTTCACGCCAGCGTGTGATAGACCTTCTGCACGTCGTCGTCCTGTTCCAGTTTGTCGACGAGCTCCATTACTTCGGTCGCCGGTTCTTCCGGTAGCTCGGTCGGGGTGATGCAGATGTATTCGTGTTCCGCGGAGAGCGGCGCGATCTTGCGGTCTTCCAGCGCTTTCTGCAGCTGGCCGAAATCGCCGAAGGCGCAGCGGATCACGATCTGCGGTTCGCCCTTCTCGCCGGTGCTCTCGCCCATTTCATCCAGACCGTGGTCGATCAGGTACAGCTCGAGGTCGTCCTGATCGATGCCTTCCGGATTCAGCCGGAACACACCCATCTTCCTGAATAGAAAACTGACGCTGTTCGAGGTTGCGAGATTGCCGGCGTACTTCGAAAAAACGTGGCGTACGCTCGCAACGGTGCGCGTGGGATTGTCCGTTGCGCACTCGACCAGCACGGCGACGCCGTGAGGCGCATAACCTTCGTAGAGAATTTCAGTGTAGTTCGCCGCTTCCTTGCCCGACGCGCGACGGATCGCCGACTCGACCTTGTCTTTCGGCATGTTGACTGCGCGGGCATTCTGAATCACACGGCGCAGCGCAGGGTTGGACGAAGGATCCGCTCCGCCGGCTTTGACCGCAATTGTAATGTCCTTGCCGATGCGGGCGAACTGCTTCGCCATGCGATTCCAGCGCGCAAACATCGCGTGCTTTCTGACTTCGAAAATGCGGCCCATGAAGATGCTCGGATAGCTGGCGTAGCGCGTGATTATGCCGCAGTGGACGGTCTGCGGTCCGCCGCAAGAGGAAAGCTGGTGATTCGTGAGTTGTGAGCCGTGAGTCGAAAGAGCACTGTCGCTCGCCCTCAATCCGGACTCCAGAATCGTACGATTCACCACTCACGGCTCACGATTCACATTCCGCCGCCAAGTCGTCAGCGCCGATGCCCAGCCTGATCTTCTACCGCTATCTTTGTTCCCAGATGACTTCGGCGCCCGCTGCGGCGGCTCGTTTGAGCACGCTCAGAAGCGGCACGGCGCGCACCGCAATGGCGACCGACGGCTCGCGATCGAGCTCCTTATCCTCCTCGGACGCCCAGTCTTCATTATCGGCTGGACGCGCCGGCGTCTCTGCATGGGCTTCGGCCTTGATGCGCTCGACCGATGATTCGAGTCGTGCAAGCGCGGCCGGCACATCCGCAGCGCTCAAGGCGCCGGGCACACGACCCGTCGCCCCCATGAGCTTGAGTAATTCCACTGCGACATCGTTGAACATCGTGATGGATTCGGTCGCCCTTGAGCTGAAAACGACGAGCATTGGCGCCTCAGGTAATCAGGTGCAGCCGCGGAGCAGGAATGGCGCCAGCAGCACGGGAATGGGAACACCGAGCAGCCACAAAAGAATCCAGCCGACCTTGCCTTCCTGCCGTGTGTATCTCGCGATCAGAGTGCGTCGTGGAGCCGACATGTCGTGCGCCTCGCCTGGAGCC
>JBOHZJ010000026.1:0-6437 GCA_050738395.1 Steroidobacter sp.
CCGAGCTTGCCGTACATGAACACCCAGTTGCCGAACACGTTGACGGCGAGGCCGAGAAAACCGATGTACATGATCGGCTTCGTACGACCGAGACCCTCGCTCGTATAACGCAGGGCGAGGAACGCAAGCAGCGCCGGCATCCCGAGCGTAATCGCATACACATAGCCGATCGCAATCGGCAGGACGTCCGGCGTGATGCCTATCGCCGGCAACACCCAGTCCGCCTGCAGCAATCCCGCAACGAGCAGTACAGATAAGGCAAGCACCAGCCACCATGACTGCCGCGAATAGTGGGTCACGCTGCGCGTGTCATCCGCGCCATAGGCATGCGCAACGCTCGGCGACACCGCCATCAGCAAACCGAAGCCGGTAAAGAGGAACAGATGGTAGTAGGCGACGCCCATCGCGAGCCCCGCCAGATCACGCGCGCCCAATTGCCCGGCCATCACGGTGTCCGCAAACGACATGCCGGTGATCGACAGATTGTTGCCGAGCAGCGGGCCGCCGAGCGCAGCAATAGCGCGCGCGTCCGCCGACAGTCGGGCGCGGGTTGGATGGAGCATCGGGAAGCAGTCTGTAGGCGTTGAGTTCGTCGTCTGTAGCCAGGGAAATGCCGCTATCCAAGCCTCGCTCTGGCTGCGACGACGGACTCCAGACCACGGACTATGCTACAGACTACGGTCTGGCAGCGCCGTTCACCAACTTTCGCGAGCAGGCGACGGCTGGCATGCTTGCCGCCCATTTCCTCTTGCGCGGGAGTTCCCATGCTCGTCGGATCGACAGTACGTCGGGTCGCTATCGTCGGCGGCATTCGCATCCCGTTCGCGCGTTCGATGGGCGCTTACGCCGAGGCGAGCAATCAGGACATGCTCACGGCGACGCTCAAGGCGCTCGTCGAGCGCTACGACCTCAAAGGCCAGACGCTCGGAGACGTGGGCGCCGGCGCGGTGCTCAAGCACTCGCAGGACTTCAATCTCACCCGCGAATCGGTGCTCGACAGCGGGCTTGCGGCCGAGACGCCGGCCTTCGATCTGCAACGCGCCTGCGGAACGAGCCTCGACACCGCCATCGTGATCGGCTTGAAAATTGCGACCGGTCAGATCGATTCGGGCGTCGCCGCAGGCGTCGATACCGCGAGCGACGTGCCCATCGTGTATCCCAAGGCGTATCAGCAACTGTTATTGCGAAGCGTGCGCGGGACTTCGTTCGGGGAAAAACTCTCGCCGTGGTTCGGTCTGCGGCCGAAGCACTTCAAGCCGCAGCTGCCGGGCATGGCCGAACCGCGCACGGGCATGTCGATGGGGCAGAGCTGCGAGCGCATGGCGAGGACGTGGCAAATCTCGCGCGCCGAACAGGACCAGCTCGCCTTCGAGAGCCATCGGAAGGCTGCGGCGGCATGGGACGAAGGTTTCTACGATGATCTCGTAGTCGGGTTCCGGGGCCTCAAGCAGGATAACAACATCCGTCGCGAAACGACGCTCGACAAGCTGGCGAAACTCAAGCCCGCATTCGATCCGAACGGCACGTTGTCCGCGGGCAACTCGACGCCGATGAGCGACGGCGCCTCGAGTGTGTTGCTCGCGAGCGAAGACTGGGCCAAAGCCCGCGGCCTGCCCGTGCTGGCGTACCTCACCTACGGCAAGTACGCGGCTGTCAGCTTTGTCGAGAAGGAAGGCCTTTTAATGGCGCCCGCGTACGCCGTGCCGCGCATGCTCGCGGACGCCGGAGTGCGCTTGCGGGATTTCGATTTCTACGAGATCCACGAAGCCTTCGAAGCACAGGTGCTGTGCACATTGAAGGCCTGGCAGTCGCCGGAGTTCTGTCGCAACCAGCTAGGACTCGCCGAACCGCTCGGCGCGATCGACCGAAGCAAGTTGAATCTCAAAGGCGGCAGCGTCGCAATGGGTCATCCCTTTGCCGCCACCGGCGCGCGGATCGTGGCGACGCTCGCCAAACTGCTGGCTCAGAAAGGCAGCGGCCGCGGGCTGATCTCCATTTGCACCGCCGGCGGAATGGGAGTGACGGCGATTCTGGAGAGGTAGGGATTGCGGCGTGCAACTGGCGGCTCGCGACCGGCGCCAGAAGGCGCCGTTCCGCGCATGCGCCGCGATCAGCGTTCTTGCCAATCACCAGCCACCGATCAATTCTCAGAAAAAGAAAGCGACCGGCAGCGCCCAGGTCACGGTGCTCCTTGCAAGTGACTCGGAAGCTACCGGCCGCCGTCCAGGCAGCCGCCCGATTAGGAGGGCCGGGCAACTGACCCGCTGTTCGGAGCGTCGCGATCCCGGGGAGGGGGCAGTAACGAATCGCGTCGTCCCGATGCAGTCGAGAAACCATGTGGAAGGGCGTCCATGCCCGGGTGCATGCCCCAGACCTTTCGGGTCCTTGTGAAGACCCTCCCTGAATCACTCGCACGCTGGTCCTACTCTACTAAGCGACAAATGCAGGAAAATCCCCTCACAGGGACGGCAGGCCGATGCTGAGGGTGGTTGGTCGCCTTCATGACTTACCCGCGCTCTTGGGAGAAACTACGCGCCGTTTCTTCAGACGAACGGCACATGTCCGACTACGTGGGTGAACGGCGCTACGAACACGGCAGCCCTGACCGGCTGGGAGTGTTGGTCGTCAATCTCGGGACGCCCGACGCGCCGACCCCCGCGGCCGTTCGACGCTTTCTGGCGCAGTTCCTATGGGATCCGCGGGTCGTCGAGGCGCCGCGCTGGCTGTGGTGGCTGGCGCTGCACGGCGTCATCCTGCGAATTCGACCGGCAAAGAGTGCGCATGCGTACCGGCAGATCTGGACCGCCGCAGGCTCGCCGCTAAGGCTCTACAGCCAGGCGCTCGTGACGGCGATCCGGGACAGGCTCTCGGGTCATCTGGATGCAGGCCATCCGGACTCGGTGGTGGCGCTCGGGATGTCCTATGGATCCCCATCCATTCCCGCCGCGCTCGAGGAGCTGCGCCGCGCTGGTGCGCACCGGCTCATCGTCTTGCCGCTCTACCCACAATACTCGGCGACGACCACCGCCTCGGCTTTCGACTCCGTCAGCAGTGAGTTGCAGCGCTGGCGCTGGATTCCGGAGCTGCGCTTCATTACCGGCTATCACGATGAGCCCGCGTATATCGACGCGATCAGCGCCAGCATCGATGAGCATCGGAGTACACAGGACGCAGCCTTGCGGGGAAGTCATCTCCTGTTCTCATTTCACGGGCTGCCGCAGCGGTATGTGATGGCCGGAGATCCTTATCAATTTCAGTCGGAGAAAACCGCCCGACTCATCGCGGGGCGCCTGCGCCTGACCGAAGAGGCCTGGAGCATGAGCTTCCAGTCGCAGGTCGGGCGCGAGGAATGGCTGCGGCCGTACACCGACGAGTGGCTGATCCGGTTCGCCAGACAGGGCGGCAAGCGCGTCACGGTCGTGTGCCCGGGATTCGCGACCGATTGCCTGGAAACGCTGGAAGAAATTGCGTTGCGCAATCGCGCGACCTTTCTGGCCAACGGAGGCGAGTTCTACGACTACGTCCCCGCCCTCAATGCGAGTGCAGCGCACGCAGCCCTGCTCGCGGACCTGATCCGGCGGCATGCATCGGGCTGGCCGCAGACCTCAGCCAGCGCCGACTCGATGGCGAGCCGGAAAGGCGCACTAGCAGCAGGTGCGGAGCATTGATGCGAGCGATCTGCCCGATCCGCCAGACTCATCGGATCGACGACGCTCGACGCCGTCGCGGGCAATGCTGTTGCAGTCCGGGAGTCGCGTGTCCTTAGGCAAATTTCTCGAGATCAGCCTGCACGCACCGGCGATCCAGACATCGCTGGAGTTTTACGAATCGCTGGGGTTCGTGCAGGCGCCTGTTGGCGAGACCTGGCCGCATCCTTATGCGGTCGTCACCGATGGACGCCTGTTTCTGGGACTGCACGGCTCCATCATCCGCTCGCCCGCCCTGACCTTTGTATTGCCGGAACTCATGCAGGGCGTCGAACATCTCAAGGAGCTTGGCGTCAGCTTCGATCAGGAGCGGCTCGGCGATGACGTTTTCAATCAGGCCGTGTTTCGCGATCCTTCCGGTCAGTGCGTCAATCTGCTCGAAGCGCGGACGTTCTCCCCGCCGCCGCTCGACGCCGCGGTTACGACCATCTGCGGCTACTTCAGCGAATTTGGTCTTCCGATGCGCGATACGGAGGCCGCACGGGAATTCTGGGAACCGCTCGGGTTCGTGGCGATGGAGGAGGAACCGCAGCCTTTTCCTCGCACAGCTCTGACGAGCGATCGATTGAATCTTGCGCTGTACCGCACGCGTGCGTTCCGGCAACCGCTACTGACGTTCGAGGATCGCGACATGCGCGAACGCATCGCCCGCCTGCGCGAACGCGGCTTCATCCTGTCGGATGAGATGCCGGACAGTCTCGACGAATCGATCAACGCCGTGCTGATCGCGCCCGAAGGAACGCGGCTGCTGCTGATGCAGTCGGAAGAATGAACCCGAGTCGGAAAAGGGGACTGTCCCCTTTTCGTGCTCGTGGTTGTGAGCATTCTTTGCTTTGTCTGTCTCTGCCGGTGCGCGCGGGTGCAATCTCTACTATCTTCGAGGTCAGAAAACTTCCCCAGAGGCTGGTATGCAAAAGCTGGTTTTGAGCCTGTGTCTGATTGCGACGCCCGCGCTTGCGGATGAAGGCATGTGGACCTTCGGCAATTTTCCCGACGCGGCGCTGAAGCAGAAGTATGGCGTCGACGTGACCGATGCCTGGCTGGATCGGCTGCAGCGCTCCATCGCCCGCAGCGAAAGCGGTTGTACCGGCTCCTTCGTTTCTCCCGACGGGCTGGTGCTGACGAACCATCACTGCGTGATGGATTGCCTTGCTGAACTCTCGAGCGAGAACGAAAACTTCATCGAGAACGGATTCAACGTTGCGACGCGCGGCGCCGAGCGTCGTTGTCCCACCGAAATGATTTCAGTGCTCGTCGATGTCGAAGACATCACGAAGCAGGTGAACGCCGCGACCGCGGGGCTCGTCGATGCAAAAGCCAATGAAGCGCGCAAGCAGACGCTGAGCCGACTTGAGGCTGCGTGCACTGAAGGTTCGCAAAAGAAACGCGACGCCGGGCCGCTGGCCTGTGAGTCAGTGACGCTGTACCAGGGCGGCCAATATTTTCTCTACAAGTACAAGCGCTACGAAGATGTTCGCATGGCCTTCGCACCGCATCAGGCGATCGCGGCCTTTGGCGGCGATCCGGACAATTTCAACTTCCCGCGCTGGAGTCTCGACTTCGGACTCCTGCGGGTCTACGAAAACGGCAAACCAGCCCGCACCCCGAATCATTTGCGGTGGCGTCTCGAAGGACCCAAGGCTGGAGAGCCGGTCTTTGTCGCCGGCCATCCCGGCAGCACGAGCCGTCTGCTGACCGTCGAACAGCTGAAGTTTCAGCGCGACACGTCGATTCCCGCGTTCCTGATTCGTAACTCCGAGTTGCGCGGCCGCATGCTCCAGTGGGGCAAGACCGGCAAAGAACCGCTGCGGATCATTCAGGACCCGCTGTCTTCGTACGAAAACTCGCTGAAAGTCTATCGCGGCCTGCAGGACGCGCTATTGGAGGATGAGCTCTTCGCACAGAAGTCGACACAGGAACGCGAACTGCGCGCACGGGTTGCACAGGATCCCGCGCTGACGCGCGAAGTCGGTGACGCGTGGGACGGCATCGCCGCGGCCCAGGCGCGTTATCGGCAGATCTACGATCGATATCTGTATCTGGAAAGCGGCGTGGGCTTCAACAGCAAACTCTTCGGTTACGCCCGAACATTGGTGCGAGGCGCCGCCGAGCGTGGCAAGCCGAATGAACAGCGGCTGCGCGAATACGCGGAATCGAACCTGCCGAAGATTGCCGCCAGCCTGCTGGCGACCACGCCGGTGTATCCGGATTTCGAGCAGGTGACGCTCTCCTTCTCGCTCAGCAAGATGCGCGAAACGCTCGGTCCGGATGACGCGGTGATCCGCAAGCTACTGAGCAAGGAGTCGCCAGAGACGCTCGCGAACCAGCTCATCACGCAATCGAAGCTTGCGGATCCGGCGATCCGCAAGCAGCTGTGGGAGGGCGGCGCAGAAGCGATCAGCGGCTCGACCGATCCGATGATCGTGCTGGCGCGCGATATTGACGCGGAGGCGCGCGCACTGCGCAAAGTGTACGAGGACGACGTGCAGGCGAAGGTCGCCGCGGCGCAGGAGAAAATTGCCAGGGCTCGCTTTGCGATCCTCGGTACTGAAACCTATCCGGATGCGACCTTCACGCTGCGTCTCAGCTACGGCGCGGTCGAGGGCTGGACCGAGAAAGGCGAGCCGGTCGCGCCATTTACGCACCTCGGCCGGCTGTACGAGCGCACGACCGGCAAGGCGCCGTTCCGCCTGCCGCAGGTGTGGCTCGATGCACACAGCAAGCTCGATC
>JBOHZJ010000027.1:0-26758 GCA_050738395.1 Steroidobacter sp.
CATCAATGCAGCATTGCCGAGCGCCAGCGTATGGCCTTCTGAGTCGCCACGAACGCCCTGCCCTGTCACGGATTTGAAGTTGGTCACCGCTGCAGGCTGCGCGCCGCGAGCTTCCGCGCCTGCTACGACGGCGCGCGCCAGCGGATGCTCACTCGTCCTGTCAAGTCCTGCGGCCCAACTCAGTATCTGCTGCTCCGGGAAGCCGTCGACGGCGATGACGCGATCGAATGTCGGTCGGCCCACGGTAATGGTGCCGGTCTTGTCGAGCACCAACGTATCGACATTGCGCAGATTCTCGATCGCCTGCGCGTCGCGGAACAACACACCGAGCTGTGCGCCTCGACCGCTCGCGACCATGATGGAGATCGGCGTTGCGAGACCGAGAGCACAGGGACACGCGATGATCAGCACTGCGACGGCGTTGACGAGTGCGTAGGCGAGTCTCGGCTCCGGACCCGCAAACCACCATACGGCGAACGTGAGGACTGCGATCACGATGACTGCAGGTACGAACCAGGCCGCGACACGATCCGCCAGCCGCTGCAGCGGCGCGCGCGAACGCTGCGCCTGCGCCACCAGGGAGACGATCTGAGCAAGCAGACTTTCCGCCCCGACTCGTTCCGCCTCGATCACCAGCGTGCCGGTCTGATTGATCGTTGCGCCCACGACGCGGTCGCCGGAAATCTTGTCGACCGGCATGGGCTCACCCGTGAGCATGGACTCATCGACGCTCGATTCGCCTTCGAGAACGCGTCCGTCCACCGGTATCTTCTCGCCTGGCCGCACGCGCAAGCGCTCACCCGCGTGAACATGGCCGAGCGGCACGTCTTCTTCAATCCCATCGGCATTCACGCGCCGCGCCGTTTTGGGTGCGAGGCCGAGCAATTGCCTGATCGCGGCGCTCGTGCGTCCGCGCGCACGCAACTCCAGCCACTCGCCGAGCAACACCAGCGCGACGATGGCGCTCGCGACCTCGAAATAGACGCCGACCATGCCGTGCTCATCGCGCATTTCCGCTGGAAACGCGAGCGGCGCAAGCGTCGCAACGATGCTGTAGCCGAAGGCGACCAGCACGCCGAGACCGATTAGCGTGTACATATTCGGCGCGCGATTCACGACTCCCATCCAGCCGCGACGGTAGTAGTCGAGCGCCGCCCACAGGACGACAGGCGCTGTGAGCACGAGTTCTGCACCGCGCATGGCGCGGGCAGTAGCCATCGACATTCCGATATCGAACAGGTGCGGAATCATCGCTATCGCGACGACGGGCGCCGTCAACGCAAAGGCGATCCAGAATTTCTTCTGCACGGCGCGCAACTCGCTGTCGTCCTCGACCTCGCTCGGCGCCTCTGGCTCGAGCGCCATGCCGCACTTCGGGCACGAGCCTGGTCCGACCTGCCGCACTTCGGGGTGCATGGGACAGGTGTAGATCGCACCGACAGGCGCGTCCGTATCGCTCACCACCTTTTCCGGATGGGCTGCGCGCCCATGCGGAGGCGCGCCAGCGTTCTGCAGATAGCGCTGCGGATCTGCGACGAACTTCGCCCGGCA
This sequence comes from Steroidobacter sp., assembly GCA_050738395.1. GTDB lineage: Bacteria > Pseudomonadota > Gammaproteobacteria > Steroidobacterales > Steroidobacteraceae > Steroidobacter. The sequence continues at coordinate 1,552 of JBOHZJ010000027.1, forward strand.
TCCGGCCGAACAGAAGACGTAGCGGCGGCCATCGTGGGCAACCTCGTGCGGTGAATCATTCGACACGGTCATGCCGCACACCGGATCGAGTGAAGTCGCGGCCGCTGCGCCCGCCCCGGGCATCTTTGCGCGCTCTGCAGGTCTCACCTGAGCATGTGAGTGGCGATCATGTTTCATTTGCGTATCCGAAATTCATTCCGAGGGCGGCAGGCGGCCCAGATCGTCCAGAATCGGACAATCCGGGCGAGCGTCGCCATGGCAGTGCGCAACGAGATCCGAAAGAGCGGCTCGCATGGACTGCAGCTCTTCGATCTTGCAGTCGAGTTCCGCAATGTGCTCGAGCGCAAGTCGCTTCACCTGCCGGCTCGCGCGCCGCTGATTGCGCCAGAGCCCCAGCAGTCCCTCGATTTCCTTCATCGAGAATCCGAGATTGCGCGCCCGTCGCACGAAGCGCAGCGCGTGCAGATCGTTCGCCGAGTACACCCGGTAATCGCCGAGCGTGCGGTTCGCCCTGGGAATCAGGCCGAGCGACTCGTAGTGGCGAATCATCTTCGCGGTCACGCCGGTGATCTCGGCCGCGCGGCCGATGCTGTAGTAACCCTGCTCTTTTGCAACGGCGAGCTCCGCGGGGGCTTTGACTGCGCACATGGAAACCTCGGTGTGGCGGCTTTGCGAGGCAGATCATGAACCTTGCCACGGTGGGAAGGTCAAGCGCCGATCACTTCGGGTCGTGCGCAGCGTCAATCCTCGTGCACGTGCTCTCGCCCATCCGGATGGGTGTGAACGTGCTGCTTCTCAGGTTCATCGGCGGAAGGTGCGTCCAGCCGGTCCGTCGCAGTCTCCTGCCCCTGTTCATGCGAACCGGCGCCTTCGTCTTCGTGCTGATGCGAGCGTTGTCCTGTTTCGACGCCTCCATGCGAGTGTCCGCCGCTGGCGGCGACCTGCTGCGCGTACTGCTCAGCCGAGAGCGCCGGCAGCTTGCGCACAAACGCGACGATGTCCCAGATGTACTCGTCCTCCATGTGCTTGCCCCAGGCCGGCATGCCGCTCGCTTTGACGCCATGCTTTATGACCCAGAACGTTCTGGCGGGATCGACATCGGCCGCCTTCGTGAGATTCGGCGGCGCCGGGTACAGGCCCATACTCAGTTCTGAATCCGCCATTCCAGGCGCGAGATGACAACCTTCGCACATGGAGTCGTAGTTCCCCGCGCCGCGGCGCACGCTCGCTGCGTCGTCCAGATCGGGCGCCTCGATGTCCGCGGCGCGCACCGCAATCGAGCGCTCGCGCACGGTATCGAGGAAACGCTGGACGAGCGCCGTATGCGGCTCATCCGCGGCGACGTTGTACAGTCCCGTCACTGCGACGAGAGCGCCGATCGCGATGAGCACGGTGGCAACGATGACGGCGACGCCGAGTGCTTTCTTCATGTCGATCTCCTGAACGGTATGGCTGTCGCCCGACTACGCCGCGACCGCGGATAGAATGAGATTGTGGAGTGCGAGCAAGACGCTCGAATCTCTGTGCAAGTGCATTTCCGAGTCAGAACCACATACGTACGCCCGCCACGACCTGCAGGTCATCCTCGCCGCGGCCGGCAGCGCGCGCGAGATCGGCTGTATCGCCATAGAGGCGCGTCCAGGCGACGCCGAGATAGGGTGCGACCTCGCGGCGGATCTCGTAGCGCAGTCGCAGCGCGATTTCGCCATCGGAGAAACCCGAGCCGATCCCGTTGGCGGAATCGTCCTCGCCATACGCGTTGAACTCCAGTTCGGGCCGCAGGATCAATCGCTGGGTGAGCAACAGGTCGTATTCCACCGACGCTCGCGCCGCGATGCGGCCCTCGTCTCCGACATAGATTGTGGCCTCGACCTCAAACCAATGGGGCGCAAGTCCCTGCAGGCCGAACGCAGCCCACGTTCGCGATGGACCCTCGCCGAAATCATGTCGAACGCCCGCCTGCACGCTCCACCAGCGCGCGGCGATGCGATCCCAGAGCAGCTCGGTCCGGCCTTCGTATTCCCCGTTCAAGCGTTCGCCTTCAGCTTTGAACCAGGCTTTGTTGTAGTCATCGCCATACCACGCCTGGCCATCCCACAGAATCACATCGGCGTCGTCGATCTCGCGCCACTCAAACTGATCGATGAGCGCCATGCCGACCGGCGCGGTGTCTTCCATCTGCATCAGCTCGATCATCCGCTCCGTCGACATGTCTCCCATGGGATGCTGCGGCGGCGGCGGCGGGACGTGGCGCAATTCACTTTCCGTCGGGCCGTCGTGCCCGCCCCGAGGTTGCAGTGAGTGTTCATCGTGCTGCGGTGTCCGGGTCTCGTGCGCTGAGTGATCTTCGTGCTGCTTCTCTTCACTGGGCTCTATCTGCTGATCCTGATGCTCTCGATGGACCGAATGATCCTCCGCGCCCTGCACAACCGTCGCACTGAAGACGAAAGGGATTGCGCTCGAAAGGATGACCAGGAGGTTCATTCATGGTCTCCCTGATGCATCCCGCTCCGGGCGACCGCCACCTCGCGGAACATGCCCGCCTCCATGTGATAGAGCAGATGACAATGAAACGCCCAGCGCCCGAGAGCGTCGGCGGTGACGGCGTAGCTGATTTGCTGCGCCGGATTCATGGTCACGGTGTGTTTGCGCACCTGAAACTCCCCTTCAGGCGTTTCCACTTCGCTCCACATGCCATGCAGGTGGATCGGATGGGTCATCATCGTGTCGTTCACCAGCGTGATGCGCAGTCGCTCGCCGAAGTCGAAGCGTATCGGCGGGGCTTCAGAAAACTTCTCGCCGTTGAAGGACCAGATGAACCGCTCCATGTGCCCCGTCAGATGCAATTTGATTTCGCGGCCTGGTTCGCGTCTATCGATCGGTCCACCGATGGTGTGCAGGTCCGCGTACGTCAGCACGCGCCGGCCATTGTCGCGAAGACCGACGCCGGGATCGTCGAGACTCGTGCTCACCTGCTCGGCAAGCATATCGACGGTCGGACGCGACTCGGAAAGCAGATGACGGGCGGTCTGCGTCGCGTTCGCATCACTTCCGGCTATGGTCCCATGTCCCATGGCGGCGTGATCGATTGCCGGAGCTGAGTGCTTCGAGTGATCCATCGAGCCATGATCCATCGCTCCACCGGAATCCTCCTGCATCGATCCATGACTCATGCCGTCCATGCCGTGAGCCATGCCCATGTCCATCATGGTAAGCAGCGCTGGCGGATCCATCGCAGGGACCTCTGCCTGCATACCGGGCTGCGGCGTCAGCGTGCCACGCGCATAACCAGTGCGATCCATCGATTGCGCAAAGATGGTGTAGGCGCGATCGTCCTTCGGTTCGACGATCACATCGTAGGTCTCCGCCGTCGCGATCCGGAACTCATCTACGCTGATGGGTTCGACATCCTGCCCGTCGGTTGCAACGACGCTGAGTTTCAGACCGGGAATGCGCACGTCGAAGATGCTCATCGCCGAGCCGTTGATGAAACGCAGCCGCACTCGTTCACCGCGCGTGAACAGGCCGGTCCAGTTGCTCGCCGGCGTTACGCCGTTCATCAGGTAGGTATACGTGTAGCCGGAGACATCCAGCAGATCCGTCGGATTCATGCGCATCTGTCCCCACATCCGGCGATCCGCGACCGTCTCTTTCAAGCCCTTCGCGCGCACGTCTCCGAAGAAGTCTCCGACAGTGCGCTTGTTGAAATTGAAATAGTCGCTCTGCTTCTTGAGCGTCGCGAAAAGGGTCTCCGGATCGAGATCGGTCCAGTCGGAGAGCAGCACGACGTAGTCGCGATCAGCGCGCTGCCGTTCTCCCCGGCTCGGCTCGATCACGATCGGTCCGTACAGGCCAGTCTGCTCCTGGAAACGCGAGTGCGAGTGATACCAATACGTGCCGTACTGGTTCACCTTGAAGCGATAGTTGTACGTCGCGCCCGGAGCGACGCCGTCGAAGCTGAGGCCCGGCACGCCGTCCATGTCCGCGGGCACGATCATTCCGTGCCAGTGAATCGAGCTGCGCACTGGCAAACGATTCGAGACTCGCAACGTGATCGTATCGCCCTCGCGCCAGCGCAGCAGCGGCGCGGGGATCTGGCCATTGACCACGGTCGCCGGTCGCGGTTTGCCGGTGAAACTCGCGGTCATCGCGCCAATCTGCAAATCGAACTCCGTACCGGACAGCACGGTTTGTGTCGTGTTCTGTCCCCGCGCGCAGTTGGGCGCACCCAGCACGAACAGTCCAGCGCCTGCGCCCTGCATGAAGGCCCGGCGTGTGAGTCCGTTCGGATGGCCGCGTAGAAAACCAGATTTGTTCATCAATATCTCTTAAAAACTTCGAACATCTATTTCGAAAGCGGGTTGAGCGCTTCCGTATGTTGACTTCAGCACAGTGCACCTGCGCGATTCAGCGCATCGGACGCCAGGCGCGGATCGCCGCGGCATTGCCGCTGCAATCAATGCTTCGCGACGGACAGGTGAAGCGGAGTCAGGCGGGAGGGCGGAAGGGAGCGAAGAGTCGATGCTGCAGCAACCCGTCAGCGAAGATCGCCGTACGAGTCTGTGGGGGCGACACGAGGTTCACAGCCACGGAGGGTGCGGCCATCGCGGAAACATGCACACACGGGCACTCGCAACTGCCGGTGTCGCAACAGTCCTCGGCATCGTTCGGCGCCGCGTCGACTGGCGTCCCGTGATGCGACTCTTCCGCGAGATCGGGACTCGGACCGCCAGCATGATCCGGACAGGCCTGCTGGGATTGAGATGCTGGGGTCGCTCCTTCGTGCACCTGCGGCGCTGCATGCACGAACTCACCCAGAACAAGTCGGCCGATGAGAAGCAGAATTATCGACCAGCGCTGAAGAACATGTCGTCGCACGATGGCAAGCGTAACGTCGTTCAGGGCGGCGCCGCAACGGGCGAGCCATAGACGGCTCCGCCCGCCGCGCGCCCTGAGTTACTCACGTACCTTAGTAATCCTTCTTTGCAGACTCCTTCTTCATGTCCTTCATGTGTGCAGCGTGTTCGCGCTTAGTGACATAGCCGTCACTGTCCGCATCGACGGCGGCGAAGTGCTCGGTCAGCATCTGGTCGCTCGCAACCTCTGTCTTGCTGAGACGTTGGTCAGCGTCTCTGTCCAGCGACTTGAACGTCGCATCCGCGCTGGCCATCGGTTTGTCCGCATCATCTGCGACCACGACGCCCATACACAGGACGGTCGCAGCGAATACGGAGATGAGTTTCAGTGTCATGGCGGGTCTCCTGGGGAGTTCGTGCAAAATCGCGCAGCACGATTGCGCCGCACAACTGAGCGTGATTCCGCCGCAGCCATGCGTTCCGTTCGCCCGAGTCGGTGAACGGCTCTCAGCGCGCTGTTCGCGCTATCGAGATTAACGTGACCAGCAATACGGGGGTTCCAATCGCCTCGCACAGGCGGCAATCGAATCTCAGAGCCAGGCGTCAAGGCGCCCTTTGCCTTCGCGCACGGACTCAAAAAAACGACGGAATCGCCGGTTCCGCGGCACGGCTAGTCTTCGTACTCGATTGCTTGCAGCAGATCTTCGGCCACGCCTTCGATCGGCACGTCGCGACCGAGCACGGCGAGCACGCCGTGCGGCGCCGGGACGATGGCTCCGGTGAAGCCCTCTTCCTCGAAGCGCTGTGGCTGCGTCGCCGCCGATTCGTGGCGCAGCACCAGCACGGTCACCGGTCCATGCGCGCTCTGCACGACCATATGTGGAACATGATGTCCCCGAAACCAGCAACTCATGACATACGACACGTTCAACGCCCCGGGTTTCAATCGCACGCCGGAATCTTTCAGCACCGCGGCGACTTCGCTCGCATCGACTCTGTGCGGCGTACGCACGAGCGCGCCTGCTTCATGTTGTACGTGCTCGATCAGCTGTTCGGCGAACGATGCGCTGGGACTCGCCAGCCACAGGAAGGCGCCGAGCCCGAGCGTTGCAAGCAAGCTCGCCGCGGCCGCCCAGTAGCCCGTTCGCTTGCGTGAGAGGCTGCGCTGCTGCGCCGGGGGCGACGCGTCCGTGCTCAAGTCGATAGTGAGGGCGCGGTGAATGAGGCGATCCATCTCCTGGAGCTCCAGGCTGTAGCGGGCGCAGGCTTCACACTCAGCCATGTGCCTTCGAACTTCCGCGCTGCCGATATCTGGTTGCGCGCCTACGGCCCGGCGAAACTCCAGGCAGTTCATTCGCACACGTCCTCAGCGTCGATTGCACCCACCAGTTGCTTGCGCAGCAACTGCCGGGCGCGGAACAGCCGTGTCAGCACCGCAGCTACGCTGATGTCGAGCTCACGAGCGATCTCCTCGGTGGAGAACCCGAGCAATACCTGCATCATCAGCGGCTCGCGATAAATCACTTCGAGTTTGCCGATGGCGCGACGCATGTCCTCGAGTTCGTGCGATTCGCTGACCGCGAGCGCTGCATCGCCCGAATCGGCGACTGCATCTATGTCGACGGTCGGAAGTCGCTTGCGTTCGAAGACTCGCGCCAGCTCCCGGCGCGCGATCGTCAGCAGCCATGGACGCGCAGCCGCAACGTCGCCGAGCGAATCGATGGATCTCCACGCCCTGAGCAGCGTCTCCTGCATCACATCCTCGGCCAATGTCCGATCCCGGCAGAGCCAGTAGACAAAGCGGTACAAGTCCGCCTTGAACGGCGCGCAGTGAGTCTCGAATCGCCGGCGCGCATCGAGAGCGGATGCGCCGCCCGTCAACTCAATAGACCGGTCAAGCGACTTGGACATTACTGCCTTGATGAGCGCGGGCCTGTACACGCAGCGGTGCGCCGGTGCGGTCCGCATCGTAGCAGGCGTCGCAGGCTGTGCGCTGCAGCCAGAACCGCGCGTGACGCGTCGCTCCCTATCCGCTACCCGCTTCCATGAATCACACTGCAGCCGTACTGATTGGCGGCGGGTGTCGTTTTCGTCGCAAGCGACGCAGATCTCACCGTTGCGCCGTGTCTCGGGCCGTCGAGCTCGACGATCCGCTGGCCTGCCCGCCGCGACCTGGTGTTGCCGGAATATTTTCCCGCGATCAACGGTCTACTTCCGGAATCCGATAGTTCTCACAAGGAATTGCCCATGCGTGCTCGCCAGTTTCCTGTTCTGCTCAGCCTCCTTGCCTTTGGCGCGCTGAATGCCGCAGCAGAATCTCCCGCCGTTCCGACCGATCCAGCCAAAGTGACGCCCTTACAGGTTGGGGCGGTCGCACCGGCTTTCGATGTTCGCACCGCCGGCGGTGAGCCGTTTCGTTTCGAGCCGAAAACGCGGCAGAAGCCGGCCGTCCTGATCTTCTATCGCGGCGGCTGGTGTCCGTATTGCAACGCGCATCTGGGAGAGCTGCGCAAAACCGAGCCGCAACTCATATCGATGGGTTACGACGTGCTGTTCATGAGCGCGGACCGGCCGGAGCTGTTGCGCTCGAGCCTGCAGGAAAAGGATATCAACTACACAGTTTTGTCCGACGCGGACATGAACGCTGCACGCGCGTTCGGCATCGCCTTTCGGGTCGACGACGCGACTGTGCAGCAATACAAGCAATTCAATATTGACCTCGAAGCAGCTTCGGGCGCGACGCACCATGAGTTGCCTGTGCCCGCCGTGTTCATTATCGATCGCAATGGCGTGATCCGCTTTGCGCACTGGGATCCCGATTACAAGGTGCGCATGAAAGGCGAAGAGATTCTTGCGGCGGCCCGCGACGCCTTCAAGGAACGCTAGAGGCAGAGATCGTACGTTCGTCGATTCTCCGGCCAAGGACGTGATGATGAAAGACAAGGACAAGGAAAGAGTGAGCAGCGACGTAGACTGACGTGATCGCCCAGTCGAGACGCACGTAGACGCGTGCGCCTCTCCTGCTCCGCCGCTCATACTTCAGGACGGCGCGACGAACCTGAGCACCGCCGTGCAATATTTTTGCGATATCACCGGTCAATAGTCGTACGGCTCACTTCGAGAATGAGCGTGGGCCGCCAGACCGTTCGTAAGCTATGGAGATTGCCCCTATGTTGAACCGTCGTTCAGTAAATTTCGCCCTCGTCAGCTCGATCGCTGCGGCCATCGCATCCTTGTCCGTGCCTGCAGCGGCTGCGGACAAGAGCCAGGAGAAGTGCTATGGCGTCGCACTCAAGGGACAGAATGACTGCGCTGCAGGCCCTGGCACGACCTGCTCAGCCACATCCAAAGTCGACTACCAGGGAAACGCCTGGAAGCTCGTTCCCAAAGGCACTTGCACGACGATGCAACTGCCCGACGGGCGCAAGGGATCGCTGAAGGAACTCGCGCGCGATCTGCCCTGAAGCAATACGGCGGATGGCGTCCTGGCGCAGACTGTCTTCCCGCCATGGCGGCAGGAGACAGCATGCGCCGGGGCGCGATTGCCGACGAACATGCAGCTCATGAGTGGTCACCTCGCATCGCCGGCTCCCGCGACTCTTCCGCCTCGCGCGGGCGTGGGCCTGAAGCCGGTGCACTATCGAAGCATCATCGAGACCCGGCCGGATATAGGCTTCTTCGAAGTCCATGCGGAGAACTACATGGGGCCGGGCGGACCGCCGCATCGCTTTCTGGAAGCAATTCGAGCGGATTACCCCCTGTCTGTGCACGGCGTTGGGCTGTCGATCGGAGCAAGTCAGGCGTTGGACCGCCAGCATCTCGAACGCCTGAAACGAGTCGTCGCGCGCTACGAACCCGGCCTTGTCTCAGAGCATCTCGCATGGTCGACGCATGATGGAGTGTTCCTCAACGATCTCCTGCCGCTGCCATACACGCAGAGAACGCTCGCTTGTGTCTGCGCGCACGTCGATGAGGTGCAGGGCGCCCTGCGTCGACCGATACTGCTCGAGAATCCCTCGACGTATGTCCGCTTCGTCGAAAGCAGCTTTGCAGAGACCGAATTTCTCGCCGAGGTCGCCGCGCGGACCGGATGCGGCCTGTTGCTCGACGTGAACAACGTCATGGTCTCCGCGACCAATCACGGGACCTCGCCACAAGCCTATATCGATGCGTTTCCGATCGGGGAGGTCCAAGAAATTCATCTTGCGGGCTTCAGCGAAGAGCCCGGCCAGGGTGACGCTCGAATACTCATCGATGATCATGGCTCGGTAGTGCATCCCGACGTGTGGTCGCTTTACGAGCTCGCGCTGAGTCGATGCGGAGCTGCGCCTACGCTAATTGAATGGGACAACAACGTTCCCGAATTTTCCGTGTTGCTGGAAGAAGCGCAGCGGGCGCAGCTCGCGTTGCGCGATGTGACAAAACGATCGACCGTCCAGGGGAGCGCTGATGGCGCACAGTTGGGCTGAGACGCAAGCCGCTTTCGCCGTCGCAATGACCGACAGCAGCTTACCGCCGCCTCAGGGCGTCATCGAGTGCGGCGGATCCCGCCGGCGCGCCGGCTTCGCTGTGTATCGCAACAACTCCGTTGTCGGCCTGATCGACGCGCTGCAGGAGCGTTTTCCGGTAACGCGCCGGCTCGTGGGCGACGATTTCTTCCGTGCGATGGCTCGCTCGTATGTAAGCGAGCACCGGCCGTGCTCCCCGCTGCTCATGTACTACGGCGATGAGCTCCCGACCTTCATCGACGATTTCGCACCCGCAAACGACGTCTCCTATTTGTCAGATGTCGCGCGGCTCGAAATCGCCTGGAGCCAGGCCTATCACGCGCCGGAAGAGGCTTCCTTGCAGGCGCAAGTGCTGGCTGACGCTCCGCCCGACGTATTGCTCGATATGCGGCTGACGCTGCATGCCTCGGCGCGACTCCTTCGCTCGGTCTATCCCATCGTGGATATCTGGGCGGCGCACCAGGGCGCCGGGGAAGTCACGCCGCCGGCGCGCTGGATTCCGCAGGACATTCTGATCGTCAGGCCCGACGGTCAGGTGCGAGTTCAAACGCTCGGTCCCGGCGTTTATGCGTTCGTCGATGCATTGCTCGATCGCATGTGCGTGCAGCGCGCGACCGAGATCGCCCTTCTCGACAATGCGGAATTCGACGTGGGCAGGAGCATCGTAGATCTATTTGGCGTCGGAGCTGTCGTTGCACTTGTCGACGACAACCAGGAGAAGAACGAATGAGCGCCACGACACAGCCTGTGGAATCCATGACTCTTGCCGCTCGCATCCGAACTGCTATCGTTCAAGCGGATCGACGACTCGGCCGCTTCCCCCTGTCCGTCACGCAACTCGTGCTGCGCATCGCGGTCGCCCTGCCCTTCTGGCGGTCAGGACAGACGAAATGGACGGGTTGGTTTGAGCTTTCCGACAGCGCGGTCTATCTCTTCGAAGAGGAATTCCGGCTTCACCTGTTCGGACAGGCGTACGCCTATCCGTTGCCGCAGACCGCGGCATTTGCGTCTTCGCTCGCCGAGCTCCTCCTGCCGATCATGCTCGTGCTTGGTCTCGCCACGCGTTTCGCCGCATTCGGGATCCTCCTCATGACTGCGGTGATTCAACTGACAATCCCGGATGGATGGGAAACGTATCACTTGCCTTGGGCGGCCATGGCGCTCGCGGTCATGACGTACGGCCCCGGGAAAATAGCGCTCGATCACCTGTTGCGGCGATATCGGACATGAACATCGAGCCCAAGGATCGAGTCAGGGCAAGGCAAACACAAACAGAGCGCTGCCGCGCGTCGAGCCGTACAACTCCGGGGTGAATCCCTTCATCCATCCGCCCACCCTGTCGGCACGGCGACGTACTGCTTGCCGTCGACGCTATAGGTCATCGGGTTGCTATGAGTGCCGCTGCCGGTCCGGAATAGCCACAACAGTTTTCCCGTCTTTGCATCCAGCGCATTGAACTCTCCGGGTGGGCTCGCCCGCGAACAGGATGCCGCCGGCAGTGCTCAGGAGAGAAGCCACGATCGGACGCGATGACCAGCTCCGGACTTCACGTCCGATGGCGGGATCAAACGCTTTGACGGCGCCCGGGCGCCTTGAGCCGTCGTCACGGCGGCGTCGCCACCCACGGCCCCTCGAATGAAGCGGGCGAGTGCAACGGGGACAGTCCCCAGAAACGGGGACAGTCCCCATTTCCATCGCGTGTCGTAAATTGATATGGAAACGTGGAAATGGGGACTGTCCCCATTTCCGGAATCTGCACGCCGGCGGCGAGCTGAGGCTTGTTCGAGCCGAGACCCCGAGCTATCGCGCTGACTGGCGGCTCAGGAGACTCTCGGGAAGCCCGCCGTCCTTCATGATCACGACTAAGTTCTTGTCTGGATCGGCGATCAACTGAATAGTTGCGAGCGGATCGCCGTCTGCCTTGTCGCTTTGTCGGAACCACTTCTGTGTCACTGCCATTAGGGAAGTACCTGTTCACGCATCCAGTTCCTGTTGACGACATGGACTGAGCGCATCGTCAGCCGACTGTGCTCCGCGACAAACAGGCGGTCCCTTGGCGGAGGAGTCGAAGTGGCGCGTTGGCATGCGAGAGCTGTATTGGCGGCCTTCTGCCTGCCCGCGTGCAGCATCGTCTGGGCGCAGGAGCAGGACGTTCCTGTCGTCCCCGATGAATCGACCGGCCCGGTGGCCGACACACCCGATGCTTGGATCGACCGCGCGCACAGTGGGCTGCACGGAGTCGTATGGCGTTCGGCCATGCGCGTCGACCGGATGTTCGGCGCAAGCGGGGATGAGGACGTGTATCGGGAACAAGCCGTGGGGAGCATCACGCCGGCTTTGTTCTGGAGTGAATTCGACGGGTTCGAACAGAAGCTCAGATTCCGGGTCAAGATGCCGCTGCCGCACCTGGATGAGCGCTATGACGCGTTCATTGGCACGGTCAATCGCGAGGAGTTCGTCACCGAGCGCGAGCAGGAATCCGGTGCGCTGCCGCGTCAGGGTGCGTTCCAGGAGGATCAAACGCTGTTCGGCATTCGCTATCGCCAGCCGCGGCAGGGCGGACGTTGGGAAGCAGACGCCGGATTACGCATTCGCTCGCCGATCGATCCCTACGTGAAGGCCGGCTATCGCTATGAGCGCGGCGCCTCCAGAAACGTCCTCGTCAGCCTGAGACAGACGCTGTTCTGGCAGAACAGCGAAGGATTCGGTCTCACGAGTCGCGTGGACGTCGAACGAATATTTGACGACACGTGGCTGGTGCGCTGGAGCGGATCAGGAACGATCTCTGAAAAAACGGCCGGCGTTCGAGGTTACACCGCGCTTACTGCACTTCGCGCTCTTCCCGATCGCCGTGCGATCGCGGCGCAGATATTCACGGCCGGTGAGTTCGACGCCGCCGTACCGCTGCGCGAGTACGGCGCGAAAATCGCGTACCGCCAGAGCATAATCAGGGACTGGCTGGTGCTCGAAGTCCGGCCAAGCATCACCTGGCCAAAGACCGAGATCGGCCAATCGCGCGAGGCAAGTTGGGGTATCGGAGTGGGATTCGAGATGTTTTTCGGCATCGATGACTTCAGCGCGAATCCGGCAACGTTCTGAGAGCTGCAGGGGTGCAGCGCAGCCAGGCCGACCTCGGGCGTGCAATTAAATGACTGTCATCGATCTCATCTCGCAGCTCACCTGCCCCGAGTGCGGTCACGCATCCGTCGAAGCCATGCCGACGGATGCATGCATCTATTTCCACGAGTGCGGCGGCTGCAAGACGTTGCTGCGTCCTCTGTCGGGTCACTGCTGCGTCTTCTGCTCTTACGGATCCGTTCCGTGCCCGCCAATGCAGCTTGCGCAGCCGTGTTGCAGGCCCGAAGGCGACGCGGCAGTCGCGCAGTAAGTGCTTCGCGACGGAACCTTGCCGGTGCATTTGTAGTTGTTGCAGGCTGGCGAGGATCACTCTTCGCGCCCCGCCGGAGCGATGGAACTGTGAAAGCACCTGCTGAGACCGGGTTCGATGCGCCGATCGCGCCGATCGCGCCGATCGGGCGTGGCTCTCTTGCACTGCCCGATGAGAGCCGCGCGCCGCTGGACTCGGTGATCAGCACGGCTGAGCTCAACCGCCACAGAGCGCGCCCGCCGGATCATGCAGCCGAGAATCGCGCCCTCACATCGCTCAGCAGCAGATGGCCGGCTCCTCCGGACGCGTCCTGCAGAAACTCGCCGAGAGTGCGCTGACCTTTGCGCAAGGCGCACTCGGCAGGCAGATCTCGGCCAGGTTCGGCGGCTCCTGAGATCGCGAGACCGGAACATCGCGGCGTAGGGCGCTTCAGGAACACGGCAAACAGCACACGCTCGTTAAGCTGCCCGGCGAGGGATCACCGGCTCTCGCACAGCACTCGCGCCTGCGCGTGTTGCAGGAGCTCGAGACATTTCTGGCCGCGCACCCGGGGAATGCGAAGAGCGAGGCGCCTTTTTCGAAACAGACGAACCTGACCCCAGGAGAAATCCCATGACCACACGCCGCCGCTTTCTGAATGCCGCCTCCGCGCTCACCGGCTCCATGTTTCTGAACTGCGGAGCGAGCATGTTTTCGCTTGCACGCGCTGCAAATGCAGCCTCGATGTTGAAACGCGCAATTCCGTCCAGCGGCGAAATGATCCCTGTCATCGGCATGGGTACATCCGGCAGCTTCCAGGTGAGCATCGGCAGTACGGAGTATCAGGCGCTGAAAGAAGTTCTGAGGCGCTTCTTCGCAGGCGGCGCGACTCTGATCGATACGGCGCCGACCTACGGCAATGCAGAGGATGTATTGGGATCGCTGCTCCGCGAATCCGGCGCACGCGCGCGCGCCTTCATCGCGACCAAGCTCTCCGGCGTCACCGGGCGAGACGAAGGACTCGCGCAGTTCAGCAGCACCCTCAAGCGCCTCAATACCGACAAAGTCGAACTGCTACAGGTGCACAACCTGGGCGACTGGAAAACACAAATAGAAGTCGCACGCCAACTGAAATCCGAAGGCAAGGTCAAATACGTCGGCGTCACGCATTACGTCGAATCGGCCCAGAACGAACTCGCCGACGCAGTGCAGACCGCCAGGCCCGACTTCCTGCAGATCAACTATTCGGTCACGCAGCGTGGCGCTGAGAAACGCGTGCTGCCGCTCGCAAAAGATCTTGGCGTCGCCGTATTGACGAATCGCAACTTCGACGACGGCGACTTGTTCAACCGAGTGAAAGGCAAGCAACTGCCCGCCTGGGCCGCCGACGCCGGCGTCACGTCATGGGCGCAGATGTTTTTGAAGTTCGCTCTGAGCCACGACGCGGTCACGGCGGTGATTCCCGCCACCGGAAAACCCGACCGTCAAAGCGATAACCTGAAGGCTGGCTTCGGTCCGATGCTCACGTCGAAGCAGAAGGCCGAGGTGGTTGCGCTGATCGAATGATGATCCCGTGCAGTGATTCGGGATTTCCGACGTCCGGCGCCCCTGCTCTGCCTCAATGCCCGCCCTGAACAAGCAGCCCACGTGCACGGAGTGCTTCAGCGAGTTCTTCCTCAATGCGCACCGCTTCGGCTCGACGGATGTTCTGCAGATGCAGCATCGGACCGGTGAGCACTTCCAGTCCCCGACGCAAGACGCTGCCTGCGGATCGAATGCCGGCCTTGTGTTGATCGAATCGCTCTGCCGGCGTGTACTTGCTCATCCCGACGTACACGCCGTATGGCTCATCACGACTATCAGCGTAGTCGAGCAGGATCAAATATAAATTGCTGCGTCCGCGCTTTACCGGTTTGAATTGAGCCGCCGCTTCGTACGCCATCGGCAGCCATTCAATGTGCCGCGTCGGCAGCCAATCCGGAATCGAATCGGCCGAATGCTTCCAGAGGCGCTCGAGCGCACTCTCGATATGAACCGCCATTTCCCCGCGCATCCAGAGCTCGTGAATGCAGTGCGCGCCTTCTGCGCCATTCGCATTGATGAGCGCCTGCTCGAAGCGTGCAGCGAGTTCGGCTCTGGTTGAGAGAAGAAGTGGGCGAGTCGTGGGAGACATCAAGACACTGATACCGATCATTCAGCGGATGACGCGGTGTACGCCCAGCACAAGCGTCGCAGTTCGGCCAGCAGCGGACGTTTCGCAACCTACGAACCTACGGCACGGCGCGCGAGCCCCCCGCGAGCCCTCCAGTCGTTCTGCGTTGTCCGTTGTGCGCAGAGGCCGCACCCCATTCTGAGCCCTCTTTACTGACAACGGACGACTCACAACGCGCAACGTGTACGCGTCCTTCGTATACAGATCTAAGGGATACCCGCATCGCGCGAAGTCAGCCGCAGGGCTGTCGGTTTCGCCGCGTCTCATTCGTCTAGCTATGTGTGGTCGCTGGCGAGCCGCTAATGTTGGCTGGTCATCGCATCGGCCTAAACTGAAACCTGGAGTAGCTCTATGAAGAAGTTCCTGGCGATATACATCGGTACGGCGTCGGCGGTCGAGAAGTGGAAAGCGACGGAGGAGGGCAAGCGTAAAGCGCTGGAGCAGTCCGGCATGAAGGCGTGGGGAGACTGGATGACGGCGCATCAGGCATCCATTGTCGAGCAGGGAGGTCCGCTTGGAAAAACGAAGCGCACGTCTGCGCAGGGTGTTTCGGACGCCAAAAACACCATGACAGGCTATGTGGTCGTCAAAGCCGAATCTCACGAAGCCGCTGCACGGATGTTTGAGAACCACCCGCACTTCACGATCTTCCCCGGCGATTCGGTCGAGATCATGGAATGCCTGCCGATTCCGGGGCAGTAGCGTCGACGATGGTGCGAGGCTGGATCGAGCATCGCGCCGCGGCCGGAGGCAGCGCGGCCTTGCCGCGTGCTCCGGCAGCCGCCAGAGGGGATTTCACTCACTCGTCGAAATCGAAGTTCGGAATAACTGAGCAGCCAGTTGCGAACCGATGGCGCTCGCAACGAACACGAACTTGCGGTTGGCGGCGAGCTTCGCGACCCAATCGAATGCGCCGCCGTCAATCAGGGGTACGGTCGCGCCAGATGAGCTCCTGGCGGAGATCGTGAAGCGCAGTCCGTCGTAGTACGTCTTCGTCAACGCCTGATGAGCGATGTCGTTGCTCACATCGCTCAAGCTGGCGATGATGCGCTCAGCTAACGCCCTGCCACGATCCGTCGAAAGCACCTGGATTGCGCGGTTCGGAAACAGATATCCGTGGCGCTCGAGTCGATCGAGCGCGCTCAGATGCACGCGGACGTGCTCGACGAAGGAATCAACGGTGAACGCCTGGTCCTTCGCCTCGCGGCCTGCGCTCGTGAGACAAAAGAGTCGGAAATGAGCGGCGAATCCAGGCTGCTTTGGGACCGCCTGCGCACGCACACAGCGATGACTCGTCGCGAGCTTCACGACGCTCGCGGGATCGGCGCGGAGGCGTCGCGCGCTCTCCAGAGCCAGCACATTCGTAGGATCGGATACGACTTCGGCGCCGCGAACCGTCGTGACGACGCGATTCTGACTGGTGGGCGCAATGACCGAACAGACACCCAACGGAGCCATCGGCGCAAGTTCCAGAGCCTCGAACTGCCCAGCTGCCGCAAACAGATGACGATCGAACTCGAGCTGCGTCCGTTGATCGACGCAGGCGGGCCCGACGAATCGGTCCTGCTCGTACTGCTGCAGCAGACCCGCAGGCTTGCGCACCGCCGCTCGCTGCTCCGCCACGAACAGCAGCAGCGACCACAACTCGCTGGCAGGCAAATCACGAGCCAACGCCGCAAGTGCGGCCGGTTCGACGCCTCGGGTCGGCCAGACTCGGCCGGTTGGCTCGTAAGCATCGGTCGACACGATGAAAGTCGCTCCGGGATTGACCAAGAGACGACCTAGCCTCAAGTCTTGAGCAAGCCGTGTCAACGCAGGTCGAAACGGCCAGGAACGCAGGTCGACCAGACGTCCGCTACTCCCTGAGGGCAAAGGCGGACTGACGCGCTACCGATGCCGGTGTTCCAGATACCGACCGTCGTCTGTCCGCCAGAATCGGACGTCGCTGCGCCTATTCCGCAGCCCGTCGCAAACGGCTCGTCTTTGCGGCGTCTCGCGATCAGAGTGCATCGCACATCCGGGAGTACTGCGGACCTATGCAAGCTCAAGTCGACACCGACGAAGATCAGCGGGTCATGGAATTCACCAGGCAGGTCAATGGCGCGGGAGACGAGATTGCGTCACGCGACGTGTACCGTGAAGCATTCAAGCGGCTTCGTCTGCAACTGACGATGTACCCGGTTGCGAGTCCAAGCGCTTCTGCAACTTTCGAGTCGGCTGCAAATACGGTGCGGAATCTTGCAGCGCGCTGTCTGCCGCTGGCCATCGCCGTTTCCATGCATCTCTACCCGCTCTGCGCATTGCAGTGCGTTCCCCTGCCGTTGCTCAGCCCCGCGAGGTTCAAGCGGGTGATGCTGTTGCGGACGATCAGGAGTCGCTCGCTGATCCTGGCGAATGCTGGCAGTGAACGTGCGCAAGGGGCCGATCAGCCCCTGATCGCAACATCGTACGAACACGGAATCAGAATCGATGGGACGTATGAATACGTGTCGCTTGCCAGCGTCGCCGACATTGTGTTTTTCAAGGCGAAACTGGCGGACAGCGATTGCGCGGTACTGTGCGCAGCCGATCTCCGGGCCGACTCGGTGCGAATCGGCAAGTGGAAGTTCAGCGGAAGCATGCGGCTATCCGACACGTCTTCAGCAACTTTCGTCGATCATCGTGTGCCTCACGGGCGCTACATGCTCGTGCCTAACGATGACCGCCTCGGGTGCGTTTCGGATTATCAAAGATGCTGGTTCCACCTGTTCCTCGCCGAAATATATCTCGCTCGACTCGCGCATCTGCAGCGTGCGTGGGGACTATCGCGATCCGCCGACCACATCGTGAGCCTCAACGAGATGTCTCGCCTCAGGGAATATTCGCTGCACTTGCTCGACCATTTCTCCCCCGGCTCCGATATAGAGCCTTTGACAAAGACCACGAGCGCTCTGAAGTTGCGCGTTTCATTGCTGACGCAGTCGACGGTCGCCGCGTTGCGCAGTCTGGACGCGCCGACGGCCGCCGACGCTCGACAACTTGCTTCGGATGCAAGCGAGCTCTGCTTCATCAAGTCGCAACCGACCGCCGACGAGAAGATCCTGCGCAGCCTGGGGGTCTCCTGAGCATCGCCTCTGCGCGGCGGGGCTTGCGCGCCGGCGCGCGGACGCCGAATCTTCCTGTTCGATACGCGCCGGTGGAATCGTTTCATCGTCGGCACGTTGCACTCTCCGTGCGAAACGCGATAAAGGCCCAACGAATTGTCTTCCATCCACCCCTGCTCGCTTCCTGCCGATGCACTGCTCGGCGCTTATGCCGGAAACGGCGCCTATACCGATTGCTACGCGACTGACATCCCGATCGCCGTGTCGCACGCGCAGTATGTGTCCGCCTTCTACACGACGCGGGTTTTCAAATTTGAACGGCTGATTCTGAAGTGGGCGGTGTCAAAGCCTTCCACGGATGCTCAGGCCGAGCTGCTGGCGACGGGAGCGATCGATTCTTTCGCCGCGTGGAACGTCGAGCGCCGCGCCGAGGACCAGCTATTGATGTGCGATTTCCAGGGCCGCACGAGATCATGGCTCATGGTTGCTCCCGCAGGAGCAGCGACTGGGATCGGCTCGCGGTTGTACTTCGGTTCGGCCGTCGTACCCAGGAAGCATCCGAAGACCGGCAGGTCCACGCTCGGAGGGGGCTTTGAGGCTCTTCTCGGATTCCACAAGACGTACTCCAGAGTGCTGTTGCACGCCGCAAGGTCGCAGCTGGCGGCGGCGCGCCCTTGAACCGTTTGCGCACTTCGAAAGGCTCGCCCCGAACGCTTTCGCGCTATTCCAGCTCACCATCCCGGACGCGTGCGCCTTCCAGGATGTGCTGAAGCGAGTAGTTGAGGCCGTAACTCGCGCGCTTCAGCGCTTTGATCCCGGCAACAGCGAAGTCGCCTTCCCTGTCGCCGGGGTCATAGGCTGGAAATGCGCCGCGCCCTTTTGCGTCGAGACGAGCGATTGATGCAGTTGTTCGATCTGCTCAGGTGTGTACTGGCTCTGGTGGCAAAGCCAGGCGCGTTTTGCCTTTTCGTAGTCCTGCGGGCTGACTGAGATCTCGACGCTGAGGAAGCGCGGGTCCATGGCGGCCGCCGACAATGGATGCGATTCGGGAAGTCGGCCTGTCGGCACAGCTGGATAGTAGAGCTGCGCGGGCTGTTCCCACCGCTTGCTCTGAAAGACTTCCGTGACCACCGCGCTCACCATGCGATGGTCCGGATGACCCGTCCATCCCGACGACGGCCATGTGATCACCGCATCGGGTTGCAGCTCATCGAACAATTTTTTCACCCGATCGCGCAGCTCGCTGATCTGCTGACCGTACGACTCAAGCCCTTCCGCCATCTTCAACTGATCATGCAGCCCGAAAATGATCGGCGCCTGCAGACCTAGTTTTTCTGCCGCGCATTGCAGTTCTCCGGCGCGAGCGGCAGCGAGGCTGTCGCCCGCGGGAATGCCCGCATGCTCATTTGCGCCTAGCCGGCCGTCAGTCGCAACAGCCAGATAGACCCGCACCCCCGCGGACGCGTATTTCGCGAGCACCGGACCCACGCTCGCCTCGTCATCGGGGTGAGCGAAGATCGCAAGAAGGACAGGTGGGCGTCCGCCCGATGATCGATCGGGCGCGGGGCTGCGACACTGCGTCAGGAGGAGGACGGCCAGAGAAGCAAGGATCAGACGGCTCGCCCTGTGTTCCATCATTGACTCCTGGTAACCGCGTGCTGCACGAACCATTCGTTCAGTCGCCCGTGTACAGCTGCGGCAGTCGCTTTTTCAAGTTCGCGACCTTGGGTGCGTCGTGGATGACGATGTACGGTTGCTTTGGATGACGGGCCGCATAGTCCTGGTGATAGCTTTCGGCGAGATAGAACTTCTGCAGAGGCGCCGCTTCGGTGACGATCGGTCGGCGATGGAGCTTCGCGTCGTTCACCTGTTTGATGTACGCCTCCACCACGCGCTGCTCATCGGAATTAGCGAAGAAGACGGCGGAGCGATATTGCGGACCGACATCCGGACCCTGTCGGTCCAACTGCGTGGGATCGTGCGCAACGGAGAAAAATACCTTGAGCAGTTGACCATAAGAGACCTGCGAGGGATCGTAAATGACGCGAACTGACTCCGCGTGCTGCGTCTGGCCGCCGCTGACGACTCGATAGTCCGCGGTCGATTCCGACCCTCCGGCGTACCCCGATACCACATCTTTGACGCCCTTCACATGCTCGAAAACCGCCTCCACACCCCAGAAGCATCCGCCCGCGAAGACGGCGCTGCGAGGATCCGCATCTGCCGGCGCCGGCAGATCGATGAGCGGATCGGGAATCAAAGGTATGTCAGCGCTCGACGGCGCGCATGCGGCGATCGCTGCAACTAAAGCCGCAAGCAAGGACGCCCTGGGCGTCAATACGGTCAGACGACGAATCTGCGACATAGGCCTCTCCCGGTGATCTGTTGAGCATATGACCTTCCCTATGGCGATCCACCATCGCTTCGGGCGGTCGCCGTCCATTGCCCGATCCTGATAACCACGAACTCCCCTGACCTGAGCGGTGCGACGCCGATCGTTACGATCAGGCGCCCGCTGTCGATTTCGTTCTGCGTCATCGTGCTTTGATCGCAGCGTACGAAGAACGCCTGTTCCGGTTTCGACCCCATCAGCGCACCGCTGCGCCATTCCCTGAAAAGAAAGCTCTCGACTGCCTGCCGCGCCGCGGTCCAGAGCCTTTCGCCGTTCGGCTCGAACAACGCCCATTCGAGACCTTGCGAGATCGATTGCTCGAGATACAGCGCGTAACGGCGGATGCTGACGTATTTCCACTCGGGATCGGAACTTGTAGTGCGCGCACCCCACAGAAGGGTGCCGCGGCCGGTGAACGAGCGAATGCAATTGACGTCCTGGGCGTTCAATAGTGCTTGCTGCTGATCATCGATATGACGCTGCAAGCCACGCACCTCCTGAAGCGGTTCGTTTGCCGGCGCCTTCCATACACCGCGCTCAGCATCGACGCGCGCGAAGACGCCGCAGACAAAACCGCTGGGCGGCAGCTGCAGCTCTGGAGCCTGATTCGCGTCGGCAGTCGCGAGCGGATTGTCGATGGTCACCCACGGGTAGTAAATCGCGGCGCAACTCGCATCGATGCCTGCGCGCGCGGCCAGCATTTCATCGATCGTCGCGACAGGTGGGGCGTCCAGCACCGCGAAACAATATCGATCCTGGTTACGCCCCCGCTCAACGTGATCGATCAATGCCTGCTGAATTTCCACAGCATCGCTGCGGGCAGAGTATCCGGGCGCTGCGACGAGAGAGACGTCGGTGAACTGCTGCAGCGAGTGCATCGCCAGCGCGTAATCTGTCGCTGCAGCACCCGGCTCCACTCGCGCCACGTACAACTTCTCGCCGCCGTTGTTGAAGAACGCACGCGCCGAATGTGCAACGTAGTTGCAGCGAGAGCCCTCCATGCTTTGCAGATCCCCCAGACCGCCGAAGTGCTGCTCGAACTCGGCAAAGCTTGTGACGAGCGCTTCGACCGCTGTTGACCCTTGCGATTGCGGCCCCAGGAGCGTCGGGCCGACAAAGGCCGTCGTGCTGGTCGAGACGCCTTCGATGCTACGCGCCCGAAACGAGGCTTCCTCGACGTAGACCCCTGGCGCTTTGTATTCCGGCATGGTGCAACCCCCTCGCTTCGTCAGCGCAACCCTCGGAAATGGGGACAGTCCCCATTTCCCGCAGCAGCGGTCGCTGCTGCAAGAAAGCGAAAATAGGGACTGTCCCCATTTCCGATTGCCTCGTCAGTTCGCTGGTCAGACCGCAGTTTCGGCTTCGCACGACCTCCGGCGCAACAGCAGATAAACGGCGGGCACGACCAGCATCGACAGCAGCGGTGCGGTGATCATGCCGCCGATCATCGGGGCGGCGATGCGCTGCATGACCTCCGAGCCTGAACCGCCGCCAATCATGATCGGGATCAATCCCGCGATGATCACCGCGACCGTCATGGCCTTGGGCCGCACGCGCAGGACGGCGCCCTCACGAATGGCGTCCAGCAGATCCTCGTACCTGTTCTGTCCTCGCGCGATCCGTGCATCCCACGCCTGCCTCAGATACAGCAGCATGATCACGCCGAACTCCGCAGCGACGCCAGCGAGTGCAATGAATCCGACCGCGCTTGCGACAGAAACGTTGTGCCCGAGCAGCCATAGCAGCCAGATGCCGCCCGCGAGCGCAAACGGCAGCGTCGCCATGAGCAACAGCGCTTCATCGAAGCGTTTGAAGACTATGTACAGCAGCACGAAAATGATCATGAGCGTTACGGGCACGACGATCCTGAGCCGCGCCGTGGCGCGCTCCAGGTATTCGAACTGTCCCGACCAGGCAATCGAGTAGCCCGCGGGCAGTTCGACCTGCTCTGCGATCGCGCGCTGCATATCGTTCACGGCGGACTTGAGATCACGGCCGCGAATGTCCACGTAAACCCAGCCAGAGAGGCGGGCGTTCTCGCTTCTGAGCATCGGCGGCCCATCGACGATCTCAAGGTCCGTCACGTCGTCGAGCCGGATCTGCGCGCCGCGCCCGGTGAGCACGGGCAGATCCCGCAACTTCGTCACCGAGTCGCGAAACTCACGCGGATAACGCACGTTGATTGGAAAGCGCTGCAGACCTTCAACCGTCTCGCCGACATTCACGCCGCCGACGGCCGTCGCGATGACGCTGTGCACATCGGACACGTTCAAGCCGTAGCGTGCGGCGGCGGCTCGATCGATTTGCACGTCGATATACCGACCGCCGGTGAGACGCTCGGCGAGTGCGGACGTAACGCCGGGCACGTCTCTCACGATGCGCTCCACCTCGGCGGCGATGCGATCTATCTGCTGAAGGTCCGTTCCCGCGACCTTGACGCCCACTGGACTCTTGACGCCGGTCGCCAGCATGTCGAGACGATTGCGGATCGGTGGAACCCAGATGTTCGACAGGCCCGGCACACGTACGACGCTGTCCAGTTCCTGAATCAGCTTGTCCGTGGTCATTCCTTCGCGCCACTGATCTCGCGGCTTGAGCTGAATCGTCGTCTCGAACATTTCGAGCGGGGCGGGATCGGTCGCCGTTTCCGCCCTGCCCGCCTTGCCGAACACCGTTGCAACTTCAGGCACGGTCTTGATCAGACGATCCGTCTGCTGCAGCAGTTGCGCGGCCTTGCCTGCGGATAGGCCGGGCAACGCCGACGGCATGTACAGCAGGTCGCCTTCATCCAGCGGCGGCAGGAACTCGCCGCCGAGCCGTGACAGCGGCCACAACGTAACCCCGACGATCAGAACGGCGATTACAAGCGTTGTGCGCGGATGTCGCAGGACGCTCTCGAGCACCGGTCGATAGCCGGCGATCAACGCGCGATTCAGCGGATTGCGATGCTCTTCGGGGACGCGGCCACGAATGAAATACCCCATCAGCACCGGCACGAGCGTCACCGCCAGCCCGGCAGCGGCCGCCATTGCATACGTCTTGGTGTATGCAAGCGGCGCGAACAGTCGTCCTTCCTGCGCCTGCAACGTGAAGATCGGAATGAACGACAGCGTAATGATGAGCAATGAGAAGAAGAGCGCCGGTCCAACCTCGGTCGCTGCTGCGCCGATGACGCGCCATTGTTCCTCGCCAGCGAGTTCCGTGTCCGGATGCTCCTCATGCCAGCGCTCGATGTGCTTGTGCGCGTTCTCGATCATCACGATCGCTGCGTCGAGCATCGCGCCGATCGCGATCGCCACGCCGCCCAGCGACATGATGTTCGCATTGACGCCCTGGTAGTGCATGACGATGAACGCCGCGAGCACCCCAAGCGGCAACGACACCACGGCGACGAGCGCCGAGCGCAGATGAAAGAGGAACGCGACGCAGACGAGCGCGACGACAATGAATTCTTCGATCAGTTTCTCGTTGATGTTTCGGACCGCGCGCTCGATGAGTCCCGAGCGGTCGTAGGTGGGCACGATCTCGACGCCGCTCGGCAGGCTTGCTTTCAGACTGTCGAGTTTCGCTTCGACCGCGCGAATCGTCTCCAGGGCGTTCTTGCCTGAGCGCATGATGACGACGCCGCCCGCAACCTCTCCTTCGCCGTTTAGATCGGCGATGCCGCGGCGCATTTCCGGACCGATCTGCACGCGCGCAACATCGCCGAGCCGCACCGGCACACCCTGCGCCGTGGTTGAAAGCGGAATGCTGCGGAAATCCTCGAGCGACTGCAGATAACCCGATGCACGCACCATGTACTCGGCTTCACCCAGTTCGAGCACTGAGCCGCCGCTCTCCTGATTGGCGTTCTGGATCGCCATAACAATCTGGTTGTGCGGAATGTTGAATGCGCGCATCCGATCCGGATCGAGCACGACCTGGTACTGCCGCACCATCCCGCCGATCGTCGCGACCTCCGCGACATTCGGCACGGACTTCAACTCGTATTTCAGAAACCAGTCCTGCAGCGCTCGCAGCTGCGACAGGTCCGTCGAGCCGCTGCGGTCGATCAGTGCGTACTGATAGATCCAGCCGACGCCCGTTGCATCGGGACCGAGCGCCGTCGTCGCCCCCGCCGGCAGTCGCGACTGAACCTGATTGAGGTACTCGAGCACGCGCGAGCGCGCCCAGTACGGATCGGTCCCGTCCTCGAACAGGATGTAGACAAAGGAGTCGCCGAAGAAGGAAAAGCCGCGCACGGTTTTCGCACCCGGCGCGGACAGCATGGTCGTCGTCAGGGGATAAGTGACCTGGTTTTCGACGATCTGCGGCGCCTGACCCGGATACGACGTGCGAATGATGACCTGCACGTCGGACAGGTCCGGTATTGCATCGAGCGGCGCTCGCAACACGGCCCAGACGCCCCACGCGGCGACGATCGCGGTCGCGAGCAACACGAGGAAGCGATTCGCGATCGACCAGCGAATAAGATGGGCAATCATGGCGCGTCGGTCGACTCAGTGTTGTGCATGCTCATGCGCATCTTCTTTGTCCATCTCGGGCGCCGTCGATCTCGGCTCGTCGCCTTTCTCCTGCGATTGCGTCGGCTCTGCACCCATACGCTCGATAGTCGACTTGAGGCTTGCCTCTGAATCGATCAGGAACTGTCCTGACAGCACGATCGATTGATCCTCTTCGAGGCCATCCAGAATC
Source organism: Steroidobacter sp. (assembly GCA_050738395.1). Classification (GTDB taxonomy): domain Bacteria; phylum Pseudomonadota; class Gammaproteobacteria; order Steroidobacterales; family Steroidobacteraceae; genus Steroidobacter. The sequence goes on from JBOHZJ010000027.1 coordinate 26,665, forward strand.
GTCGTGTATCCGCCGGCTTCGCGTCCCGTCTCGACCTGCGCGACGTCAAAGCCGCCGTCGCCCGCGACGATCACCACGTTGCGCCGCCCGGTCG
>JBOHZJ010000028.1:0-3350 GCA_050738395.1 Steroidobacter sp.
TCACCAGGCCAAGCAACAGGAGTGCGGCGGCGGTCATCAGCAGTACGCCGTCGAACACGAAATGACGGGGCCGGGCGTTCGAGCGTGCAAAGGTGAGCGATGCTGCGTTCACGTCTGCAGCCCTCGCACGGCTGCCGCGAACACATCGCCGCGGTGTCCGTAGTCGCGAAACATGTCGAGACTCGCGCAGGCCGGCGACAGCAGCACTGCCTCCCCGTTGCGCGCGGCTCGCGCGGCGAGGCGGACGGCGTCCTCCATGTCGCGTGCGTACTCGGTCGCCGCGACGCCCTGCAAGGCGGCCGCCAACAGTTTCGCGTCCTGGCCGATCAGCACGACGTGCCGCACCTTGCCGCGAAACGCGTTCGCGAGCGGCGCAAAATCCTGACCCTTGCCCTGCCCGCCCGCGATCAGCACCAGGGATCCACGCATACCTGCAACTGCAGCCAACGTGGCGCCTACGTTCGTGCCTTTCGAATCATCGATGAAGCGGACGCCGTTGACGTCGGCGATCCATTGCGAGCGATGCGCCAAACCGGCAAAGCTCTGCAGCGCTTCGATGCAGCGGTTGCGCGGCAGCCGAAGCGCATCGCACATCGCGAGCGCCGCGAGCGCGTTCGCCGCGTTGTGCAGACCCGTCAGCTTGAGCTGCGACATCATCGCGAGACGTTCCGGTCGATCGCCGGAAATGGGGACAGTCCCCATTTCCCGTCCAGTGGAAAATGGGGACAGTCCCCGCATGAGCGCCACGTCATCGCCCTGGCGATGCACAAAATAATCCGCAGCCGGATCGGCCTGCAGGCTGAAGCCCAGCACACGCGGCGCCTGGTGCGCCATCGTGCGCACGGCGAGATCGTCCAGGTTCACAATTGCCGCGTCGCATCGACTGAAGATGCGCGCTTTGGCCGCCGCGTACGCATCGAGCGTCGGGTAGCGATCCATGTGATCGGGCGTCACGTTGAGCACCGTGGCCGCCGCAGTGTGCAGAGAGTGCGTCGTCTCCAGCTGAAAGCTCGAGAGTTCGAGCACGTACAATTCGGGCGGCGCTTCCTCCAGCAGTTCGAGTGCGGGACGGCCGAGGTTGCCGCCCGCGAGCACGCGCTTGCCCGCGGCTTCCGCCATGTGCGCGACCAGCGATGTGACCGTGCTCTTGCCGTTCGTTCCGGTAATCGCGGCAATCGGCGCCTTGGCTTCGCGCGCGAACAGCTCGATGTCGCCGATCACCGGCACGCCGCGTGCGGCGGCGCTTGCCAGGAAGGGATCCGACAACGGGACGCCGGGCGAAGCAATGATCTGCGCCGCGCCCTCGAGCAGGGATCTATCGAAGCCGCCAAGACGAATCTCGGCTTCCGGCGCGAGACGCTCGAACGCCGTGAGTTCCGGCGGTGCGCTGCGGCTGTCGGTCACCGCAAAGTCGAGAGCGCGCGAACGCAGATAACGCACGCACGACATCCCCGTGCGGCCGAGGCCGACGACGATCGTTCGCCCGGCGTTCGGCGTCTTCGGTCTGGCGACGAGGGGCTGCGGCGTCATGCTCAGCGCACCTTCAGAGTCGCAAGACCGATCAGCACGAGAATCACCGAGATGATCCAGAAGCGCACGATCACTTTCGGTTCAGGCCAGCCCTTCAGCTCGAAGTGATGGTGAATCGGCGCCATGCGGAAGATGCGCTTGCCGGTCAGCTTGAAGGAGGCGACCTGCAGCATCACCGAGACCGTCTCCATCACGAACACGCCGCCCATGATGAAGAGCACGATCTCCTGGCGGACGATGACTGCAACGACGCCTAGTGCCGCACCGATCGCGAGCGCGCCAATGTCACCCATGAACACCTGGGCTGGGTACGTGTTGAACCAGAGAAACCCAAGTCCAGCGCCGACCAGCGTCGCGCAGAACACCAGGATTTCACCGGTTCCTTCGATGAAAGGAATGCCGAGATAACCCGAGAAGACCGCATTGCCTGTCGCATAAGCAAACACCCCCAGTGCGCCGCCGACGAGGACCGCCGGCATGATTGCAAGACCATCGAGACCGTCGGTGAGATTGACTGCGTTGCTTGTGCCGACGACGACGAAGTACGTGAGGGCGATGTAGCCGCCGCCGAGCGGAATCATCACCGTCTTGAAGAAGGGCACGTAGAGCGCCGTCTCGGCCGGCGATTGCGCGGTGAAATAAAGGGCCAATGCGCACCCGAGCCCCGCCACCGACTGCCAGAAGTATTTGTAGCGCGCGATGAGTCCGCGGCTATTGCCGACGATGAGCTTCAGATAATCGTCCCAGAAGCCGATCAGCCCGAAGGCGAGCGTGACCAGCAGCGTGACCCACACGAAACGATTCGACAGATCCGCCCACAACAACGTACTCGCGCCAATGGCGACGAGAATCAAGGTCCCGCCCATCGTGGGCGTGCCGGCCTTCGGCAGGTGCGATTTCGGACCGTCATCCCGCACGCGCTGACCGATCTGTCTGTGCGACAGCGTGCGAATCATCCAGGGGCCGACGACGAACGAGATCACGAGCGCGGTCAGGGCCGCGAGAATCGCGCGCAGCGTCAGATAGCTGAAGACTCGAAAGGCGGATTCGAACTCGGCGAGTCTCTGTGTGAGATAGAGCAGCATGGTCAGGCTGTTCGGCGCGAATCAGGGAAGAAGATCTCGAGGGGGATCTCCGGAAAGCACAGGACCTGCTTCTCTTTCATGAATTTCCCGCCCCATGTCTCCCCCCGTGGAAATCTGGTTCTCTCGCTGCGCCGGTCAATGCGGCGGCGACGCGTTCGAGGCGATTGGCGCGAGAGCCCTTGATCAGTACGGCGACTCCGCTCGTGAGCGAGCTGCGCGCTTCGCTGATGAGCGCATCGACGTCCTCAAACCACCGTGCGCCTTCGCCGAACGCGTCCACGGCGTAACGCGCCCGCTCGCCGACTGCGAGCAAACGTTCCACGCCCGCCTGGCGCGCATAGCGGCCCACTTCTGCGTGCAGTTCGTCGGCGCTGTCGCCCAGCTCCTTCATCTCTCCGAGCACGAGCCAGCGCGCGCCGCTGAAGGTGCGAAACGCATCGAGCCCGGCTTTCAGGGAACTGGGATTTGCGTTGTAGGAATCGTCGACGACGAAAGCGCCGTTGATTGCAGGTTTCAGTTCGAGTCGCCCCGCAACAGTTTTCACCGCGGCAAGCCCCGCAACGATGTCGTCGAGTTCCGCGCCCGCCGCGCACGCGGCGGCGGCGGCGCCCAGCGCGTTGCGCAGGTTGTGCAGACCGGCAAGATTCAGCGTCGCGGCGCGCGCGCCGTACGGCGTGACCAGATCGAAGTCGACGCGAAACCCCGTCGCGTCCGAACGCGATTGCACCTTGTGCG
>JBOHZJ010000029.1:0-3995 GCA_050738395.1 Steroidobacter sp.
GCGTATGGACAGCACCGGCGGCGAGATCGCGGGCGTGCTGCGTGACGACGGTTCAGTGTCGCTCGACATGGGCGTACCGGATTTCAATCCCGCCGCGCTGCCGTTCGAAGCATCGCGAGAAGCGGACGTGTATCCACTGCGGGTCGGCGAAACAGAGTTGCAGATCGGCGCGGTTTCGATGGGGAACCCGCATGCGGTCCTGCAGACGCCATCGGCGCATGATGCAGCCGTGGACACGCTCGGGCCCGCCATAGAGAATCACTCCCGCTTCCCGAAACGCACCAACGTGGGCTTCATGGAAGTCGTGAGTTCAGAACATATCCGCCTGCGAGTCTTCGAGCGGGGCGTCGGGGAAACTCAGGCATGCGGTACGGGCGCTTGTGCGGCGGTCGCGGTCGGACGTCGGCTCGGAGTGCTGCACGAAGAAGTGCAGGTCGATGCGCCCGGCGGACGCATGGTCGTGCGCTGGAAAGGGCCCGGCGAGCATTTGTGGCTGACCGGCCCGGCCGTGAACGTGTTCGAAGGGACTGTGGAGATTGACGGTTGACTGCCAACAAAGCGGTTGACGGTTGACGGCCCGAGTAAAGAGGAAGCTTTCTTGCACACAAAGATCCATTGTCGATGGCCAACTGCGTCTTCCGGCCGTCAACAGTCAACTGTCAACTGTCAACCTAACGAAGTGGGCAAATGAACAAACAAACCGTCCGCGGCGCCGATCTGGCGCTGACCTCTGAAGACTCGATCGCTGATTACCTGCAGAGCAACCCCGATTTCTTCGAGCGGCACGGTACGCTGCTCACCAAACTGAAACTGCCGCACAATCGCGGCGCCGCGGCGGTGTCGCTGATCGAACGACAGGTGCTCGCGTTGCGCGACAAGAATCAGGCGCTCGAAACCAGATTGCGCGAACTGATCGAAGTCGCCCGCAGCAACGACGCACTCGCGATCAAGATACATCGCCTCGGTTGCCGCCTGATTCGCACGCGAAGCGCAGCGGCGCTGCTCGAGTCGCTCGAGTCCTCGTTGCGCGAAGACTTCGGCGCATCAGAATGGCTGTTGCTGCTCGCGCCGGCGCAGGACTCCGAGTTGCGCCGCGACACGAGTCGCCATCTACGCACGGTCGATCCCGCTGCGCCCGAATGGAGGATGTTCGAAACGCTGTTCGAGTCGGCCAAGCCGCGCTGCGGTCAGATCCGCGACAGCCAGCGCGATTTCCTGTTCGGCGCCGGTACGGTGGAAATCGGCTCCGCGGCGCTCGTGCCGCTCGGCCGTGAACCATCCGCGGGACTGCTGGCGATTGGCAGTCCGGACGCTGAACGTTTTCATCCGGCGATGAGCACCGAATTTCTCGCCCGCATCGGCGATCTGGTGAGGGAGGCGGTCGGAACGGTGTGAAGGACTAGCAGACTGGCCAAGGTTCCCATGCTCGATTCCGCCCTGGCCTGGGTTCCTCGCTTCCTGACGCATCTATCGGTCGAGCGCCGCCTGTCGGCGCACACCAATTCAAACTACAAGCTCGATCTCGAGCGCTTCATCGTCTGGTGCGATCATGACCGGATCGCGGACTGGCGCAGTCTCGACGGTCACCATATTCGCAGCTTCGCCGCGGCCGAGTTCCGACGCGGCGCAGCGCCCCGCACGATTTCACGACGTCTGAGCGCACTGCGCAGCTTCTTTCATTTTCTCATTCGCGAAGGAGAGCTCGGCGCGAATCCGGCGATCGGAATTCAGGCGCCAAAGGCGAAGAAGCGCCTGCCGGCGACGATCGACGTCGATCAGATGACGCGCTTGCTGAGTTTCCGCACCAATGAGCAACTCGGATTGCGCGACAAGGCCATCATGGAGTTGTTCTACTCCTCGGGGTTACGGCTCGCGGAGTTGGTCGGCCTCGATCTCACCGACATCGATCTCGCCGATCGCACCGTGCGTGTGCTGGGCAAGGGCGCGAAGATGCGCGTCGTGCCGGTCGGTCGGCACGCGGTCGACGCGATCTCACGGTGGTTGAAGGAGCGCACGACGCTTGCGGCGATCGGCGAGCCAGCGTTGTTCGTCGGTCACCGAGGCGAGCGGCTGAGTCCGCGCACAGTGCAGCTGCGCGTCGCGGACTGGGCGAAGCGCCAGGGCCTCGGCCTGCATGTCCATCCGCATATGTTTCGCCATTCGTTCGCGAGCCATCTGCTCGAATCGAGTCAGGACCTGCGCGGCGTCCAGGAACTGCTCGGCCATGCGAATATCGCAACGACTCAGATTTACACCCACCTTGATTTTCAGCACCTCGCCCGGATCTACGACGCAGCGCATCCTCGCGCCAGGCGCAAGACCTGAACAGGAAGGACCCTGGCGGAAACCAGGTCCATGTGCTCGGATGACCTGTTTCTTGGGCTTCGTTCTCTGTGTACTCTGTCCCGCGGATCTCCTCTGCTCATGACTGCTGTAAATTTTCGGACACCCTCAAGTGCAGCAATTTGAAGGCACAACCATTCTTTCGGTCCGTCGCAACGGCGTGGTCGTCGTCGGCGGCGACGGACAGGTGTCGATCGGCAATACGGTTATGAAGGCGAACGCGCGCAAAGTGCGTCGTCTTTACGACAACAAGGTGCTCGCGGGCTTTGCGGGCGGCACCGCCGATGCGTTCACCTTGTTCGAGCGCTTCGAAAACAAACTGCAGCAATACGGCAACCTGACGCGCGCCGCCATCGAGCTCGCAAAGGACTGGCGCACCGACCGGAGCCTGCGCCGCCTCGAAGCGTTGTTGTGCGTCGCCGATGCGAAAACCTCGTTCATCGTTTCCGGCAACGGCGACGTCATCGAACCCGAGGACGACATCATGGCGATCGGTTCCGGGGGCTCATACGCCCAGGCCGCAGCTCGCGCACTCACCCAGAACACCGACCTCGATGCTCGCAGCATCGTCGAGAAGGCGCTGAACATCGCGGCGGATATCTGCATTTACACCAATCGCAATCTCACGATCGAAGAGCTGAGCAGCAGCGGTTAGCGGTTAGCGGTTGGTTCAGATCGCCAGACCAATCGCGCTTCGCCTGTCCACGTGATGCCGTTCTCTGACTAACCGCCAACCGCCAACCGCTTCTTCATGCCATGTCCATGACCCCCAGAGAAATCGTTCAGGAGCTCGACAAGCACATCGTCGGGCAGAGTGCGGCGAAGCGCGCGGTGGCGATTGCGTTGCGCAATCGTTGGCGCCGCATGCAGGTTGCCGAAAATCTGCGCGCCGAGATCACACCAAAGAACATCCTGATGATCGGACCCACCGGCGTTGGTAAAACCGAGATTGCACGGCGCCTTGCACGCCTCGCGCGCGCGCCGTTCATCAAGGTCGAGGCGACCAAGTTCACGGAGGTCGGTTATGTCGGCCGTGAGGTGGATTCGATCATCAAGGATCTGATGGACGTCGCGGTGAAGGTGACGCGCGAAGAAGAAATGGAGAAGGTTCGTCATCGCGCCATGGACGCCGCCGAGGATCGCGTTCTGGACGTACTGCTGCCCCGACCCAAATCGATCGGCTTTGGCGAGCCGGACGCGGCTCCGCCCGACGGCGATACGCGGCAGAAATTCCGCAAGATGCTGCGCGAAGGACAGCTCGATGAGCGCGAGATCGAAATCGAAGTGCGCGCTTTACCGGTCGGCGTCGAAATCATGGCGCCCGCGGGGATGGAGGATCTGACGCAGCAGCTGCAAAGTATGTTTTCGAACCTCGGCGGCGCTCGCACCAAGACCCGCAAGGTAAAAGTACGCGAAGCGTTCAAACTGCTCACCGATGAAGAAGCGGCGAAGATGATCAACGAGGAGGATCTGAAACTGCGCGCGCTGCAGAACGCCGAGCAAAACGGCATCGTGTTTCTCGACGAGATCGACAAGATCGCGCGACGCCAGGAGGCGCATGGCGCGGATATCTCACGTGAGGGCGTGCAACGCGACCTGCTGCCGCTGGTGGAAGGCAGCACTGTCAGCACCAAGTACGGCGTGGTGAAAAC
>JBOHZJ010000030.1:0-6092 GCA_050738395.1 Steroidobacter sp.
AAGAAGCTTGCGATTACTGCCTGCATGAGAAAGCTCCTGACCATCCTGAACGCCATGGTTCGCGACAACGCAGCTTGGAACGAAAGCCTGCACGTCACAGCTTGACTTCAAACACAGTTGCTCACCCGCGCTATGCGCGACCTCTCCCCAAGGGAGAGGTGAAGATGAAGACAATACGGACTCGCTTACGTCGTCGCCGTTGGCTTACGCGCTCGCGTATCCCATCACCGCTTTTGTCTCGAGGAATTCTCTGAGTCCCTCCCGTCCCCATTCGCGGCCATTGCCCGACTGCTTGTAGCCGCCGAACGGTGCATTGACGTCGGTAGAGGCGCCGTTCAGATGAACCATGCCGGTTCTGAGGCGGCGCGCAACGCGGCGGGCGTTTTCGACGTTGCCCGAATACACATAGCCCGACAGACCGTAAACCGTATCGTTCGCGATGCGGATGGCTTCTTCTTCATCCTTGTATGGAATCATCACCAGCACTGGCCCGAAGATCTCCTCACGCGCGATCGTCATGCTGTTGTTGACGTTCGCGAAAACTGTCGGTTTGACGAAGTAACCTTTGTCGACGCCGTTCGGCCGGCCCGGTCCGCCGATCACCACGGTCGCGCCTTCTTCAACGCCCTTCTGCAGCAGACGCTGAATTTTCTCGAACTGCGTCTTGTTCGACACGGGCCCCATCGTGACGCCGTCGGCTTTCGGATCGCCAACCACCGGTTTCGCCGCCACTGCCTGCGCGATTCTGACCGCCTCGTCATACAGCTTCGCCGGGACCAGCATGCGCGACGGCGCATTACACGACTGACCGGTGTTCGACATCATCGACAGCACGCCGTTCTTCACCGCTGCGTTGAGATCGGCGTCTTCGAGAATGACGTTCGCTGATTTGCCGCCGAGTTCCTGTGATACGCGCTTGACCGTTTCGGCTGCAGCCTTCGCGACCTGCACGCCGGCGCGCGTCGAGCCCGTGAAAGACACCATGTCGATGTCGGGGTGGCGGGAAATCGCTTCACCGACGGTCGGGCCGTCGCCGTCGATCATGTTGAACACACCTTTCGGCACGCCGGCTTCCTCCAGAATCTCGGCGAACAGATGGGCGCTCAGCGGGGCCACTTCGCTGGGCTTGAGGATGATCGTGCAACCCGCGGCAAGCGCCGGCGCGACCTTGCAGCTGATCTGATTGATCGGCCAGTTCCAGGGCGTGATCAATCCACAGACGCCGACGGGCTCACGGCGGATCTGCGTCGTGCCGATCGTTTCTTCGAACTCGAAATCCTTCAGGACTGCGAGCGTCGCGGCGAAGTGGCCGAGGCCGCTGCCTGCCTGGGCGTGCAACGCGAGTTTCATTGGAGCGCCCATTTCATCCGAAATGGCGACAGCGACCTGCTGCATCCGGCTCTGATAAACCTTGATGATGCGTTCCAGGAGCGCGATGCGTTCCTCGCGCGTGGTCTGCGAGAAGGATTCGAAAGCGGCGCGCGCCGCCTTCACCGCCGCATCAACGTCTTCGGTTGTGCCCAGAAGGATTTTTCCGACCGGCTGCTCGGTCGCAGGATTGATGACCTCATGCTCGCGTCGACCCTGCGGGGTCACCCATGCGCCATTGATAAAGAATTTCCTGAAATCGTACATAGCGGTCTCCACAAGCACGCCCGCGGCGTCGCGCCGGCGTCAGAAGAATGGGGGACGGCAATGATACGGCGCCATGGGCGCCAAGTGAGTCGTGAGTGGTGAGTTGTGAGCCGCGAGAACGACCCCGGTCCACGTCCGTTCGCTCGAATCTCACAGCCGTATTCCAGGTCTCCTCTTTCGATTCACGACTCACGGCTCACGATTCACGGTTCAGCGCCTCACATCCAGCTGCTGCTCAGAGAGCAGCAGATCAACGTCCGCCACGCCTACGAGATTGAAATCGCCGGGAATGGAATGCTTGAGGCAGGCCGCCGCGGCGCCGAAATCGACTGCCTTCTGCGGAGCGAGCCCGCTGATCAGCCCGTGCAACACACCGGCGGCGAACGCGTCGCCCGCGCCGATGCGATCGACAATTCCGTCGAGCGGCCAGGAGCGACTGACCCAGCCCTCGGACTTGCTCTGCAGACAACCGGTGAGTTGCTGCACATCCACGCTGTGGCGGATGCGATCCGTGCACGCGATGTATTGCAGATGGGAGAAGGCGTCGAACGCGGCATTCGCGGCCCTGCGGCGTCTCTGCGCGGCGTCAGCCTCTTCCGCCTTGAAACCGAGCATGAAAGCGATGTCGCGTTCATCGCCGAAGATGAGATCGGCCTGCTCACACAGCTGGCGCAGCACTGGCGGCGCCTCAGCGGCGCGCGTGCCCCAGAGCCGCGCGCGAAAATTGCAATCGAAAGAAATCCTGACGTTGCGGCGCCGCGCCGCCGCCATTGCGCGAAGCGCGGCGGCGGCGGCGGCGGCGCTCACCGCAGGTGTGATGCCAGAGACATGCAGCCAGGCCGATTCCGCCAGCAGCGCCTCCCAGTCGTGGAGGTCCGCGGGCGCACTCGCGAATGCGGAATTCGCGCGGTCGTACAGCACCTCGGCGGGCCGGCGCCCCGCACCATGCGTAAGGAAGTACATCCCCATGCGGCCTTCGCGAAACCGGATTGCCGCGGTGTTCACGCCATGACGCCGCAATTCGTCTGAACACGCGTGACCGAGCGAAGAATCGGGCAACACGCTGACCATCCTGGCGTCGTGCCCGAACCGATGTAGCGAGACGGCAACATTCGCTTCCGCGCCGCCGACATGCACATCGAGATGCGGCGACTGCAGCAGCAGCTCTTTGCCGGGCGAGGACAGCCGCAGCAGCACTTCGCCAAAACATACGATGGGTTTGTTCATGGAAAGAAGTGATTAATGACTGGTGACTGATGATTAGCCAGAGCGCTGGCGCATGTTCTTTTGAGAGATGCGAAGTCGTGTCTGGCCGTTGACTGTCACTCGCGAACCGAGAACTTTCAACTTTCTGAGGCTTTGCGTCGATCTCGGTTGAATCCGACGGCTGACGATAGCGTGGACGCTCTGGCTGGCTATCCTCCGTCCGGCCTGCGGCCGAAAGGGTGCAAAGCGCCAGCACTCCGACCAATCACTAGTCACCAGTCACTTCCTTCTCATCTGTTGCAGAGCGTCATGGGTGGCGAGCGTCGCGTTCGAACATCATTCCCGCGCCAGCGTCTTGCCGGGCCGTATGGTGCTCTGATAGCCTTTCGTTGTCACCGGTGTCATTGCTGTATTCGTGGGATGCTACCGGTGTCATGAATCGTTCAAGACTGGTTGCGTCCGCCGCCTCCGAAAGCGGCGACGCAACCAGAGTCGCAGTCGCTCGATGGGGGAACAAAACATGCTGCTCGATCGTGATCGCAACCTGGTCCGTTCAACGGTTCGGGCCATTCTCGGCTTCGCTTCCTGCTCCGTCGTCGCGCTGAGCGCGATCGCGCAGGAGAGTGCTCCACAACCGGAAGGCGCACTCGAAGAAGTCGTCGTCACCGGCTTTCGCCAGAGCTTGAACGTTGCACTCAATGTGAAGCGCGACTCGGTCGGCGCGGTGGACGCAATCGTTGCGGAAGACATCGCCGACTTCCCGGACCTCAACCTGGCGGAATCCATACAGCGCATTCCAGGAGTGGCGATCGCGCGGCAGGGGGGCGAGGGTCGACAGATCTCCGTGCGCGGCCTCGGCCCGCAGTTCACTCGCGTGCGGATCAACGGAATGGAAGCGTTGTCGACGACGGGCGGCACCGACGCGACCGGCGGAACCAATCGCGCGCGCTCGTTCGACTTCAACATCTTCGCGTCCGAGCTTTTCAATTCCATCCGTGTGAGCAAGACGTCCTCGGCGGACACCGAAGAAGGGTCGCTCGGCGCCACCGTGGATCTGCAGGTTGCGCGCCCGTTCGACTACAACGGGTTCACATTCGTCACCGGTGGACAGCTCGGCTACAACGATCTGCAGGAAGACGTGAACCCGCGCGCCGCCGCACTGATCAGCAACACCTTCGGGGATGATCGGTTCGGCGCCTTGCTGTCGGTCGCCTATGCCGAACGGGATTTCCGTGACGACGGCTCGAGCGCGGTTCGCTGGCAGAATTCCGGCGCGTGCCCCAACACGAACTGCTTCACGCCCACTTCGCTGCTCCCCGGCTACACCGGCCCATCGCTCGGCGCGCTCAATAGTGCATTCCGGCCGCGCATTCCGCGTTACGACATGTACGAGAACACTCAGGAGCGGCTCGGCGTCACGGCCTCATTCCAGTTCAGTCCGTCGGATGCAACCACACTGACGCTCGATGCTTTGTATGCGGATCTGCAGTCGACGCGCACCGAGCAGTTTCTGGAAATGCCGAACTTCAGCGCGAATATGAGCCAGATCGATGTGCAGGCCGCGGAGATCAATGATCGAAACTCGATTGTCTACGGATTATTCAACGATGTGGACATCCGCTCCGAGCAACGCCACGACGAACTCGAAACCGAGTTCACTCAGTTCACGCTCAGCGCTGAACACAGCTTCACCGACACGCTGCATCTGAACGCGATTGTCGGGCAGGCTGAGTCGAAGCACGACAATCCGATCCAGACCACGTTGTTGTGGGACATCAACGACGCGGACGGCGTTTCCCTCGACTTCCGCGGCAGTTCACGTGAGCCCGCGCTTAACTACGGTAATGCGAACGTCGCCGATGCCGACTCCTGGACTCTGACGCAGATTCGGCTGCGTCCCCAGGCCGCGGACAACAAGTTCACCAACTATGCGGCTGATTTGAAGTGGGACATCGCGGATCGGGCTGCTCTCAAATTCGGCGTCCAGCTCAAGCAATTCGAGTTCGACACCACGAGCGCGCGCCGGCAAAGCGAGAACGCGTCCGCCATTCAACAGGCCGTCGCCAGATCGCAATATGCGCGCACCCTCGACCTCAACGACACTGGCCTCGATCTGCCCGCGGGCAACACCAATGTCTGGGTCGTGCCCGATGTGCGCTCCGCCACGGGTCTGCTCGACCTGAACAACTACGACGCGTATGGCGTAAGCGTGACCAACGATCTCGGCAACAACTTCGCGGTCAACGAGGACGATGCCGGCGTGTACGTGCAGTTCGAATTTGCCGCCGATCTGGGCGCGATCCCGGTGCGCGGCAACGACGGCGTGCGCTACGTTGAGACGGATCAGGAAACGACGGGGTGGGCGCGTACTGCAGCAGCCACGACGCTCCTCACGATCGATCACAAGTACGACAACACATTGCCCTCGTTGAATCTCGTGGCCAACATCACGGACGATTTCCTCATCCGCTTCGGCGCGGCGAGGGCGATGACGCGTGCGGCTCTGCCACAGTTGAATCCAGGGCTGACGCTCAGCATCTCCGGCAACAACAAGACGGTCACTGCGGGCAATCCGTTCCTCGACCCAACCGAAGCAGACAACTACGACCTGGCGTTTGAGTGGTACTTCGCCGAGGAATCCCTGCTTGGACTCGCGCTGTTCTACAAGGACATCAAGACGTTCGTGCAGACGATCCGGGAAACAGGACAGTTCTCGGACAATCCGTTCGGACTCGCCGACAGCGAGGCGTTGGCTCAATGCGGACCCGCGCTCGATCCAGCCACGTGTCTGACGGGCTGGGGATTCAATCTGCCGAGCAACACGCCGGGCGGCGACTTGCAGGGGCTCGAGATCAGCTATCAGCAACCGTTCTCGTTCCTGCCAGGCGTCCTGAGCAACATGGGCACGATCCTGAACTTCACGTACGTCGATTCAGATGTGAAGTATCTCGACTCCACCGGCGCAGTCGTGCTCGAGACGACGCTGACGGGCCTCTCCCAGAGGTCGGCCAACGCCACCCTGTACTTCGACAATGGCGTGTTCAGTGCACGTGTCTCTGCGGCGTACCGTGATGAGTACCTGCTGACCGCGCCGGGGCGCAACGGCAACGATGTCGAAGGAACGGCCGAGACGCTGAACCTGGACTTCTCCACCAGCTGGTCTGTCACTGACAATCTGGAGCTGACGCTCGAAGCGCTGAACCTCACTGACGAGTTCGAGGACCAGTGGGTCGACTCGATCGGCAATCGAC
>JBOHZJ010000031.1:0-3469 GCA_050738395.1 Steroidobacter sp.
CGCCAGGACCGCGGACGGAGCATCGAGTTTGAACGCCGTGTCATTCAGCGTCTTTGCATGCGGACTGAACCCGCCCGTGACCGCACGTACATTCGCCGAGCCGTCCAGCGCCGCGCTGATGCGTGCACCGAAGACTTCGACATCCGCGAGCACCTGCCGGTAGGTGATGACGCCTGGCCCATGCTTGCCAGCGTGGATCGTTGCAGGAACCAGCTTCTCCTGCACATCGAGGCCGAGCTGCGTAGCGTGCGCGAGAATCGCCGCTTGCGCGGCGTCGAGCAATTCCTCCTCGGATGCACTGCCGCTCTTTGCCGGGGAATCGCCGCCGAGGAAGAGCGTTGCTCGTGGAAGATCAAGTCCGGGATGATCCACTGGCTCGGACGCTGCGATCACCCAGGGCGGCGAGACGAGCGTGAGCAACACAAGCGCGCAGAAAGGGCGCTGTCGCGCCGTATACATCAAGCCCATGCTTCCCCCGATGTGACCCGCCGTTGAGCGATTCTTGTTGAGACCGGAGCCGGAATCGTCGGATTCTTCGCGCCGCATTCTGCGGCAGGCTGCCAGAATAGCTGTGCCCGCCGTCTCACTCAGAGCGCGTCGCGATGTCGGGAGAGCAGCTCTACGGCTCTGCGCCATGCCGCTGCCGCAGATTCAGAAACTCGCGACGAGTGCGAGGACCGTAAGTTGCGAACGACGGATTGGGCTGCTCGTTGTACGCGAGCTTGCTTTGCGCGACCGCATCGCCCTCCGTGTGGCGACGGATCTCGGCGGCGGAAAGTCGATACGGTTTCGTGGCGTTCAGACCGAACACCTTCTGCCTGAGCGTCGGTGTCATCGTCGGATAGCCGTACTTCTCACGCAGGTCCTCCGCGATCTGGAACGTACGGAACGCCTGAATCTGATCCTGCGGTGAGCCATACCAGATCGAGTCCGTACCCCACAGCACGTTGTCCTCGCCGATGTACTTGAACATCTTGCCGAGCGCATGCGCCGCGGCGGTGGGATCGCGCATCGACAGAAAGCGCCAGGTCGATCCGAGCTCCGCGTAGACATTACTATTCGGCTTGACGCCGCTGTCGAGCACCGAGGTGACGAGCGCATCGACGCCGTCAGTGCGTTTCGGATCGTACGGACCTTCGTCCTTGCCGGCGACATAACCCGAGTGGTAGATCAGAAAATTCATGTCGGGGAAGCGCTTCGCGATCGGGCCGATATCGCGCGAGGTCGAGTGCTCGTAGCTCTTCGGCCCGAACGGCAGCCCCTTGTGAATGCAGATATTGCGTACGCCGAGCTGACGCGCCTTCTCCACGAATGCAACGCCTGCGTCGTCGGTCATCCAGAAGCCGTCGCCCTGCGGCCCCCATTGCGTGTAGGTCTTGAACGCAGCGACGCCCATCTTCGCCAGGCGCTCCATGTCCTCGACATCGCCTGGCTGATTCGGGTTGACGCGGCCGTGCAGCATGAGACGTTTGGCGCCTTCCATCTTCTCGATGATGTCGCGCGTGACGATCGCTTCCTCGATAGTGAGCGGCTCGCCTTCGCGCGTCGAGGGCACGAAACTCAACACCATGATGTCCGTGTCCGAGTCCAGAAACACATCCTTGATGAACTCATCAGCGCTCAGGCAGTGCAGATAACTGCGCTCGCCCGAGCCTTTCGACAGTTCGCATTTCGCCTTGGGCATTTCGGACAGCGGCTTCGCGCCGGATGGCAAGCGACCCGTCCAGGCGCCCGTGGGATTCACGAAATGTCCCTGGACGTCGAAGATGAATTCCTTCTTGCCGAGTTCGGCGGCGGCAAGCTGCGTATCGAGTGCGGCGTCTTGCGACACCTCGAAGTAGCCGCCGCTGCGCCCGGTCATTGCGTGCGCCGCATTGAATGCGAGCAGCGTCGATGCAGCGCCGCACGAAGAGATCAGAAAGGTGCGGCGGTCGCGCCCAAGTCTGCGCGAGAACGTACCGGCCCAGTCGTGCGCAAGCGCATTCGCTCGCCGCAACGAATCATCGAGAGGGATGGGAGCAAACTCGCCGTTCGAGGTGGAGTCGAGCTTGATCGGCAACCGCTGGCCTTCAGGATCGACGTCGCGATCGGGCCGGGTGATTCTGCTCATTGCTACGCACCTCTGCGAACGCCTGAACGGGATCCGAAGCGTGCCACTGTCGACCGTGGGTCTCAAGCGAAACGATCTGTACGAATCGGGGGCGACAAAGCAGGTCCGCCAGGAAGACAGAGCCATTCTCTGTCGATGTTATCTGCGTCTGCGTGCAACCAGGCCAATCTCGATTCTGGCGCCCATCGGCAAACTCGCTACGCCAATCGTCGTTCGCGCCGGATAGGGCCTTGCAAACTGCTTCGCGTACACCTCGTTCATGGCGGCGAAGTCGTTCATGTCGGTGAGATAGACCTGCACGTTGACTACGTCGTCGGCGCTCAGGGCGGCGGCCTGCAGCACGCTGAACAGATTCCTGAAGCACTGCACGGTCTGCGCGGCGATTGAGCCCTCGACGAGTTTGCCGGTGGTTGTGTCCAGCGGAGTCTGTCCCGAAAGGAAAATCAGTTCGCCTGCGTCAACGGCGTGCGAATACGGTGCGATGGCCGCGGCGCCGGGTGCGTCGATTGCATTGCGTGTCATGGCGGTTCTCGAGGCAACGAAAGAGCGATGGGGGCGATATACCAACGTACTGGAGAAGTGCGCAACGTTGCACCGGACGGGTCTTCGCTGTTCATGGAATGCGCGGCGACGCTCTGGATCGATCCCGCGCACTTGCAGGATTGCGGCTACGCCGCCAGCGGCGCCGCGATCTGCACCCGATTTCGGCCGGAGCGTTTCGCCGCGTAAACAGCTTCATCGGCGCGGGCGATCAAGTGCTCGCCCCACACGCCGAGCATGTCGCTGGTCGCCACTCCAATGCTGCATGTCACGTGAATGGGCGGCCCGAAACCGGTGACTCGCACGTCCGCCACACGGCGGCGAATGCGCTCTGCGATCGGCTGCGCAGCCGACACGTCGGCGCTGCTCAGGATGACGACGAATTCTTCGCCGCCATAACGTCCTATCACATCCGACTGACGCAGCTCCGCATGGATCGGATCGATAATCGCCCTGAGACAGGCGTCTCCGGCGGCATGACCGTACGTGTCATTGATCTCCTTGAAATGATCGAGATCGATAAACAGCAGTGCGATCGGCAAACCGCGCGCCTGCGCACGCAGACACCCCGCATCGAGGCGCTCGAGCAGCGAACGGCGATTCAGCACCCCGGTGAGCGAATCGGTTTGCGCGCGACGTTCCGCATCGGTCAGCGCGATGCGCTGATCGCGCAGTCGATCCGCGACGCCCAACGCGATCAATACGGCTGCGGCGACCATCGATAGCGGCAGGCCGTAGTACAGCAAACCCGCCGCATCATCTGCATTGGTCAGGAGCAAGCAAACGGCGGTTGCGATCGTGAAGGTCTCGAGCAGACCC
>JBOHZJ010000032.1:0-6874 GCA_050738395.1 Steroidobacter sp.
CGCGAAGGCAATTCACGCTGACGCTGCCGTTAAAACGCTATCATCGTACGCTCCAGGTCTGTGGCCTCGAACCTGAATAACACAGCGGATCGCACCTGGCCGCTGACGCGTGGAGAACCAGCAATGCCCATGAACAACCGGTCATGCATCGTGATCCGGACCGCGCTCGCGACGCTGGTCGCGGCCTTGTTTGCGACGTCGGCGGTACACGCCGCCGCGCCGAGCGCAACCAAGCGCGCCGCCGTCCAGTCGATCGAACGCCATGCCAACGACATGGTGCAACTCTCCGATCAGATCTGGGAATTCGCCGAGACCGCGCTGCGCGAGCATCGCTCGGCCAAATTGCTCGCCGACTATGCCGAGGGCAAAGGATTCCGCGTCGAGCGCGGCGTAGCCGGCATGCCGACCGCGTTCATCGCGACCTTCGGCGAGGGGCGTCCCATCATTGGCGTCATGGGCGAGTACGACGCCCTGGCGGGCGTATCGCAGAAGGCGTTGTCCGAAAAGAGTCCGCTGGTCGAGAACGGCGCCGGCCATGGCTGCGGTCATAACATGTTCGGCGCCGCGAGCCTCGGCGCTGCGCTCGCTATCAAGGAGCAGATCGAGGCGGGCGAGCTGAAGGGAACGATTCGCTTCTACGGCACACCAGCCGAGGAGGCTGTCGGCGGCAAAACCTATATGGCTCGCGACGGTCTGTTCGACGATCTCGACGTAGTGCTGGCCTGGCATCCCGGTGACGAAACACAGGCCGACACAGTCAGCAGTCAGGCGATGGTGGATCTGATCGTCGAGTTCCGCGGCAGGGCCGCACATGCCGCGGGCGATCCATGGAACGGCCGCAGCGCGGTGGATGGAGTCGAGCTGTTCACGCACGGGGTGAATCTGATGCGCGAACACATTCGTCCGTCCTCGCGCCTGCACTACACGATCGCATCCGGCGGCGATGTGCCTAATGTGGTTCCGGAGTACGGCAAGGTGTGGATCTGGGCGCGTGACTGGCAGCGTGCGGAAGTCGAAGCTCTGCTGACGCGTATACGAAAACTCGCCGAAGGCGCAGCCGCCATGACCGAAACATCCTCGACAGTGAGGGTGCAGGCAGGCAGTTGGGAGATCCTCACGAATCTCGCCGGCGCGCGTCTGCTGAACGCCAACCTGCAATGGCTCGGGCCTGTCAGCTACACGGCGGAGGAAGACAAGTTCGCCCGTGACATTCAACGCGCGACTCAGGTTCCGGACGTAGGTATGGACCTGGAGGTGCAGCCGCTCGACGGTCAGAAACAGGAGGGCGGATCGACGGATGTCGGCGATGTGAGCTGGGTCGTACCGACGCTCCATCTTACCGTTGCGACGTCGCCCAAGGATGCGCCCTGGCATGCGTGGCCTGTGGTCGCCACCGGCGGCATGTCGATCGGTCACAAGGGAATGCTGCGCGCGGCCAAGACCCTCGCCGCGACGATGGTCGATCTCTACGAGCAGCCAAAGGCGTTGAAGGAAGTGCGCGCGGAGTTCGAAAAGAAGAAGGGCGACGTGGTGTTCAAGGCGTACCTCCCGGAGGGGCCGCCGCCGCTGCCGACCGAATAAATCGAAATGCGGGCGCCGTTTCGCCGGCCCATGCGTTGTGCTGGCAAGCGGATTTGATCGGGTGATGCGATGAGTCAGGAAGCAGTCAAAGCGAAGGCCTATCTGAAGATGGGCTGTCCGTTCTCGTTCAAATTTCTTCTGTTCATGGCTGAAGCCAGACTCCTCGATCAGATCGAGATGATTCGCTGCGATCCACATGATCCGGACTTCGAGAGCATCAAGGCGAGACTTGCCGCGGGGCTGAACAAGCCAGCTACCTTCCCGACAGTCGAGGTCGAGCCTGGGCGCTATCAATCGGATTCAGACCGACTGATCGAGTTTTACGCGCAGAAGAACAGCGTCGACGTAAACGGCCTTCCGGCGCTGGCCTTCTACAAAGAGAGCATCTTCCCGCAGGTAGTGGAGCTGCACGAGAACGAGAAGAAGTAGCAGAGGTCAGGCACGGTCGGAAGGAGGCCAGGCCTGACCTTCAGAAAGTGGCGCGCCCGTCGAAAGGTCGATTGACAGGCGAGACTCCCTGAGCAGCGCGGCGTTTCGTTCACAACGCGACGCTGTCGTGTCGCCACGCACATCTGCGTCCGGAAAACAATCCCTGTTCACGGCTGTTGTCCGCAAAACCACCCCGCTACAACGAGCGCATCGTACAAGGTGGGGAGAATCCGATGCGCTGTGCAAAGCCGGGAAGAGGTGTTTCCTCGGGACTGTCATTGCCGGGCCTGTTGCAGAATGCCCGGGCAGCCTCGATTTTTGTAACCGCTTTCCTGCTCTGTGCAGGATTCAGTGCGGCGGGCGCCGGAGAGCCCACGCTCGATCCGCGGTCGGGGGATTTTCGCGAGTTCGTGGTTGAAGGCGGCGTCGCCAACGCAGCGCAGGTAGAGATCCGGGTTTTCGACCAACGCGGCGAACAGATCGACGGTGCAATGTTCTATGTGGAGAACGACAGGATTCAGGGCGCGCTGCCGCTGCCGCTGGACTTCGCTGTGGACGTACTTGCAGAGGCGCAGAACGCGGACGGGAGGCCGGTTGCGACTGCGCATCAGCGCGTGCAGTTCTCCGACATGCGCGCCGGTGCGAGTGAACTTACGTTCGTAACGCGAGAACAGCGGCGGCTCGGCGCCGTGCTGATCAGTCCCATTCGCCTGGACCTCGACAGCGAAAGACTCAACGATGAGACCGTCCAATACCTGCTGCGCGGCTTCGATGCGCGCGGGGAGCTGGTGCAGATCGACCCGATCGATGTGAGCTGGTCGACGCCGTTTCCGCTTCCGCCGGGTCCGGGCGCGTTCATTCCGTGCAAGCCAAGCGGCGCCGGGCCGATTCCCTGTATCGAGCTGAATATTCCGCTGCGAGCAAATCCACAGATCGTTGCATGCCTGGTGGACGTGATCTGCCGCAGCAACTTCGGCGGCAGCTATTCACCGCCGCCGGTCGGCTACAAAGCGATCAGTGCAGGCAACGATCACACCTGCGCTCTGACGACAGAGGGACGGATTCTGTGTTGGGGATCGAATCAGTTCCAACAGCTCGGCGCGATCTCGACGGAGACCTGCCAGTATCCTCCGCCGCTGCAACAGTTCGCGCCGCCGTGCAGCACCACTCCGCGCGCACTCGCGTGTCCCGCCGGATCTCCGTGCGAGTATCTCGCACTCGATGCGGGTCACCGTCATACCTGCGCAATCGATATCAGGAAGGACGTGTGGTGTTGGGGTAATAACGAGTACGAGCAGCTTGCGTATGACAGCTGCCCGCCGCAAGCCGCGTCAGGTTGTCGATCGGTGATGACGCCGCAATACATTCCAATGCCTTCGATCCCCGGCGAGCTGCATCCGCGATTCGTGCAGATCTCCGCAGGAAAATTCCACACGTGTGGCGTAACCGAAGGCGGCAACGTCCTGTGCTGGGGCAATAACACCGCCTATCAATCCGGTGGCGCGAGCCACCTGAGCGCGCCGCATCTGGTGGTGAGCCAGAACCAGTACTCACGCGTGTCGGCAGGCGAGGACCATAGCTGCGCGGTAACACGGACGGGCGAACTCGAATGCTGGGGCGGCAACACTCGCGCCCAGATTCATCCGGGCGGCACGATGTTCTACTCGACGCCGCTGAATGTTCGCCAGTTTCATCCGACGCTCATCGGCGCCGTCGATTTCGTCGCAGCGAGTGTTTTCAATACTTGTGCGAATTCGGCGCAAGGCGGCGTGGCGTGCTGGGGCGCGGCGCGTGCAGCAGATTCAACGGTGCTTCAGGCGGCCGACACGGACCTCGAACTGGGCTACGTGAACATCTACCAGACCGGCCTCGCGGATGAACTGTGCACGTTGAGAAACGGGGAGGTGTACTGCGGTCTCAGCAATGCGCCACTCGCCAAGCATTCGGGCACGCCGGTCAAGACAGCGGATGTGACTGTCGGTGCGCAACATTACTGCCTGGTCGCCAGCGATGGCGCGGCGCAGTGTTGGGGAGACAATCTCTATGGACAACTGGGCAATGGGACGAGGATGCCCACGTGGCTGCCGGCGAGGGTGCTGGGTCCGTGATAGCCCTCCCGGAGCGGCGATGTCACACGGGCGTAAGCACCTGAATTTCGCATGCACCCAGAGTGACGTCGAGCATGGCGGCGGGACCGGTGAAAATCTCGCCCTCGCGGTGGAATCTCGCCTCGTCCCGGTGACGAACCGTACGGGCGCCGGCGGCGCCGCGATTGCTATAGGCGACTTGCATCTGACGAGTCTGCGGATTGATGTCGCGGTCGACGACGACCGCACCGGAGAATTGCTGCGAGCCGGTATTGGCGACGATCAGAATTTCGCGATCGGCCAGAATGCGTGAGAACGCGACGATTCCCCCCGCGCCGGATGAGTGACCGAAATCGGATCCGTTGCCTGATGCTTCGCGAAAATAGATGCGGCCGTATCGCAGCGCCGCCTCGTCATCGCGCAGCGTCGAGAGCGCCTGGATGTGCCTGAACGTCGACGCGGATGCATCAAACGCATTCGGCTTACCCCACAACGCCTCACGACTCGATTCATTCGCGCGCAGGTCCGCGCCGCCATTCTCATCGACAGTTCCGCTGAGGCCCTGCTCTGTGCCGTAGTACAGGGACGGAACGCCCTGGAGCGTAAACAACAACGCGATCGCAAGCGTGACCTGCTCGACAGGCGTCGAAGGATGCTGAATGCGTTCCTTCTGGTCGTGATTGTCGAGGAAGCTTACGAAGAACCGTCCGGCTTCTCCGTGTGAACTCAGGAGCTCGGCTTCGTGGCGCTTGCGAGTTTCGAATACAGCGCGAATCCCAGCGACGTCGACCAGTCCTTTCGCTGTGCCGGGCAGTTTGAAGAACAGCGGGAAGTCGAGCGCGGAGTCGATGCCGAATCCTTCCCCCGAGCCGCCATTTCGGCCAGTGAAGCGCGCGATCGTCGCCTCGTCGTCGTACACCTCGCCGAACATGAAGAAATTGGTCTTGCCGAGCGTCAGCGCGAACTCGCGCATCGCGTTGCCGAAGGTCTCGATCGCTTCCGGATGAACGTACTTGACGGTGTCGATGCGAAAGCCGTCGAAGTCATAGCGCGCAACGAGATATTGATGTGCTCGAATCAGAATGTTCAGCACGGGTGAAATCCCATAGCGGCGGCGGAGCTGCTCCTGCCCGCCAGTCGTCGCATCGTATTCGACAGCCAGCTGGCGCATATCGCCAAAATCGCCGCGCACGAAGCCGCGTTCGTCCGGCGCGTCGGTCAACTTCGAGCCGCGACGGCGGAAGAAGAGATGATTCTGCAGGTCCGATGGCCATACGGCGTCGTCGGCATGAAGTTGCGCCGGCGGCTCCAGACGGTTTTGCCAATCCGGGCGCGGCAAGCCGAAACCATTTACCCATTGAACGTCCGGCTCGTTTCCCAGAGCGTCGTCCATGACGCCCGCATCCGTGAAACTCGATGTGGCCGCCCCGGAGCGAACGTAATCGAACACGCGAGCAGTGTGATTCAACACGATGTCGAGCACGACGTAGACGCCGCGCGCGTGCGCCTCGCCAATCAGTTCGGCTAATTCGCGCTCCGCTGTCCCGCGCTGTCCGTCGGAGGCGAAGCGTTCATCGACGTTGAGGAAATCCTGCTGACCGTAACCGTGATAGTTGAACTGCCAGTGTGGTCTCGAGTTCTTGAGCACGGGCGACAGCCACAGCGTCTTGACGCCCATCTGCTCGAGATAACCAAGCTGCGCCTGCACGCCTTTGAACGTGCCGCCCTGGCGAAAGTCGAAGCGGCGATTCCAGGTTCCGATCGGCGCATCCGAGGGATTATTGAAGCGATCGATCAGTACGAAGTAGATCCAGTGATCGCGCCAGTCGCCCGGCGAAGGCAGCGGCGATCGAACCGTCCGGGGCCGCCCATCGACGCTGATCGTCTTCGTAGTTTTCAGACCCGCAGCAGTTTGAGCATCCCGAATCGTCTGCGTGACCGCGGGTTCGAAGATGTGCGAGGGCATGGCTCCTGTTCCTTGAGCGATCCTGTCAGTGCGGTGTCTCCGCCGGTTCTGACTGTATCCGGTCCGAGTTGTAAAGGATGTTGTACCTACGACGTATGTGCGATCCCGCCTGTCCGGAAAGGCGCAGCGGCAGCGATCGTACGCAATGGCGACGATATGAAGATCATGAGACGCGTTCTACGACAGCTCATCGAAATTCCGGTGAGATAGTTGACGCCGCGACGACAGCTAAAGTTTGATGGACTTCACTCATCCTTACGTCACGGCAGAATGAGTCTTCGGTTCTGATATCGTCACGCCGTTACATAGACGACGAGTGCATCCGGACAGGTGCTTGAAAATAATCGTCTGGCATTCCAGCCGCTGGGGAGCAGCAATGATTCTGTTTAATGGATGGTCGCGCCGGCTGATCCCGTGCGCTTTCATGTGGGTGGCCGTTGGCGCACCCGTCGGATTGGCGTTCGCTGCGGATTCCGCGCCAACACGCGTTTTTGACCCGCCGACTGCCGCTGCGAAACAGGCCCCTACCTTGCTGGGAGGCCTCGATGCTACGCCGGCGTTGACAGCCGTGTTGCCGCGTCTGTCGGAGAAGGAGAGGGCGGATCTGCGGAAGGCGAACGCGACGGCGAAGATGCTGCAGATCGGCGTGGGCCGCTCGTTGCCGAAGCAATACCAGGCCATCGAACTCGAGCAGTTGGCCTGGACGCCAGCCGCCGATGGAGGGCGGTTCGCGACGCTGGAGTTCCGGTCCACAGACGCGGCGGCCATTCGCCTCGGCGTCGCTCGGCGCAGCATCGTGAAGGGCTTGACG
>JBOHZJ010000033.1:0-1515 GCA_050738395.1 Steroidobacter sp.
GGGCTCTGGGCTATGGCCAGATCACAAACGGAAGCGTCGCCAATGTGCCTATCTGTGCGGCGCCGACGTCAGGCGCGCGGCGGACAGTCATTTGGCTTGTCCTGATTCTGGCCAGCACCCAGCGCCCAGTAGCCCAGAAATCTTGCCGCCATGAAAGTTCTAATGACCACCGACGCCGTAGGCGGCGTGTGGACCTATGCGATCGAGCTTTGCACCGAACTCGCTCGACATGACGTCGACGTAGTGCTCGCTGTGATGGGGCCGCCCGCGAGCGGCGCGCAGTGCGAGAGTGCGGCGCAGATTCGCGGACTGCGGCTGTATTCTTCGCAACTGAGGCTCGAATGGATGAGCGATCCCTGGCGCGACGTGGAGCGGGCCGGCGAATGGCTGCAGGAGCTGGCGCAGCGCGAAGCGGTCGATCTCATTCACCTGAATGGCTTCAGCCACGCCGCGTTGCCGTGGCGCAAGCCAGTCGTCGTCGTCGCCCACTCATGCGTGTGCTCATGGTGGCAGGCTGTGCACGGTCAGTCGCCGCCGAGTGAGTGGGATGTCTATCGGCGCAACGTCGCTGCGGGCGTACGCTCCGCGGATCACGTCGTGGCGCCGACGTTCGCGTTCCTGGCGGAGATCAAACGTTGGCACGCGTCCGCCGCTGCAACCTCCGTTATCTACAACGCACGTTCGCCGACCCTGTTCGCTCACGACGCGAATAATCAGCGTGAGCCGCTGATTCTCGCGAGCGGACGATTGTGGGATGAGGCCAAGAATATGCGTGCGCTCGACGCTGTCGCGCGCGATCTGCCCTGGCCGACGTATGTCGCGGGCGATGCGAGGGCGCCGGACGGGCCGCAGTTCTCTGCCGCGTCCCTGCAGTGCCTGGGTGCGCTCTGTCCAGACGAAATTGCGTCATGGCTCAAGCGCGCCGCGATCTATGTGCACCCGGCGAAGTACGAGCCGTTTGGCCTGTCGGTGCTCGAAGCGGCGTTGGCCGGTTGTGCGCTGGTGCTCGCGGATCTGCCGAGCCTGCGGGAACTCTGGGACGGCGCAGCCCTTTTCGTTCCCGTCGGGCATGCCGACGATAGCGCCAATGCGCTGCATCCGGCGCTGCAGCGGCTGATCGCGGAGCCGGCGTTGCGACAGCAGCTCTCGCAAGCCGCGTTGCTGCGCGCACGGCAGTTCACGCCGGGCAGAATGGGTTGCGAGTACTTTTCCCTTTACGCCGCGTTGCTGGCGCACGGGCGAACACAGGAGCCCAGCGACTTCAATACGAGCACCCGCCGAAAGGGTGATTGCGCTCGACGGCCGGGTCTTTCGATCAGTCGCAGCTCTGCGAGCCTGGGGTAGTCGGAATACCGGAGCATCACCAGGCGTGAAATTCGTCCTCTTCTATCACTCGCTCGTCTCGGACTGGAACCACGGCAATGCGCACTTCCTGCGCGGCGTCGTGAGCGAGTTGCTTGCGCGGGGTCACGCAGTCGACGTGTACGAGCCCGAGAACGGCTGGAGTCGCGACAA
>JBOHZJ010000034.1:0-4123 GCA_050738395.1 Steroidobacter sp.
GCCTGCCGCTGCAGCGCGACTGGTACGTCATTCATCTGCGTGAAAAGCAGCTGTCGCCGATAACCGCGGCGTTCCGCAGCTTTCTGCTGGCGCGCGGCGCGTCGATCATCCAGAAGACGGTGGGCGCCGATTCAACCGTAGCGCAACGGTGAGGCGCGCGTCAGCCGACCCACTCATCGGCCGCAATGGCTCGCTAATCGATCAACCGCAGTTCCCGCACTCGCGCGAGCGCTCCCGTGCGAGTACTGACATCGAGCTTGGCGAACACATTCTTGAGACGCTGCTTCGCAGTCGATAAAGCGATCTGCGAGTGCTTGCTGATCTGCGAATTGCTCAGACCTTGCGCCAGGAGCTTGAGCATGTCGATTTCGCGATCGGTGAGCGGCTCGAGGGGCAGGGCGACTAGATGGAAAATCCCTGGAAGCGGTACTCCGTCAGCTGGCGATAGACACGTCCAGGTTGGAGAATCGTATTCGGGAAATGAGCACGATTGGGACTGTCTGGAAAGTGCTGCGGTTCCAGACAAATGCCTGAGCTTGGGCCGTAGAACGCACCGTCCAGGCCGGCCACCGGCAGCTTCAGCTTGTAACCATCGTAGACCTGCAGTCCCGGCTCGGTGGTCCAGACTTCGAGGGAGACTTCCTGCGTGGAGGAGCCGAGCGTCGCAGCGTGGTTAAGATCTTGAGCCCAGAGCCCAGCCTGACCGGAGCGGCGCAGAACGAAATTAGTGTCGTAGCATACGCGTCGTCCAAGGGCGTCAACTCTGCGCACCGCGCGCGGTTCGCGGAAGTCGTGGTGCGTGCCTTGCACGGATCTTATTTCGCCCGTCGGGATGTCTTCGGCATCCGTGGGCGTATAGAAATCCGCGGCAACCTGTAGCGTGTGACCGAGTATGTCCGGCGAGCCGTCGAGGTTGAAGTAGGAGTGGTGGCTCAAGTTGAGGGGCGTGGGCGCATCGCTGATCGCCGTCAACTCGACTCGCAGAATGGCTGGCTCGATCAGCCGATACGTACAGGTCACGAACACAGCGCCGGGATAACCGTTGTCCCCCTCAGGTGAGACGAGCGTCAGCGTGACCGATGCGTCATCCCAGCGAGCCAATTGCCAGGAACGACGACCAAAGCCCGCGCCTCCGCCATGCAGCGAATGTTTGCCTCCATCGTTGACAGGCAGTTGATACGCCGCGCCATCTAGCAGGAATCGACCGTTCGCGATCCGGTTTGCGAATCGACCAGCGACGGCGCCGAAATGCGCCGAATACTGCAGGTAATCTTCGAGCGTGTTCAGGCCGAGGACGAGATGTCGGCTTCGTTCTCCACGCGGCGGCCCGCAGAGGTCACGCACCGCAGCGCCCCAGGTGATGACCTGCGCCCGCATTCCCGATTCAGATCGAAGCGAGACCTCATAGACGGGCTGGCCGTCAAGAATGCCGAAGACGCGCGGCTCCACGATCGATCTCCTCAGGCGCCAGAGCGGTTAGCGGTTCGCGGTTGGCGGTTAGTCAGAGAACACATGCAATCCGGCGCTCTTCGCTCTTCACCAACCGCTAACCGCCCAACCGCTAGCCGCTTCCTCAGGACAGCGTGACTGCGTACACGAGCCGGTGTGTATTGCAGCGGCTCACGCGCCACTCCACGTGCGTACCATCGAGCGCCACCGCCACGCGCTCGATGTGCAGGATAGGCGCGCCAGTCTTGAGACCGAGACGCTTCGCTTCGTCCTTACGCACCGTGTCCGCGCGTAACTCTTCCTCGGCCGAGACGATGTTGAGCCCATATTGACGCTGATAAAGCGCGTATAGCGTATTCGGCAGCGGCGTGTGCTGCTCGATGTCGGGAAAGAGGGCGAGCGGCAGCACGATCTTCTCCAGGATGACCGGATCGCCATCGACGAGACGCAACCGATTGACTTCGAGGACCTGCGCGCGCGCATCGAGCTTCAACTTCTGTGCTTCGACCGCTTTCGCCGTACGCCTGCGGACGGTTTCGCCGCTGCTCGTCGGGATGCAACGCGCCCCGCCCGGCTTCGCCAGATGGAAGAAGCGAAACAGCGAGCGCTCCTGGGTGTACTCCGCGACGTAGGTTCCTTTGCCTTGCCGTCGTTCAATCAACTTCTCCGTACCGAGCACGTCCAGCGCCTTGCGCACCGTGCCCTGACTTACGTTCAACCGGCCGGCCAGCGCCTGTTCGCTCGGCAAAACCTCGCCCGCCTGCCACTCGCCTTCGGCAATCTGCTTGACCAGGAAGTCGTAAACCTGACGATAGAGGGGTCGGTAGGTCGGTGATTCGTCCATTATTTTTTCGATCGGCTGGCCGCGTAAAGGCTGGACGAATTTTACGGGTGACCTTGCATTCATGTCTATAATCTGCTGTAAACTATCTTATATAAGAGTTGGCAGTTGGCGAGGAGGATTCGATACGTGAGCGCCCCGCATTTGCTCGTGCACGATCGCAGAGACAACGTCGGCGTCGTCGTCGTCGAGGACCTGTCCGCTGGAACGGAGATGCTTTGCGTCGTGACCGAGGACAATTCCGACTTCCGACTGTGCGCGACGCAATCGATCCCGATCGGTCACAAGGTCGCACTCAGGGATCTGCAGCCCGGCGACACGGTGATCAAGTATGGCCAGGACATAGGACGCGTGCTTGTCCCAATCGTGCAGGGCGACCATGTGCACGTCCACAATCTCAAGACCAAGCGCTGGTAGACGAGGGCGCGACACATGAGCACAGGCAAGAAGATCTGGGCCTACCGCCGCGAGAACGGCCGCGTGGGGGTCCGCAACTTTGTCGCGATCCTGCCGGTCGACGACATATCGAACGCTGCCTGCGAGGCGGTGGCGAGTCACATCGAAGGTACGATCGCGCTGCCTCACGCCTACGGGCGACTGCAGTTTGGTGAGGACCTCGAGCTTCATTTCCGCACCATGATCGGCTCCGGCGCGAATCCGAACGTCGCCGCCTGCATCGTCATCGGCATCGAGCCGGGTTGGACCAAGCGCATCGTCGACGGCATCGCCAGCACTGGGAAACCGGTTGCAGGTTTCTCGATCGAGAACAACGGCGATATCGCTACCGTCGCGGCCGCTTCGCGCAAAGCCAAGGAGTTTGTGCATCTGACGAGCGAGCAGGTGCGAGTACAGTGCGATCTATCCGAGTTGTGGATCGCCGCCAAATGCGGTGAGTCAGACACCACCACGGGTCTTGCGTCATGTCCCACCGTAGGAAACATGTACGACAAACTGATCCCGGCGGGCGTCTACGGCTGCTTCGGTGAAACATCAGAGCTGACCGGCGCGGAGCATCTCGCGGCCGCGAGAGCCGCCACGCCCGAGGTCGCGGAAAAATTCATGAAGACCTGGCAGGCGTACCAGGAAGACGTGATCAACGCTCACAAGAAATCGGACCTGTCCGAGAGCCAGCCAACCAAGGGCAACATCGCCGGCGGTCTTACGACGATCGAGGAGAAGGCGCTCGGCAATCTTGAGAAAATCGGCAAGAAAGTGCAGTTCATCGACGTGCTCGAGCCGGCGCAGGCGCCGACCAGGAACGCCGGGCTGTACTTCATGGACACATCGTCCGCAGCTGCGGAGTGCTGTACTTTGCAGGCGGCCGCCGGCTACGTCGTTCACATCTTTCCGACCGGGCAAGGCAACGTGATCGGCAATCCGATCATGCCGGTGATCAAGATCACAGGAAATCCGCGCACGTCCCGGCTGATGTCGGAGCACATCGACCTGGATGTATCCGGGATCGTGAGGCGAGAAATGACGATCGACCAGGCGGGCGATCAGCTGATCGAAATGATCGTGCGCACCGCGAACGGCCGTCTTACGGCCGCGGAGGCGCTCGGTCACAAGGAATTCGTCATGACGAAACTCTATCGCAGCGCCTGACGCCGTTGCCTCAGACCGAGCAGCGCGATGGCCGTTCCGGTTGTCCTGTCCCTAGCGAGCGCCGAGTCTCTCGTCGCTGCGGCGCTGGTCGCGAATCGAACCAGCCCTGCCAATGCGGCGTCGACGGCTGATGCGCTGGTCGCCGCTGAAGCAGACGGCCAGACCGGTCATGGACTCTCGCGTGCACCGTCGTATGCGAGGCAGGCGCGCGTCGGGAAAGTCGATGGT
>JBOHZJ010000035.1:0-22801 GCA_050738395.1 Steroidobacter sp.
GTCGAAGGGTTCTTCAATCTTGCAGCGATCCAAAATTTCAGTGGCGAACGGAAAGAAACGCTACGGAACGTGACAGAACCGCTGAGCGCTCGCCCAGGACGCGACTACTTCGCGCCTTGGGCGGCCGCCGTCTTCTCATCCGCACGTGCGCCCGCAAGGATGCCGGGCAACGCATAGTTGCCTTCGTGGCAGGCGTACTCGTAAATCGGCGAGTTCGTGAGATGGAACGGATACTCCGCGCTCCAGGCGCTCGTGAACGCCGCCGGATCTTCAACGGTGAACTGGTAGTTGATCCGGTCCGCGCCGACGCGTCTGAAACGCTCGGTCACTTTCACATCCGCTGTCGCGCCGCGAAACATTTCCCGATCGGTGAAGTTCGTGGTCTCCACCACCAGCGTGTCGCCGTCCCAGCGGCCAATGGAATCGCCCATCCATTTGCGGATGCTCTTGGGCAGCGGCTTGCCATTCAGGCGAATGACTCGCACGTCGTGCACCATCTCAACCAGAATCATGACCGCGTCCCTGGTCTGCACGATCTGATAATGATTGTTGTAGAGCACCGGCAACATCGGCGGGCCGGAACTCGAACCGAACGACAGTAAACAGCGTTCGCCCGCCGGACGCGCTTCAGGTCCGTCGAAGTTGCTGCGCATCGCCGCGTAGCGCTGCATGACGGTTTTCTGCCGTTCCTGCAGAAGCGCCGGCACTTTGCCGTTCGGTGGATCGATGATGAGCGAGGTGCGGCGTTGACCGTTGACGCTTGCGACCTGCGAACCGCGATCGATCCAGAAGAAGTTATAGCCGCAATCCGCTCCTTTGAAGCCCAACCCGCAGCTCTCGGGCAGATCCTCGGTTCGGGCGCCGGGAGCAGTCGGCGCACTGGCTTCGGCGTTGAATGCGTCGTTTTGCGATTCGATCACTTTCGCTTCGGCTTCGGTCATCACCAGGCGATCGCCGAATTCGGTCGGCCGTTCCAGCGTGGTGATCGTCGCGTTCGTCCACATGCCCTGCAGATCCGGGTGGCCGTCAGCGGTCCGCGGCGCTTTCCACTTCTGCGGCATGGCGGTCGACTGCGCGAACGCGGAATGGGCGACGCACAGCGCGCCCGCCATCGTCACGGAAGAAAGAATGCACGCGACCGCGCTTGTTCGAGATGTCATCGGCATGCCCCCTGAGAATTGCTCGCCGTCTGCGTCTGACTGCGTCACGAGGTACATACATTCGGCGCAGTCGAAGCGCGCAGCAATCGGGCAAAGCACTTTTGACCGCCGGAAGCAGGAAATGGGGACAGTCCCTTTTTTCTTCAGACGCCGAGGATGCAAGGAGTAAACGGAATTGGGGACTGTCCCCACTTCCTGCGCGATGCGGGTGTTCCGGGTGTGATCCTTTGGCCAATAACCCGCGTCGGCCACGCGTGCTACGGTCATTGGCGCGAGGCGCTATCGTGCGTTGCGCGGGTATTCGACTCACCAGGACGGGCCGGACATGTCCACAGTAGATTCGCAGCAGGCCGAAGCACGTCGGACTACGTTCGATGAGGTTTTGTGGACGGAACTGAGGGCGCTGCGACCGGAGTTCTGCCGGGAACGCCCCTTCACGCCATCGCAGTTCGGCACGCCAGAATCCGATGGCGCCGACGAACGACACGAGAGCAAGCTGCGCGAGCTCTACGCGCTCATTGGCTCGCTCGACACCGGCGAGGCGGCGAAGTCGGAGCCGGCTCTGTCTGCGCTATGCCTGAGCGGCGGCGGAATACGCAGCGCCACGTTCAATCTCGGGGTCCTGCAGGCGCTCGCGCAGTGCGGGATGCTCGGCAAATTCGACTACCTGTCGAGCGTCTCCGGCGGCGGCTACATCGCAAGCTGGCTGCAGGCCTGGGTGCATCGCAAGGGGCTCGATCCTGCGCTGCGCGAACTGGCGGACGAACGTACGAACGTGAATCCGCTGCAGCCCGAACCGCGTCCGGTCGACCATCTGCGCGAGTTCAGCAACTATCTCACCCCGAAACTCGGCCTGTTCTCGGGCGACACCTGGACGGCGGCAGCGATCGTGCTGCGCAATCTGCTGCTCAACTGGATGGTGATCGTCCCGTTGCTTGCGGCGCTGGTTGCGATCCCGCAGGGCCTGTATCTGGTCGTTCAAAGTACGGTGCCTCACGGCCTGGGACAGACGCTGCTGCGCGCGGCGCTCATCGTCGAACTGCTCGCCAGCATCTCCGTGTACTACCACCGGCGATTCGTTCGCGATCCCGGCCACCCGGCTGGCCAATATCTTGCGCTGTGCGTACTGCCGATCATCGCGGCCGGCGGCCTGCTATCCGCCGCGGCGCTGGGCTATCACGAAATCTTCGCAGCGGCCGCGCGCGGCGAGCAACCGTGGTTCGATGCGCATTGGGCGATCGTCACTTTCGCAGCGCTGTGGTGCGTCATCGTGCCCGCGATCGGGTGGTTGATCGTCGAGCTGCTGCGCTGGTCCCGGCCGCCGCACGAAGCCGGCGCCGTCGATGTTCGCGCTGTCGATTCACCGCGCAACTACGCCCGCGCGCTGTGGTTCGAGTTCCCTGCGCTGCTCAGCTCCGGCGCTGTCGCAGCGGCGCTTCTTGTAGCGATGATCAAGGGCTGGTATTCGGGTCTGTATGCGCAACCCGGCTTGTACGTGATGCTCGTGTTGCCGGCGCTGCTTGGGCTCTACCTGCTGGCGCGTGCCTTGTTCGTCGGCGTCGCCAGCCTGAGTGAAGGATTCGCGCGCGACGCGAGTCCGGGCCTGATGAACGACGCCGATCGCGAATGGTGGGCGCGATTGTCTGGCTGGGTGCTCGTCATTTCGATCGCCTGGATCGCCGTTACGGGTGTGTGTCTGTTCGGGCAATACCTGCTCGAAACCGCAACCGGATTCGCGAAGCCAGCGATTGCAGCCGCCGGCGGACTGTCCGGTGCACTCGCTGCGTTCCTGGGCAGTCGCGACAAAACCAGCGGTGCGAACGCCGGTCCCTCGCTGATGCAGAAACTCGCGCTGACTGCGGCGGCGCCCGTATTCATCGTGTGCGTCTTCATCATGCTGTCGTGGGCGACGGCCCTGATCGGCGGACCAATGGTCCGCAGCGAACGCATATTCTTCAATCCGCTGCAGCGTCAGGCGGGCCTCGTCAATATGGACCTGCTGCAGTTCTGGGCCGTGCCGGCTGGCTGCATCGCGCTTGCGGTGCTGCTCGGCTGCATCGTCAACGTCAACCGCTTCTCGCTGCATGGGCTATATCGCAACCGGCTGGTGCGTGCGTATCTTGGTGCATCGAACCCGGAACGGGCGCCGGATCCCTTCACCGGGTTCGATCAGAACGACAACATCCGGATGTACAAGCTGCGCCCGCAGTCGGCTCCGCAGCGGCTGCTGCCAATCGTCAATCTCACGCTCAATCTGCTGCGTGACGGCAAGCTCGCGTGGCAACAGCGCAAGGCGGAGTCGTTCAGCGTTACGCCGTATTTCTGCGGCAATTTCCACGAAGGCTATCGCGCATCGAAAGTCTACGGCGGACAGGGCGGCATCACGCTCGGCACCGCAGTCACGATTTCGGGCGCCGCAGCCAATCCGCACATGGGTTATTGCTCGTCGCCGGCGCTCGGCTTCGTCATGTCACTGTTCAACGTGCGGCTCGGCGCCTGGCTGGGCAATACGAACAGCAAGGGCGACAGCACCTACTGGCTGCCCGGCCCGCGGCAGGCGCTGTGGCCGCTGCTTGGTGAACTGTTCGGCGCCACCACCAAGGACTTCAAATACGTGAACCTCTCGGATGGCGGGCACTTCGACAATCTCGGCCTCTACGAGGTGGTGCTGCGCCGTTGTCGCTACGTCGTCTTGAGCGACGCGGGCTGCGACGGCGACGGCAAGTTTGGGGACCTCGGCAACGCAATTCGCAAGATCCGCATCGACTTCGGCGTGCCGATTCGCTTCGAGAAGGAAATCGAAATCTACCCGAACAGCGAATCGAAGCGCGGCTTTTACTGCGCGATTGCGCGCATCGACTACGCAGGCGTCGACGGCAAGGAGGCGGCGCCCGGCAGACTTCTCTATCTGAAGCCCACGCTGCGCGGCCGCGGCGATGCGCCGGTGCCCTATGACGTATACAGCTACAGCAAGACCGTGCAGGAGTTTCCGCATGAATCCACCGCCGATCAGTGGTTCAGCGAATCGCAATTCGAAAGCTATCGCATGCTCGGCCTGCACTCGCTGCAGCAGATGCTGAAAGGTGCGAAGCCTGCGGATCTCTCCGGGCTCTTCGACAGGATCGGGAAGTACATGAGCCCGCCGCGGCCGCCGCGCCGCATGTTTCGGCCCGATGCGGAAGTTCCGGCGCTGGAGATTTGAAGGCCTGGGACTTATCCGAACTCCCGAAAAAGAGCTCCACAACGTCGCGTCGCCCTTGAGACTCCATGGATGAGCGCTGGACGACAGGTTCAGGGCGAAAGGAAGAAATGAAGAGACTTTGCAAAACCCTGTCCGTTCTGCGTTCGCCCTGAGGTCATCGAAGGGTTCGTTACTCTGATGCAACGCGCAGGCAGGCCCTCTTCGGCCGCGCCTGCGATAGCATCTGCCTGATATGAACACGAGCTCAGGCGAAGACCTCATCAATCTGTCCGCCCAAGCTGCCGTCGCCGCAATGCGCGCGGGCGAGCTCAGCGCCGAGCGCTATGCGTGCGTGCTGATCGATCGTGCGGAGCGGCTGAAACATCTGAACGCGTTTCGGACGCTGTCGCGCGAAGGTGTGCTCGAAGCTGCGCGCAGCGCAGACAGGGCGCGAACCTCGGGCGCTACGCTCGGTTTGCTGCACGGCTTGCCGCTTCCGGTGAAGGACAGTATCAACACACGCGCCCTGCCAACGTCGAACGGCGCTCGTGCGCTGGAGCACTTTCAACCGCGTGAGAACGCGGCGGTGCTGAACGCGTTGTTCGCGCAGGGCGCGATTCTCATGGGCAAGACCAGCATCCACGAACTGTCGCGCGGCTGGACCAGCAACAACGAAGCCTTCGGCGCCGTACTGAATCCGTACAACGTGAAGCACATTCCAGGCGGCAGCAGCGGTGGCTCCGCAGCGGCGGTCGCCGCCCGCGTTGCGCCGCTCGCTCTCGCGGAAGACACGCTCGGCTCAATTCGCATTCCTGCCAGCCTCTGCGGCGTTGCAGGTTTGCGGCCGACCTTCGGCCGCTACCCGGGTGCGGGCGTCATGCCGCTCACGCTCGACAAGTTTGATCAGGTCGGACCGCTGGCGCGATCAGTTGAAGACCTCGCTTTGTTTGACGCAGCAGTTACTGGAGACACAGCCGCACTCTCGTTCGCGGCTCTGCGCGGCGCTCGAATCGCCGTGTCGCCTGCTTACTTCCTGGGCGGTCTCGATCCTGAAGTGGAGCGCGTCGTCTCACAGGCGTTCAGGAAGCTCGAGGATGCCGGCGCAACAATCGCGAAAGCCGAAATCGGTCGGGTAATGCAGGACGCACCGCTGATCGCGGCCACGCTGATTGCGTGTGAAAACGTCGCAGGCATTTCGACGTTTCTCGAGGAGCATAACGCCGGCGTTACATTCGACCGGTTGATCGCCCAGGCTAGTCCATTACTGCAATCCGCCTACAAGCACCCTGCGCCAACGCGTGAATCATACGAAGCCGCGCTGGTGCAGCGGGAACGTCTCAAAGGCGAGACGCGCGAATACTTCCAGACGCACCAGATTCACGCGCTCGCATTTCCGCCCGCGCTGGCGCCCGCTCCCACGCTGGGCGACAACCTGGAGTTCGTCATCCGCGGTGAACGCGTGTCGCTTCGCACCGTGATGTCCCGCAATACCTCGCTCGGCAGTGTCGCAAGCCTGTGCAGTCTGGTCCTGCCGGCCGGGCTCACGTCGCAAGGCCTACCGGTCGGCCTCGAGTTCGCGGCTCTGCCTGGACAAGACCGCCATTTGCTGTCGCTGGGACTGTCGATCGAGCAAGCACTCGGCCCAATTCCGGCGCCGAGCTTGTAGAGAAAACAAGAACAGGATGGAGTAACCACAAAGAACGCAAAGTGCACATAGATCGGAGTTGGATGTCAAAGAAACGAGTTGAATGAAATCGGAGTCTCCTTCCGATTTATCGGCAAATGGGATTCTTTGTGATCTATGTGTTCTTTGTGGTTACTCCATCTCCGTCTGCTCTTGGCTTCAGACGATCGCCGGCTGTTGCGCGCGCGAGCGCGCGATGCGCGCTGCGATGCGCAGCACCAGCGCGAAGACAACCAGCGCTGCGATCGGGATGTACTCGGGCATCATGATCGCGCGCGAGATGTAGCTGTTCGCAAAGATCAGCCACACATAGTACGCGCCGGTCGTGTGCAGGAGGGTCCACGCGCGCGGACCGAGCATCTGCGCCGTTCGATCGAACGATGTGAACGTCATCGCCGCAATGAACACATACGCAAGCCCGCCGAAAATCCAGGTGATCGCGTTCGCTTCCGCCGCCAGCGCCGCCGGCGCGAGTTCGCCCAGGGCCGCGATCGCGACGAGATGCACGAAATGCGAAACCGCGAACGATACGCCGAGGTAACGGCGGTTCTGTCGTTGCCAGCGCGTCCATGCATTCGGCCAGAAGCGCCACGCGGCGGATGCGGTGAAGGCCAGCAGGAACAGCGTCACCGAAGAACGCGCGGTAAAGCGAATCGCTCGCCTGACAGCCTCCACGGGATCCACCGTTGTAAGCGCAATCGCGGCAACGCTGACAATCACGACCAGCGCTGCGATCCCCACGAACGGCCATCCTTCCAGAGCGCCGCCAGATTTCTTGCTCATACGCTTCTTTGAAAGTCGAAACGATCACAGCTGTTGAAAACGTCGGTCCCGGGCCTTTTCGACGTCGTGCGAAATAGTACATGGACGCGCCGCCATTGCGGCGACCGCATTGGATCGCGCATTTCCAGACAACGCAGGCTTGATCTGACTCGGCCCGGTCGCCCCGCCATTCATCGGCTCACCGGCAAGTGCTGGCATTCGACCGACGATCACTGGGCCGGCCGCGCGGCCAGTCCTATCGTGTTTCCGCACTGAGCCGATGTCGGCGGGGCGGCAAACCGAAGGAGAATAGCGATGGCGAAGGCGAATCTGATGGCCCGAGGATGTTTGTTGATCGCGTGCGTTGCAACAGTGCTTGCCCCGACAACCGGCGCACTCGCCGAAGTTGTCGATCCGATCGTCGACGCCGTCTGGAAGCCACAGCGCGTGAACTTCGAGTATCGCGGCTATGGCACGCTCTATACGTGCGGCAGTCTCGAGGACAAGCTCGAAGCCATCCTCGAGCGCATAGGCGCCCGTGAAGATCTGCGTGTCGGCGGTTATGCCTGCGATGATCAGATCGGCATCGCGCGATTTCATATCGACTTCAACTCGCCCGTGGAAGCGACGCCCGACAACATTCGTGCGCTGACCGCCTACGACGCCCGGGATGTACTGATCGCACGCGCCCGCGCCGAGACGCTCGCAAGCCCCGAGGACCTGGCCCACTTTCCCGCCATCTGGAAAACGGTGTCCTTTGCGCGCGACCGCAAACTGAAGTTGCAGGCAGGCGATTGCGAACTCGTCAGGCAACTGCGTCGACAGGTTCTATCGCGCATGTCCGTCCGCATCGTGACCGATCGAGTTCACTGCTCCTCCGCGTTCGGGAACATCGGTCCGCCACGACTCACGGTATCGGCGCTCGTGCCGGCGCCGGCGAGCATTGCTGTCGGTGATTAGTTGAATTCGCGGATTTCGTGAAAGCTGAAGAGGATTACAGGATTACCGGATCAACTGAGGGTGGACGACGGGATTCTGCGCTTCATCCTCACATCCCGCTGGTCGTGTACATCCTGTCACTGACCGTCTTCGATGAAGCGTCGATGAGCACTATCGGGACTCAGCGAATGCGGCCGACCCGCGTGTAATAGCCGCTCACCTCCAGTGTGATCGCCGCAGGGTCGTCGCTGAGGTTGCGCCAGTACCAGCCATGCCGACCCGTAAAGGGCGCAACGAATGAGCCGTGCTCCGCGAGGCTGCTGTCCTTGATCTGATAGCTCAGAAAGAAATCCTCCGGCCACTCGCCTTCCGTCGGGTCGCCGTGAAATTCGAAATACACCGGACCGCCCGCCACTCGCCATGAGTAGAGCATTGGTTCGCCTTGTGCGAGCACCGCCTTGTATTCAAGTTCTTCGCGGCCTTCGAGATTGATGACGACGCGCGCCGTGCGGTGCTGACGCGGATGCGCATGCATCGGCGCTCCCGGACGCGTGTTCTCTGCGATCCGCTTTGCATCTCCCAGCGCGGTCAGCCCGAGCACACGCCCAAAGCCGGTCGGATCCCGGCCGTACTCGGCGGGCAGAACGATCACGAGGAGGATAAGCACTGCACACAACAGAGCGACGCCCGCGCTTGCAAGCAGTCGAGTGGGTGATGTTTGCGGGACGTTGTTCATGGCGGCGCTCCATCAAGCACATAGCCGGCCAGCTGATAGCCGGTCAGCAGGAAGCCGGCCGCCAGGAGCACGATATTCGCCGCATAGGCATGAGGCAGGAAGGTCGCAGTGCGTCGCCAATAGTTCATGACGATCAGGATGCCGCCCAGCGCGAGCAGTTGCCCGATCTCGACGCCCACATTGAACGAGATCATGTTTGCTACAAGTCCTTCCCGCGCCAATCCCAGCTCCTGCAGCTTCGTCGCAAGACCCAGTCCGTGAAAGAAGCCGAAGAACAATACCGCCGCCTTCGCGTTCGGCTGCACGCCAAACCACGTCCGATACGCATCGAGGTTGTCGAGCGCCTTGTAGGCGACCGACAGTCCGATGATCGCGTCGATCAGGAAGGGATTCGCGTGGACTCCCGC
This sequence comes from Steroidobacter sp., assembly GCA_050738395.1. Lineage (GTDB taxonomy): Bacteria > Pseudomonadota > Gammaproteobacteria > Steroidobacterales > Steroidobacteraceae > Steroidobacter. The sequence goes on from JBOHZJ010000035.1 coordinate 8,870, forward strand.
AAGCACGCCCAGCAACAGCGTCGTGCTGTGGCCGATGGCGAACAACGTGACATACAGCGCCACGTCCTTCAGCCGGTACAGAAAGAAGATGACGCCGGCGAGAAAGAGCAGATGATCGTAGCCCGTGACCATGTGCTTCGCGCCGAGGTAGATGAACGGCGCGATCTGCACGCCCTCACTCGCGCTTACGAACGCCCGGTCGCTTTCCGCAACCGTATGCGCAAACGCAGCGCCAGTTGAGAACAGCAGTGCGATGGCGCCTGCAGCGGATGCTGCCGATTTTCGATGTCGCATAGGCTGGCGAAGCTCGGACCTGCTCGCCCTAGTTCAGCGCCTGATAGACCAGATTGCGCATCAGCGACCGGTAGTGCGTGCGACGCTGCATGTTGGACTCCTGCAGCATCATTACGGCCACGAGCTTCTCTTCGGGATCGACCCAGAAGTACGGTCCGGTTGCGCCGCCCCAGAAATAATCGCCGACCGAACCGGGAACGGTGCTGCGGCCCTTCTCCTGGCGTACGCCGACGCCGAGCCCATAGCCCTGTCCCAGCTGCGGCAGCGGCGCCGTGAGCCCGAGCTCCATTGTGAATGCGCCGTAGCCAACGTCCGGCGGCAAATGATCGCTCGTCATCCACTCGACCGTTTTGCGCGACAGAATCCGCACACCCTCGAGCTCTCCCCCGTTCAGCAGCATCTGACAGAAGCGCGCGTAGTCCTCAGCGGTGGATAACAGACCGCCGCCGCCGGAGAACCACTTCGGCGGCCGCGCCGGGTTGTAGCCGACGACCACCGGCGGTGCGCCGCTTTGCGAGGGCTGGTAGTGCGCGAGCTTGCCGACCTGAGCATCATCGAGCAGGAACGCGGTGCTCGACATCTTGAGCGGCTTCGCAATGTACTCGATGATGTAGCGATTCAGATCCATTCCTGAGACGACTTCGACGATGCGGCCGATCACATCGTTGGACATGCCGTACTCGAACGTCGAGCCCGGTTGATACGCAAGCGGCAGCTGCGCCAGCTTGTCGAGCATCTCGGCGTTCGTCTGCTGATCGTCCATGGCGTTCGCCGCGCGATAGGCGCGCTGCACCAGCGAGTCGCCGAATGGACCGTAGGTCATACCCGATGTGTGGCGCATCAGATCCTGCACAGTCGCCTCGCGGCGTGCAGGCTCCAGAATGAGCGAGCGCTCGCCGGATCCATCGCGATGCTCGACCCCGACTTGCAGCGATTTCAGCTGCGGCAAGTACCGCGAGGCCGAATCCATGATCTGCACCTTGCCCTCCTCCGCCAGCATGAGCGCAGCCGTCATCGTGATCGGCTTGGTCATTGAGGCGATGCGAAAGATCGCATCCTCCTGCATCGGCGCCTTGGCGGCGCGATCGCGATAACCGAACGTCTTCGAATACGCGACCTTGCCATCGCGCACGATCATCACGACCGCGCCCGGAATCGCTCCGTTTTCAACTTCGGCATTGAACGCGTCGGTAAGACGTTGTAGACGCTGCGACGAAAAACCGACGGCCTCCGGCGACGCCGCCCGAGGCAGCGACTGCGCACTCGCGGCGAGCGATGCAGCAAACAACAGGAAAGCGACTGCAAGTGCGTGCGTGAGTTTCATGAATGTTCCAGACGAATTCTTTCTGACAGTTGTCAGCGCCAGGACGAACGCGCGTCAGAGCCTCTGACCAGTCACTGGTCACTAGTCGCTTCTCTTACTAAACCCACCCCGTCGCGTAGTACACCGCGATCACCACGAATACCGCGAGCGTCTTGATGCAGGTGATCGCGAAAATATCCTTGTATGACTGCCGGTGCGTGAGACCGGTGACGGCAAGCAGGGTGATGACCGCGCCGTTGTGCGGCAGCGTGTCCATGCCGCCGCTCGCCATCGCCGCCACGCGGTGCAGAACTTCAGGTGAGATCCCGGCGCTCTGCGCCGTCGCCATGAATTGCTCGGCCATCGCCGCAAGCGCAATGCTCATGCCGCCGGACGCCGATCCCGTCACGCCCGCCAGCGTAGTCACCGTGATCGCTTCATTGACGAGCGGATCGGGAATCGCAGTCAGCGCATTACGTATCACGATGAACCCGGGCAGTGCGGCGATCACCGCGCCGAATCCATATTCGGACGCCGTGTTCATCGACGCGAGGAGCGCGCCGCCGACCGCCGCCTTCGAGCCCTCGGCCAATTTGAGGAAGACCGTTCGAAACGCGAATATCAGTACGGTAATGATCCCGGCAAGCAGCGCGCCCATAACCGCCCAGATTGCAACGACTGCGGACAGCTGCGTCACGATCGGTTGCGCGAGTCCCGCCAACTGAGTTTCGACCACGGGCGGATAAACGTCGGGTATCCAGCGCGTGAACAGCAGATTCGCAACGCCCACGACGATCAACGGCGACACCGCGAGCAGCGGATGCACGAGATTCGTCGTCCCGACCTGCTCGGGTTCACTGCTGTGCCCGACGCCGTAACCTTCCCCTGCATGCAACGCGCGCCGCCGACGCCAGTCCAGATAGGCCATTCCCGCCGCGAGAATGAACATGGCGCCGATCACACCCAGCACCGGCGCCGCCCAGGCGTCCGTACCAAAGAACGTCGTGGGTATGATGTTCTGAATCTGGGGCGACCCGGGCAACGAGTCCATCGTGAAGGTGAAGGCGCCGAGTGCAATCGTTCCGGGAATCAGTCGCTTCGGAATATTGCCGCGGCGAAACATCTCCGCTGCGAACGGATACACCGCGAACACCACGACGAACAGCGATACGCCGCCATAGGTGAGCAGCGCGCAGACGAGCACGATCGACAGAATGGCGCGCTGCTCGCCGACCATGCGGATCACCGCGGCGGCGATCGACTGCGAAAATCCAGAGAGCTCGATCAGCTTGCCGAACACGGCGCCGAGCAGGAACACGGGAAAATAGAGCTTCACAAAGCCGACCATGCGTTCCATGAAAAGGCCGGTAAACACGGAAGGCGCGGCCGAGGGGTCCGTCAGCAGCACTGCCAGCAGCGCGGCAAGAGGCGCGAACAGAATGACGCTGTAGCCGCGATACGCCGCGAGCATCAACAGGACGAGTGCAAAGAGAACCACGACGAATGTCATTGTCGATACTCGGCGCGAGCGCAGGATTGCGCACGTCGCCCCCGGAAAAGGCCGCTCTGGGATTTATTCATCATTTGATGATTTATCGCAGCTTGCCCCGCGGAAGGCGCTGCTGTCAACGACGCAAGGCGGGACCTGCACGGCGCGGTCATCAGTGCGAAAGCATCAACAGCAATGCAGCGCCGACCGCTATCAATCCGGCGCCGACGAGACGCGTCGCTGTGACGCGTTCCTTCAGAACGAAGATGGCGATGAGCACTGCGAACACGATGGATGTCTCGCGCAGCGCAGCGAGCCGCGGCGTATCCCCGAGTCGATAAGCCCACAAGGCAAGTCCGTACGTCACGATCGACATCGCGCCTGCGAACAAGCCAGCTCGCCATTCTGCGCGCGCCGCGACGATGAACCGGGGCCCACGCCAGATCGCGAACAGCAGACCGATGCCGCCGCCGAGCATGATGAAAATCCACACGATGTAACTCGCCGCGCTCGGCGCTGCGCGCACGCCCTGCGCATCGATCACTGTGTAAAGCGCGATACAAACGCCGGTCGCGGCGGCCCATGCGATGGCGGTTCGATCGACGCGATGACCAAAGCCGATGGTCACGACGCCAATCGAAACGAGGCCTATCCCACAGGCGATCCATACGCTGATCGGTTCGCCAAAGAACACAACGGCGCCGGCCGCGGCGAGCGCCGGCGCCGCGCCGCGTGCAATCGGATACGCGACGCTCATGTCGGCGGTTTCGAAGGCGCGTATGAGGCAGACGAGATACGCGAGATGCACGAACCATGACGCTGCGAGCCAGCCCCATGCGCCGTGCGGCAGGGGCGCAATGAAGGCGGCTGGTGCGAGCAATAGCGCACTGAACCCGTCGATCAGCGCCCGGCTCGACATCTTGTCCCGGCCGGCCTTCAGCACCGCGTTCACGATCGCATGTGATGCGCCGGAGCCGATGATCATCAGCGATGCAAGCTGTGCTGAAGTCATGAGTGACTGGTGACTTGTAACTGGTGATTGGCCAGACTGTTTCGATCCGGACTATTCACCAGTCGCCAGTCCAAGTCACCAGGGCGTCAGCTACAGTGAGCGCAACACTACTGTGGATACTCGCCATAGCGCTGATGCTCGTCGGCGCGGCGGGAATCGTGCTGCCGGCGCTGCCCGGCGTGCCGCTCATGTTCGCAGGGATGCTGGTCGCCGCGAGCATCGATGACTTTCAGCGTATCGGCTGGCTCACGCTGGGCGTTCTTGGCTTTCTCACGCTCATCGCGTTCAGCGTCGATCTGGCGGCCTCGGCTCTGGGCGCTAAACGCGTCGGCGCGAGCGCGCGAGCGATATGGGGCGCGGTGATTGGCACGATCGTCGGCTTGTTCTTCGGCGTCCCGGGGCTGCTGTTCGGCCCGTTTGTCGGCGCCGTGATCGGCGAGATCACAGTGCACGGACGCGTCCGCCAGGCGGGCCGTGTCGGCCTTGCGACCTGGCTTGGCCTGATCTTCGGCGCGCTGTTCAAACTCGCAATCGCTTTTTCGATGATCGGTGTGTTCGTGTTTGCGTTCTTCATCGACTGAGTTGGATAACGTCACCCACACTCTGATCGGCGTGCTGGTGGGCGAAAGCATCGCCCGCGTCTTGCCCAATTCGAGCGGCGGGCTGCCTGCGGATACGCGTCGCAACCTGCTCGTCATCCTGATGGCGGCCGGCGGCAACTTTCCCGATCTCGATTTTCTCTACTCATCCATTACCGGCGACAAGCTCGGCTACCTGCTGCACCATCGCGGACACACACATACTGTCATTGGCGCGCTCGCGGCGGCGGCGCTGCTGCTGATTACAACGCAGGCATGGCTTCGCTGGCGGCGTCTGCGGCCCACGCCCCGAGATCATCTGACGCTGGCGGCTGTCGCGCTGCTCGCGCCGCTTGTGCACATCGCCATGGATTTCTCGAACAACTACGGTGTGCATCCTTTCTGGCCATTCCACAACGGCTGGTGGTACGGGGATTCGGTGTTCATCATCGAGCCGCTGCTGTGGGCGGCCTGTGCACCGCTTGCATTTGTACTGCGCACGCGAGCAGCACGCGGCCTTGTCATGGCGGTGCTCGCGGTCGGCGTCGCTCTGGTGTTCTTCTCCGGGCTCGTTCCGCGAATTTTTGCAGTCGCCTTTACCACCGTAGTCGGGTTGATGCTCGTCATCGGCCGGCGAGCGACCCCACGCATCGCGCTCGCTTCCGGGCTCGTCCTGTGGATCGGCGTCACAGCGATGTTCGCCGCGACCAGTCACATTGCAGGCGATCGGGTCGAATCGGCCGCGGCGCGCCGCTTTTCACAAGCCTCGCTCTATGACCACGTGCTCACGCCCATGCCGGTCAATCCGGTGTGCTGGGAAGTGTTGCTGATTCAGGGCGCAGGAGACGACGTCGCACTGCGTCGCGCGATGCTGTCGTTGGCGCCGTCATGGATGCCCGCAGATGAGTGTCCGAACCGGAGTCTGAGGGCGGCGGTCACGGCGCCTATCCGGCCGGTCAATGCGATCGACGATGCGGAACTGCAGTGGTACGGCGAGGTCGTCTCGTCGCGCTCCCGGCTCGCGGAAGCGGCGGCCGCGGATTGCCGGGCGTCCGCATTCATGCAGTTCGCGCGCGCGCCATGGCTGGCGACCATCGAGGATGCGCTCGTGATCGGCGATCTTCGTTACGACCGTGAAGTTCCGCTTGGCTTTGCCGAGGTCGAGCTGAGCGAGACGCCTGGGCGGTGTCCCGCGCATGTACCGCCGTGGACCGCGCCGCGGATCGACCTGCTCCGACAATAGGAGGGATCTTTTTCTACAGGTAATGCGTTCCTGGGGGCGCGTCGTGACGACGTGTCGCGAAGAATGATGCAGACCTCAAAACGCTCCCTGCCTCCGCAGATCGCCTGGCACGGCCTCGCGATACTGATTCTGCTGTGCCTGCCCGTGCTCAAACACCAGGCGCTGTGGTGGGAGCTGCGGCTTCGCGATCTCGCGCCGCTGGTCATATTGCTTGCAGCGTATGGCGCGAGCGCACTCGCAGTGTTGATCTTCGTTCGCGTGCAGGGCGCTGCCGCCGCTGCGCGTGCACTGATGATCACCCTCGCCGTGAGTTGCCTGTTCCTCGCGATGTTGCTCGCCGCGCGATTCGACACACCCCGCTATCTGCTTCTGTCGGTGCTTGCGGCCGCAGTCCTCCTGATTCCTCTATCCGTGGCGAGCCGCGGTGTCAGAGCCGCCGGGCTCATCGCGCTGGGCGTCGCCTTGCTCGCAACCGCGGGATTTACCGTGTACACACTTGGCGCGGTGAACCAGGCTGATGCGGCTGTGAATGAAACGTATCTGAAGACGGCGTTTTACAACGTCCACGTCGTCAGCCATGAAAACTTGATTCCTGCTCCAGCCACACGCGGCGGCGGCGTTGATCACCTCGGCGACGAGGTGTTGCTGGGCGATGGCGGCGGGCTTCTATACGCGCTGAGTTTCGCTTCGGATGGGCGCATCCAGACGCGTGCGCTGCCAGCGCGCGTACCGCTGAATCGCGAAGAGTTCGCTGCAGCGTACGGAGGCAGCGCCCGAGCTCCGGAACGCGGTTCAGGGTATTCAGAGCTTGGACCGCCGCGCGTGCAGACCTGGCGTTTCCGCGTCGCGGACATCCTGACGCAGTCCGATGGCGATGCGCTGCGAATCTTCGCCTCACATCACCATTGGAAGCCGGACGAGGACTGCTTCGCCGTCCGCGTCTCGGTGATCGACGCTTCGCTCGGCGCTCTCGAGGAATCCCTGGGCGCAGCGGAATGGCGGACGCTCTATGAGAGCTCGCCATGCATCCCGCTCAGCGGCGAACAACGCAAACTCGGCAAGAATCCGTTCAAGGGCGAAGAGATCGGCGGGCGCATGGCGCTGCTCGACGGCGATACGTTGCTGCTGACGCTCGGCGATCACGGTTTCTCCGGAGTCGAATCCCTGCAGGCGTTTTCACAGGATCCGGAGGCGGCGTACGGCAAGACGATAAGCATCGATTTGAATACGCATGCGAACGAGATCTATACCTTCGGACATCGCAATCCGCAGGGCCTGTATGTAGCGGGCGATGGCCGCGTCTGGCTGGCCGAGCACGGCTCGCAGGGCGGCGACGAAGTAAACCTGCTCGTTGCAGAGGCCAACTATGGATGGCCATTGGTAACTTACGGCACGGAATACGGCGCGTTCGCCTGGCCGCTCAGCGAGCGTCAAGGCCGACATGACGGCTTCGTGCAACCCGCATACGCGTGGACGCCGAGTATCGGCGTATCCGGCTTGACGGGCTTCGAGCGCGACCTGTTCGACATCTGGCGCGGCGATCTGATCGCAGGCTCACTCGCGACGCGTTCGCTTTATCGCCTGGTCATCGAGGGCGATCGCATCGTGCTCGCGGAGGAGATGGAAGTGGGCAGGCGCGTGCGCGACCTCCTCGAAATGAAAGACGGACGCCTGCTGCTGTGGACGGATGAGAACGTCCTGATCACGCTGGCGCCAGCCCGGGGCATGACCGGCGCGACGTCATACGGAATGCTGTGCACCGGCTGTCATGGCTCGGTCGACGGGATCACGCATCGCATTGGACCGGATCTCTACCGTATCGTCGACCGACCGATCGCCAGCGCGCCAGAATTCGACAACTACTCGGCCGCGCTCAAGGCGATGGGCGGCGACTGGACGAAAGAGCGCCTCGATGCATTCCTGCGCGACCCGCAGGCCGCAGCGCCGGGCACGACGATGGCGTTCGCAGGCGTCAAGGACGATGTGGAGCGCGCCGCGTTGATCGAGCACCTGGCGACGTTCGTTCAGCCCGCACGGAGATAATGGACAGCGGTTGGCGGTTCGCGCCAACCGCTTCCGGCGCCATCACATCGCTTTGCGCTTCGCAGTGAACGAGCCTTCGCCGAAGGAGCCGAACACGGCCTTACCCTTCATCGAGTCGCCTTCAACGACGCCGGTGTAATCGATCTTCAGGTCAGTCCCCTGCGCATTGAACATGAAGCCGAACTCCACTGCGCTGCCTGCGACATTGCCCGTGAAGTCGACGCTGCCCATCTGGCTCGTCAGCGTGCCGGCGAGCGCGTCGCCAGTCTGCCTGATGATCATGTCGGAATCCTGAGCCCCCATCTGGCTCTCGGTCGTGAGCACCCAGGGGCCGGAGAGATCCGGACCCTTCGGCTGTGACGGCGTCGTCGAGCACGCCGCCGCGAGCATCGCGACCGAGGCCATGACCAGCTGACGTACGTTACTCATTCGTCCTCCCTGGGACGGTTGTCAAAATTGTTGAGCTGCGAACCCGGCGGAACTCTCCGTTCTTACTCAGTCTTCCGGGCGCGTATAGCTTAGCCGAGAACCCCGCGTGCATCGGAAGCGCGATGTGTGTTTACCTGTCATGCAGGCAAGGAATCCTGACGTTCCGATGGTCGCCTGCTGCAGTGTCAACCTGCTGCAGTGTCAAGTTTCGTCGATCTCATCAGGATCGCGAAGGCAACTTGCCACAATCGCGTAGCGCTTACTTCACCCGGAGACCTCATGGCGAAAAATTTCCGCACGCTTGCTGCGACAGCCTCGTTCATCTTCGCTGCGGCGGCGCTTGCGCCAGCCAATGCTTTGCTCGCGGAAGCCTCGACGAAGGAACTGATGAAGGCGCGGCACGATCATTACCACCGACTTGGCGACGCTTTCAAGGAAGTGCGGGATGAAAGCCGTGGCGGTTCGCAGGCTTGGGACGCACTCAACCGGGCGGCGAAGGTCATCAATGAGGCTGCGGCGAATCAGGCGAAGTGGTTTCCAGCCGGCACTGGGCCGGAAGCCGGCAAGACACGCGCGCTGCCGGAGATCTGGGCCAGACCGAAGGAGTTCGAAGCCGCGCAGCAGGTCTTCAGCGACGCGGCGCCCGGTTTGCTCGCTGCCGTGAATGCAAAAGATCTTCCGGCCGTGAAAACACAGTTTGGTGCAGTCGGAAAGGCCTGCAAGAATTGTCACGACGCCTTTCGCTCCCCGGAAGAGCACGATTGATACAACGGCTGTCGCTGGTCCGTGTCCGTGTCCGTGTCTGGGATGCACCGACGCGAATCGTGCATTGGTTGCTGGTCGCGCTGGTGGCGACCTCGTGGTGGACGGCTGAGAACGGTCAACTCCAGATTCATCGTTACAGCGGCTATACGCTGCTCGGCCTGCTCGTATTTCGCGCGTACTGGGCGTTCGCCGGTAGTTCGACCTCCCGACTCGGAAAATTCCTGCGTGGGCCGCGGGCGCTGCTTGCATATGTAAAGGCGGTGGCGACGCGCCGCGACCCACAAACCGCCATGGGTCCCAACCCGCTCGGCGCATGGAGCGCATTTGCGCTGCTCGCCCTGCTCATCGCGCAGGTCAGCCTCGGGCTGTTCGCGGTCGACGTGGACGGAATCGAATCCGGCCCGTTGTCACATCTCGTCAGTTTTGATGTCGGACGGACCTGCGCGCAATGGCATGAAGATGTCTTTAATGTGCTGATCGCGCTGATCGCGCTGCACGTCGCCGCCGTGCTGTTCTATGTCTTCTACAGACGCGAAAACCTGATCCGCCCGATGATCTCCGGCGTTCGCACCGAGCGCTCGGAGGTTACACCCCCAGTCGAGATCGCCTCGTGGCGACGCGCGATAGGCGGCATCGCGCTCGCCGCAGCCGCGACGTGGGCTGTGATTGCTGGATTCTGGCTCTAAACGGAGTTCCGCTACATACGCCCGACGTTGCATTGCTCGCTCTTCAGCAAGCCTGGCGCACAACTTAGCACTCCAGACAACACACATAGCCCAGGAGCGTTTCAGACTGGCGTCGACAACTTCGTCGCGGCGTCTGGAGTGCGTCATGTGCAGTCGCCATCGGAATCTGCGAGCCATCGCGGCCACGTTCGGGCTCGCTCTGAGCACTGCGATTCCTGTCACGTCGAATTCCGCGGTTGTGGTGCAGGAGGCGGTCATCGACGCCATCTGGCGAGTGCAGCACCTCGACTTCGAATACTACAGCCCACACTACGCGTATACCTGCGACGCGCTGAAGGAAAAGGTGCGTACGATCCTGAAAGCGATGGGAGCGCACGCGGCGCTGTCGATCGACGCAGGCTGCAGCGGCGATTCGCTGGTCCAGCAACTCAGCGCGCGAATTTCGCTCGCGACTCCGATGGAAGCCACCGCAGAGAACCTTCGCGCCGCGACCACGTTCGATACGCGCGATCAGCTGGCGGCGAAACTGCGCAACAGGCGCCTTCCGAGCGCGGCGGACGTCGAGCGCTTTCCTGCCTCCTGGCGGCGCATATCCCTGTCACGCGACAGCAAGGCGTCCCTCGAGGCGGGCGACTGCGATCTGCTGAACAGCATTCGCAAACAATTGTTGCCGCGACTGGGCGTGAACGTGAAGGACTGGCGCCGACACTGCAATTGGCAGGCGACACGGCTGCGATCGGCCTATGAAGTCGAGGCTCTCGTGCCGACGCCGGTTGCCCCGGTGGCGCACATCGGGACATAGCGAAGGGAAGCCCTCGTCTCTTCCCTGGCCGCTATTCGCCAGTCGCACGATCCGGATACTCCGCGAGAATTCTTCGGACCACTCCCTGCGCTTCGTCTTCGGTAAGTTCGGCGGCGCGAAACGCCGCGTCTATCGAGCCGCTCCAGATCTGCGCATTGCTCCCGACGTCGATCACGTCGAGCGTGAATTCACCGACGTGCTGGTCCTTCTGACCGATGGGGATGCTCACGCCGATACCGCCGCCCACGCCGCGCGATCCGCCGCCGGCGCCCACGCCAACGCGCGGCTTCCGTCCTGGCTGCTCGTGCGTGTCGAGTACATACGTTATGCGGCAGTCGGGCTTGTCGACCGACTGGCCGTAACCTTTTTGCTCCAGCTGCTGCATCGCTGCTGCGCGCACGCGTTGCTCAGTAAACGACGCAGCGTCCCCGGACGCGGGCAGCCAATCAAACGTCTCGCATTTCGACAAATCCACGTCCGCCTTGTCGATACGCACGTTCGAAGTTGTCGCGGCGCAGCCGGCAAGCGCAGTCACGCTCAGGCACACGGCAATGAGGAAGCGAGTATTCATGCGCTGACTCTCTGATGCTAGTTGCTAGTCGCTGGTCGCCAATCGCTTCGACGGAACATATTCATAGTGCCAGGGCTCGTTGGGCGATCGCAGCGGTCCGACGAAACGCGAGCCTTCGACGGCAAGTTGCAACTTGCGCGCCCACCCCTGACGCTCCCATATGCTGCGTACGCTCGCGATTTGCGTGCCCGCGATGATGCGGCCGTCCTTCTCGACGTGGAAGTCGATTGCGCGCAGTTGCCCGTGCAGCGACAACCCGGGCGCCGCGAGCGGCGCTGGCGTCTCCGGGCGCCAGGTTCGCAGGAACCTCGCGAAAAGATCGAGGGCGGGCGCAGTGGGCGCCGCGGGATACTCACCCGCCTTCAACTCAGCCGCCGCCGCGGATGCAAGGGTTTGCGCGACTCGACCCACCGATGCGTTCTCGTTCCAGCGTTGAAGCTGCACATCGAGGCTGCGCACCTGCGTACCGGCCCTGAGCGTGTAACCGGGATTCTGCGCATCGAACGCAGCACGCACTCGCACCACCTCATCGAGAAACTCGCCGTGCTCCGATGTCCTCGCGAACGAGCGAATCTGCTCGTCCGACCAACTCCAGCGCTCGACGAGCGTTTCCGCGGCGCGCATATAGGAGCGTGCAGCCAGCAACTGGCGCGGCGCATCGTCAATGCGCTTCAGCGCGGCGCGCGCCGGCGCCGGCAGTCGTTCAGCTGTGGCGGCGAGGTACGCTTTTACGATGGCGGAAGATTCTTCGCTCGCCCGCGCAGGTCCGATGAGCGATGCGCACGCAAGGGCGGCGCAAACGCTCGTCCTCCAGTGCGAGTGAAATGTGCGGGCTGCTACAGGCATCAATCATTAAAGGCTCAACCCGGCCGTCGGTTCCTTCTCGATCACTATCGAGCCTTTCAGAACGAGTGCTGCGATCGCGCCTATGGCCGCCAGTTGCGGCGCCAGCAGCGTACCGACGACGCCGATGGTCAGCGGAATGTCGATCAGCACTCGACCTTCGTCATTCTTGATGACGATGCGGCGAATGTTGCCCGCCCGGATGATCTCCCGGACCTTCGCGAGCAGCGTGTCGCCGCTGAACTGGAACTCCTCGGAACGGGGGTTGGGATCGGGATCGGTCACTGAAGTCTCCTCAAAGGTTCGCATCAAGCCGGAGATGTCGGCGCGTTGTGCGTTGTGTGTCGCCCGTTGCGCGTCCGGAGCCTGGTTCGCGTCCTTGCGGACAACGCACGACGCAGAACGGACAACGGCGCTGCGCGCTCATCCGATCAGCCCTTTGAGCTTGGCGTGCCCGGTGCGCGACATCGGCAACTTGGAGCCATCCGACAGGATCGCAAGCCAACTATCCTTGCCGTAGAGGTCGATGCGTGCGAGTCGCTCGACGTTCAGGATGAAGGAACGATGGATGCGCACGAACCGCGTCGGATCGAGCTGTGTTTCCAGGTCGCTCATCGTCTGCTGTTTGCGCAAGCGCTTTCCGCCGGCCGCGAAAGACAGGTAGTCATCCTGCGCTTCGATGAAGTCGATGCGCTCGAGGGGCAGCACATGCACGCGCCCTTCGTGACGAATCAGAATACGTTCGAGCGCCCGACCGGGCGGTCGCGCCGCCACTGAAAGTTCCTGGGCGGACGGCGCCGGAGTGCGATTGCGCACACGCAGCGCGGCGCGCTCTACCGCATCGGCGAGCCGTGCGGGTTCTACCGGCTTCAGCAGGTAATCGACAGCGTGTACTTCAAATGCGCGCAATGCGAACTCATCGAAGGCCGTCGTGAAGATAACGGCGGGTGCGCGCTCGCCCAGCAGCTCGAGCACTTCGAAGCCCGACAGCTTGGGCATCTGAATGTCGAGGAACACGAGATCGGGCGTCAATTCCTCGGCCAGCTTCACGGCCTCAAAGCCGTTCGCGGCCTGCCCGACCACCTCTATTTCCGGAATCTTCGCGAGATGCTCGGCGAGCAGCGCGCGAGCCAGCGTTTCATCATCAACGATCAGAACACGCACGACATCCCCTCTTGTATCCGTGATCTCAATTCAACGCGATTTTGCCCGCCTGTTCCGGCTGCATGGCCCCTTGCGCAGAGGTAGCGGGGGTCGGGACGCCGCCTGAACCCGGGTTGCGGCCCGGCTCCTTCGACGTCGTCGCGATCCCAACCGCAGGCAGCAGAATGGACACGGTGAAATACGTTTCACGCGCGTCGACGTCCACGCTCGCTCGATGCCCGCACAGCGTCTCGACGCGCGAGCGCACATTTGCAAGGCCCACGCCCGTACCGCGCGAGGATGGCCGATCGGGGTCGCATGGATTGGCGACCACGAGCTCGAGAAATCCTTCGCGTCGGCGCGCCGTGACGCTCACCTCGCCGCCTTCGAGCAGATGCGCAACGCCGTGATGAACCGCGTTTTCGACGAGCGGCTGCAGCATGAGCGGCGGCACGATCACGTCGCGCACGTCCTCCGCGATGTCGAATCGCGACTGCAGACGTTCGCCGAAACGCACTTTCTCGATCGCGAGAAAGGTTTCGGCGAGGGAAATCTCGGCGGTGAGCGGAATCGATTGCTCACGCGCCAGCGTCAGGCTCTTGCGAAAAAACTGCGCCATCAGAAAGCACATGTGCCGCGCGGCCGCCGCGTCGCTGCCGATCAGCGCGGCGACCGAGTTCAGGCTGTTGAACAGAAAGTGCGGGTCGAGTTGCGCGCGCAACGATCTGAGT